>NZ_JAELTQ010000059.1 GCF_016428905.1 Dyella sp. ASV24 | reverse complement strand
CCCCCCCCCCCCCCCCCCCCCCCCCCCCCCCCCCCCCCCCCCCCCCCCCCCCCTTTTTTAGATGTGTATAAGAGACAGATGTCGGCCGCCGAAGGAGGCAAACCGTTCGATTCAATGACGTAGAGCGCTATACGTGAGATTTCAGCTTGACGTCACGTCGGGCAGGCGGTAAACAGCAACGCACGAGTGCCTGCCAGCTGAACGATCGCCGTACGTCGTCCTCGACGTGCGGTTTTGTATCTAATATGGGACCGCTAGCCCAATGGTTGGCGGTCGCATGGTTTACCTGAGCCAGGGGCGGGTCGCAGGGGGGTGTTGTGAACTTGAACATAAATGGAAATGGCCTGGCCGGCCTCAAGGTCATGGTTATCGACGACTCGAAAACCATTCGCCGTACCGCCGAAACCTTGCTTAAAAAAGAAGGTTGTGACGTGCTGACGGCCGTGGACGGTTTCGAGGCGCTCGCCAAAATCTCCGACCAAAAGCCCGCGATCATCTTCGTCGACATCATGATGCCGCGTCTCGACGGTTATCAGACGTGCGCGCTGATCAAAAACAATCCGCAGTTCCGCGGCACGCCTGTCATCATGCTGAGTTCGAAAGACGGTCTGTTCGACAAAGCGCGTGGCCGCATCGTGGGCGCGGAACAATATTTGACCAAGCCGTTCACCCGGGACGAACTGCTTGGTGCAATCCATCGACATGTCGTTACGGTTTAAGTCCGACGACTACAGGATCTGAGGGGGGCCTGTGGCCAATATTCTCATCATCGACGATTCGCCGACGGACGTGCGCGTGTTCACCACGCTGCTCGAACGCGCGGGCTATAAAGTCGACTCCATCGGCAACGCCGAGGACGGCATCGAGCGCGTGCGCGCGCTGAAGCCCGACCTGGTCATCATGGACGTCATCATGCCGGGCATGAACGGCTTTCAGGCCACTCGCACGTTGACGCGCGACCCCGTGACGTCGGGTATTCCGATCGTCATGATCACCACCAAGTCGATGGAGACGGACCGTGTGTGGGGGCTGCGCCAGGGTGCGCGTGCCTTCATTACCAAGCCTGTCAACGAAAAGGACTTGTTGGCCTGCATCAACGATTTGCTGCCCAACGCGGCATGAGGGGACGACGATGAGCCAGACCGAATCGCTCTCGCCGTTTGAAATTCTGGCCCGTTACGAACGTCTTTCGCTTGCGCACGCCTCCGACACGCCGGAAAAGCTGGAAGCTCCCGGTCTGTGGCGCGGTATTGGCTATCGCGCGGGCAGTCGCCTGTTCGTCAGCGGCATCGACGAGATCAGCGAACTGCTGGCCGTCCCTTCGCTGACGCCGGTGCCGGGTACGCAACCGTGGCTGCTGGGCGTGGCAAACGTGCGCGGCAACCTTGTGCCGGTCATCGACCTGGCACGCTTCCTGTTTGGTGAGCGCACGCAGTCGACCGAACGCACACGACTCCTCGTCGTGCGCCAGGGTGCCGGCAACGTGGCGCTGATGGTGGATGAAGTTTTCGGTCAGCGTACGGTAGACGCGGAACAGCGTCGCCACGCCGAGCAGGAAGACGATCCGCGTCTGGCACGTTTCGTGGATGATCGTGTAGGCGATTCGCGACTGGCTGTCTTCAGTATGGGCAAGCTGGTTCGTGCGCCGGACTTCCGTCAAGCTGCGGCCTGACGCGCAACACTTGAACGACGAGTAGGACCGGCGCTGCCAAGGCCGGAATCAGGGCGATGATCCGACGCCTTCGCCGGCAAGGGCGGCGAGGCGTAGAAGGGCGAGGTGAACGAAATGAGCACTACAGGGGGCGTGGGCAAAGAGCGGGGCTATACAGGCCTCATCATTGCGCTGGTCATTGCGTTCGGTTTCACGGGTGTCGACTTCGCCATGCTTACTTTGCGTGGCCGCGAGGATGCGCAGGCGACGGGTCTGACCACCCAGATCCAGGTGTTGTCGCAGCAGACAGCGAAGCTTGCGCTGGAAGCGGCGGACGGTAACGTCGACTCCTTCAAGGAACTCGAAACCAACCGCAACACCATCGACTCGGCGATTCAGCGCCTCAACAAGGGCGACGAAAAGGGCGGCATGAAGCCCTATGCCGACGCCAACGCCACGCCGGCTGGCCGCGCCGTCAGCGCGCTCAGCAATGCCTGGGGCCAGCTCGACGGGGACATCGGCAAGATCCTCTCGAACAAGGCGCTGGTGGTGGATTCGGCACAGCGTGCCTCCACCCTCGGTCGCGAACTGCCTCTGCTGAACTCCAGCATGGAGCAGGTGGTGAACATCCTGCAGCAGCGCGGCGGTAGCGCGGAGCAGACCTACACCTCCGCCCGTCAGATGGTGCTGGCTGACCGAATGATCCGCCGAGTGCAGGAAGTGCTGCAGGGTGGTGACGCCTCGCAGCCTGCCGCTGACGGTCTGGCCCGCGACGGTCAGCTCTACGGCTCGGTGCTCAAGGGCTTGCTGGAAGGCAACACCGAAGTGGGCGTGCGCGCCATGGGCGATGCCAACGCGCGCAAGATTCTCGCGGACATGCAGACGCAGTGGGATGGCCTGCAGGATCCGGTGGGCAAGCTGGTCAGCGCCGCGGGCAACCTCAGCGACGTGAAGCGCGCCGGTAACCAGGCGTCGCTGGACTCGCAGAACGTGCTGCTGCGCGCGAATGAACTCGCCGACCAGATCAGCAAGCTGCCGACCCGCCGCCTGTTCCCGAACCTGTGGTGGGGTGTGCTCGGTGCGATCGGTGCGGCGGCCTTCCTCGCCGTCCTTATCGTGCAGTTGATCGCCGACCAACGCCGCCGCTTCCAGGAGTCGACCGAACTCAACCAGCGTAACCAGGAGGCCATCATGCGCCTGCTGGACGAAATGGGTTCGCTCGCCGAAGGTGACCTGACCGTCAAGACCACGGTGACCGAAGACATTACGGGCGCCATCGCTGACTCGGTGAACTACGCTATCGACGAGTTGCGCACCCTGGTGACGACGATCAACGAGACCTCGGAGCAGGTGTCGTCCTCCGCACAGGAAACGCAGACCACGGCACGCCATCTGGCCGAATCGGCACAGAACCAGGCGCAGCGCATCAGCACGGCGACCACCGCGATCAATCAGATCGCCAGCTTGATGGATACGGTGTCCAAGGACTCCGCCGAATCGGCCGATGTGGCAGAACGCTCGGTGCAGATCGCATCGCGTGGCGCGGAAGTGGTGCGCGAAACGATCTCGGGCATGGACTCCATCCGCGACCAGATCCAGGAAACGTCCAAGCGTATTAAGCGCCTGGGTGAGTCGTCGCAAGAGATCGGTTCCATCGTGGAACTGATCAACGACATTGCCGAGCAGACCAACATCCTCGCCTTGAACGCAGCCATCCAGGCGGCGTCGGCGGGTGAAGCGGGTCGCGGTTTCGCGGTGGTGGCGGACGAAGTGCAGCGCCTCGCAGAACGCTCCGCGAGCGCAACGAAGCGAATCGAAACGCTGGTGCAGACCATTCAGTCCGACACCAACGAAGCGGTGAACTCGATGGAACAGACCACCGCGGAAGTGGTGGCCGGTGCCCGCCTGGCGGAAGACGCGGGTAGCGCACTGGGCGACATCGAGCGTGTGTCGCACGACTTGTCGGCGCTGATTCAAAACATCTCCACCCAGGCGCGCCAGCAGTCGACCGCGGCAACCGATATTTCGGTGTCGATGAATGCGATCCAGGAAATTACTTCGCAGACCTCGCAAGGCGCGAGCCAGACGGCCGACTCGATCGGTTACCTGGCCCAGCTGGCGAGTGACCTGCGGCGTTCGGTGGCTCACTTTAAGCTGCCGGGTTGAACAAGCTGGCTAACAACGTTTTTCACAGAGGCAACCTCGACGGTTGCGTGACAAACCGTTACGTGGCCGCTGAGAGGGGCGCATGAGACTTCAAGACCATATCGATTTCACCACCCTGCAGTGGGTCAAGCCCGAGCTGGATGAAACGCTCGCCCTAGCCCGGCAGGCGTTGGAGTCCTATGTCGACAACCCGGGTGACCGGGATGCGATGCGCTCCTGCGCGGACAGCCTGCACCAGGTGCACGGCACCCTGCGCATGGTCGAGCTTTACGGTGCAGCCATGGTCACGGAGGAGATGGAAACGCTTGCCATCTCGCTGCTCGAAGACCATGTGGCTAACCGTGAGGAAGCCTATGCCGCGTTGATGCGCGGCTTGATGCAGCTGCCGGACTACCTGGAACGCCTTTCCGGCGGCCATCGCGATGTGCCGGTGGTGTTGTTGCCGTTGCTCAACGATCTGCGTTCGAGCCGTGGCCAGCAGGCGCTGCACGAATCGGCATTGTTCACGCCGAACCTCGAAGTCGCCTTGCCGGCTCAGGCGCCAGTGCCGCAGCAGGAAGTCAACGTCGACCGCCAGCGCAGCGAGGTCACCACGCTGCGTCTGCGCTTCCAGCAACAGTTGCTGTCGTGGTTCCGTGGTCAGGGCAACGACCAGCAGCTGACAGGCATGGTCCAGACGCTGGATGCCATCACGGCGCGCTGCCACACCGTCCCGGGTCGTCGCCTGTGGTGGATTGCGGCTGGCGTGCTGGAAGGCGTGCAGCAGGGCCCATTGAAGAGCCAGACCGGTGAAGTGCGTCAGCTGATCGGCAAGGTCGATCGCAGCATCCGCCAGTTGGTTGAGAACGGTGAAGCCAGCCTCCGTGGCGGCGATGCCGACGAACTCGCGCGCAAGCTCCTCTACGTGGTGGGCCAGGTCCGACAGGGCAGCCCGCGCATGGAGCAGTTGCGACAGACGTACGCCCTCGATGCACTGCTGCCCGAGCAGAGCGAGGTCGATCACGCGCGGGGTTCCATGGCCGGTCACAACCGCGCCTTGTTGGACTCCGTGGCGAAGGCACTGAAGGACGATCTGCTGCGCGTGAAGGAAGCGCTGGATCTGTTCCTGCGCCAGACCCACGCGGATCCCGCACAGCTAGCCAGCCAGACCGAAGTCCTCGAGCGCGTCGGCGACACACTGGGCATGCTTGCCCTGGGCGTGCCGCGTCGAGTGGTGAACGAACAGCGACGGGTGCTGGACGAAATCGTCAGCCGCGTGCGTGCGCCCGACGAAGAGCTGCTGCTCGACGTCGCCGGTGCGCTGCTGTACGTGGAAGCATCGCTGGACGATCACATCGAAAGCCTCGGCGCCGATGGCGAGCCGCTCAACGAAACGCCGACCGCCATGCTGCCGCGCAGCGAGGCGCGTCATATCCTCGCTACGTTGATGCACGAGGCGACCGCCAACACCGGTAAGGTGAAGGACGCCATCGTCGCCTACGTCGAGTCGGGCTGGCAGTCGCAGCAGCTGGCTGACGTGAGCCAGCTGATGGATGAAGTCGCCGGTGCCCTGCGCATGCTGTCTGCGCCGCGTCCGGCTGAACTGGCCGAAGGGATCGGCCGCTTTGTCGGCAACGAATTGCTGGTCGACCGTCGCGTGCCCAGCTCGGTGCAGATGGATCACTTGGCCGATGCACTGGCCGCACTTGAGTACTACCTCGAGGCTGCACGCGAACATCGCGGCGGGCTCGAGCACATTCTTGACGTCGCCGAACACAGCCTCAGCAGCCTGGGTTACTGGCCGCCGCCGGCCGTTCGCGCACCGTCCGAAGACGAACTGGACGAGACGCCGCCTGAGCATGTGGCGCGCGCTGCCGACGCGGCACTCGCCGCGGCGCTTGCGAACCAGCCGGATCTGTCCGAGAGCGTCAGCCTTGCCCATGGCGATGACCTGACTGGACTGGTCGTGGGGCATAGCGAAACGCCGCAGCCCGAGCCGCAGGAGATCACCGGCCTGCGTCTGGCCGATACCGTGCACATCACGCCGCAAGAGCCCGTGCAGGGCAGCGGCGAAGACGATTGGGTGGAGATCGAGGAAGAAGTTGTCGAGGAAGTGCCCGTTGCCGGCGCCTCCGCGATCGACGCCGGCTTCCAGGCCAGCACCGCCGGCATCGACGACGACATTCGCGACATCTTCCTGGAGGAAATGCAGGAAGAGATCGACAGCCTGCACGCCAGCCGCAGGAACTGGCTGGCCGACGCCCAGCAGCTTGATGCGCTGACGCCGATTCGTCGCTCCTTCCATACGCTCAAGGGTTCGGGTCGTCTGGTGGGCGCCACCTTGCTGGGCGAGTTCGCCTGGAAGGTGGAGAACATGCTCAACCGCGTGCTGGATCAGTCGGTCCCGCCGAATGCGGGTGTGCAGGAAGTCGTTTCCGCCGCCATCGACGCCCTGCCGCAACTGCGAGCATCGTTGATGGGCGAGGGTGCGGTCACGGCGCCGGTTACCGCGATCATGGAGATCGCCGAACGTCTGGCGGCCAACCAGGCCGATGCGCGTCTGGCCGATGTGCCCACCACGGGCGCCACGGAAACCGTGCGTCGCATCGTGCGTCGTCGCGTACCGCGTGCCACCGTAGCCGCCGACGCGATTCCCGCCGCCACGCTGGCCGACATCGAAACGACTCACGTCGAGACGCTTGCCGCTGCACCGGAGCACGACTTCTACGAAGCGCCGGTGATGCCGCCGATTGATCCGGTGTTGCTGGAAATCCTGCGCAGTGAAGTGGCGCAGTATCTGGCCACGATCCGTACCGCGGTCAACCGTGTTGATGGCGAGCTGCGCGTCGAAGACAGCCTGCTGCGCGCCGTGCATACGCTGCATGGCGCCATCGCCATGGTCGATATTCCGCTGCTGACGCATCTGTTGTCGCCGCTGGAGAGCCTGCTCAAGCGCCTGCGCGCCGCGGGCCAGCCGTTGTCGTCGGAAGGTGTGCTCCTGCTCAGCAAGAGTGCTGACGCCGTCGACCACGTGATGAGCCAGTTCGATGTGTCGTCGCCGCAGTTGCCGGATCTGGATGGGTTGATCCAGCGCTTGACCGAACTGCGAGACAGCCAGCCCGAGCCCAAAGTCGCGCATGTCTTGTTCGAAACGTCGGCCGATCTGCAGGACGAAGTCCCTGCGCACATGGCCGAGGCTTCCCACGAGGAATCGTTCGGTGCATCGCTGGACGAAGCGCTGTCGGACGCGTCCCTGCCTGCCGAGTCCGCCGAGCCGGCCGCACCGCCTGTCGCAGCCGCGACGGACGACTATGCAGACGAGCTGCTTGCCGCCCTGGGTGAGTACGATCTCGACGCGCATCTGCCTGCCGCCGACCATCTCTCGCATACGCCGCAGCACGCACCGGTCGAAGGTGATGCGGAAAGCGATGAACTCGCCAAGATGTACGCCGAGCTGATCGGTGAAGCCGAGACGCTGGAGATCGGCCCGGTCGCGCACGAAGCCGACACACCAGTCGAGCACGCTGGCGTGCACGAGGTGAATATCGAGGAAGCGCCGTCTGCCGTCGAAGCCGAGGCGACTACGCATCACTTCATCGAAGAGACCGAAGTGCCGGACGTTGTCGCCTCAACGGACGACGAGCACCCGGTGTCCATCGACGCGCTGCCGCCTATCGACGCGCTGCCGATCGAAGAGATCGAGCTGGAGGCGCCGGCCATCGACGTGCCGGACGAAGAGATCGTGCTGGAAGCGCCGATCGTCGACGTGCCAGACGAAGAGATCGAGCTGGCTTCGCCGGCATTGGCCGAGCCGGAACTCCCGGCCGTCGCATCGCCGGTCGTGGAGCCGGTGGCGGACGAGCCCGAGGTTGTGGAGGCCGCTGCGCAGGCAGAAGCACTCGACGAATCCGCGGTATTGCCCAGCCAGATCGATCCGGATCTGCTGGAGATCTTTATTGAGGAAGCGCGCGAGATTCTCGATCACTCCGACGGCGTGCTCGCCCAGTGGCGTGCCGAGCCGACAGCGGTCGAGCATCTGGCCGAGATCCAGCGTGACCTGCATACCCTCAAGGGTGGCGCGCGCATCGCGGGCCTGGTGCCGGTGGGCGACCTTACCCACGCCATCGAAACTGCGCTGGAGAAACCACTCCACGCGGACTCCGCGCATATCGGCGATTTGATCGCGGCGTTGGAGGCAGGCTTCGATCAATTGCACGGTCTCGTGCAGTTGGTTTCGCAGGGCCGCGCGATGCCGTATCCGCAGTCGACCATCGACCGCTTCCTGTCCATGGCAGGCGATGGTGCGGATGCCGCGCCCGCGCCGGCCGATGTCGCCAACGTGGTGCCGTTTGTGCCGCGTACCGCGCCGCTGCCTGAACTGCTGCCGGAAGAGCGCGAAGAAGCGCAGTCCACGCCGCAGGAACAGATCCGCGTTCGCGCCGAACTGCTCGACTCGCTGGTGAACCACGCGGGCGAGGTGGCGATCTACCGTTCGCGCCTTGAGCAGCAGGTGGCTGGCTACCGCTTCAACCTGGTCGAACTCGACCAGACCGTGCAGCGTCTGCGCGGCCAGCTGCGCATGCTGGAAATCGAAACGGAAGCGCAGATCATTGCGCGCTTCCAGCGCGAGCATCGCGAAGCGGGCATGGCCGTGTTCGATCCGCTCGAACTCGACCGTTTCTCCCAGCTGCAGCAGTACTCGCGAGCGCTGGCCGAGTCGGTGTCCGACCTTGTGTCCATTCAGGGCATGCTGGACGAGCTGACGCGCCAGGCCGAAACCTTGCTTATCCAGCAGTCGCGCGTGAGCTCGGAACTGCAGGATGGCTTGTTGCGCACGCGCATGCTGCCGTTCGACACCATGGTGCCGAACCTGCGTCGCACGTTGCGTCAGGCCGCCCAGGAAGAAGGTAAGGGCGCGCAGCTCTACGTGGAGGGCGCCCACGGCGAAATGGATCGCAACCTGCTCGATCGCATCAAGGCGCCGTTTGAGCACATGCTGCGCAACGCGGTGGCCCACGGTATCGAATCGCCGGCGGATCGCCGCAGGGCAGGCAAGCCGGAAGAGGGTGCCGTACGCATTCGCGTGGCGCGCGAAGCCACCGAAGTGGTTGTGCGCGTGACGGACGATGGCCGTGGCCTGGATCGCGATGCCATCCGCAAGCGCGGTGTGGAGCGTGGCCTGGTCCGTGCGGATGCACGCCTGAGCGACGATCAGGTGCTTGCCCTCATCACGCAGCCGGGCTTCTCCACCGCCAGCACCGTGACCCAGCTCGCCGGCCGCGGCGTGGGCATGGACGTGGTGGCGAACGAAATCAAGCAGCTCGGCGGCGCGCTGTCGATCGAATCGAAGGAAGGTCAGGGCACCACGTTTGTGCTGCGCCTGCCGTTCACCCTGGCGGTGACGCAAGCCATCCTGGTCCGCGTTGGCGAATCGGCCTTCGCGATCCCGATGACCTCGGTGCAGGGTGTGGCGCGCATCAGCCCGGCGGAGCTTGCCGAGCGCATGGCCGATGCCGAGCCGACCTTCCCGTACGGCGGCGAGAGTTACGACATCCACGAGCTGTCCGGCCTGCTGGGCATTACTGCCAGCCACGCCGGTGATGAGGAACAGATTCCCCTGTTGCTGACGCGCGCTGGCGACCTGCGTGGTGCGATCCGCATCGACGCCGTTATCGGCTCGCGCGAAATCGTGGTCAAGTCGGTGGGCCCGCAGATCAGCTCGGTGCCGGGCATTCTCGGCGCGACCATCATGGGTGATGGTTCGGTGCTGATCATTCTCGATCTCGCCCCGCTGGTACGTCACGGTGTGACCCGTCGCAAGGCGCGACTGGACGAAGGTCTCAGTGCCGTCGCTACGCCGGTGGTGGAAGAGTCGCGTGTGCGTCCGCTGGTGATGGTGGTCGACGACTCCATCACCATGCGCAAGGTGACCGGCCGCGTGCTGGAACGCCATGAGTACGAAGTCGCCACAGCGAAGGACGGCGTGGACGCGCTCGAGAAGCTGCATGAACGCGTACCCGACCTGATGTTGCTCGACATCGAAATGCCGCGCATGGACGGTTACGAGCTGGCCACGCACATGAAGGCCGATGCGCGACTGCGCGATGTGCCGATCATCATGATCACCTCGCGTACCGGCGATAAGCATCGTCAGCGCGCGTTTGATATCGGCGTGGATCGCTACCTCGGCAAGCCTTACCAGGAGGCCGAGCTGTTGATGCAGATCGGCGAGGTACTCGAGCAGCGCACTGCGGAGTCGCTCAATGGCTGAAACGGCGACTGCGGTTGCGCTGTTGTTCGATGACGTGGAGCTCGGCGGCCAGCTGCGCGAGGCGTTGCGAGAGCGTGGGGCAAGGATCGTGCACGAAGGTGCGCTCTCCACCCTGAGCCGGCAGATGCTCGACACCACCCGTGCGGAAGTGCTGGTGGTGAACCTGGACGAAGAGGCCGAGGACGATCTCGATCGCCTCTACGACCTGCTCGATGGCGACAAGCCGCGCGTGGTGTTCAATGACGCCGCCGCCAGCCGTTCCCTTGATGGCTGGGATCGCGCGCGCTGGGCACGCCATCTTGCTGTGAAGGTGATGGCGCAGGGTGATCTGGATCCGCCGCGTCCGCTCGACGCGCCGGCCATTCCGGAAGTGGTCGCGCCCGTGGCGGTGGAAAGCACGGTGCTTCCCGCCACCATGGATGCCGAAGAGCCCACGTGGGATCTCACCTCGCCCGTGGCGGATGCCATGGAGTTGGCGCCAGCGGCGCCACAAGTCAGCGCCGCGACGGAAGTGGAGTCCGAATCGCTGGCGGCGGAGCTGGAAGCCTTGCTTGCCGCCGACGAACCTGCGGTAGCGGATGAAGTCCACGCATCACAGCATTCGCTGCAGCAGGGGCACGACGAGCTCTTGCATGCCGACGATTTCGCGGCGCTGGACGAACTGTCGCTCGATACGGCAGATGAGTTCGGCTCGGGCCTGAAATTCAACGCTGACGACGAGTTGCCCCCGTTGCACGATGGCAACTTTGGCGCAGCGGTGCCGGAGGCCCTATCGGCCGATCACGACTTTGGCTCAGGCCTGAAATTCAGCGGCGCCGACGAACTGCCTCCACTTCATGACGGCACGTTCGGCGTGGAAACGCTCGCGACGCAGGGACCGGCCCCCATGGAGGAACCGACCCACGGGGCAGCGTCCCGCCAGGTGCCTTCGTTCCAGTTGGATCATCTCGCACTGGCGCCGCTGGACGAAGCGTTCATGTCGGCGACGGCAGACACCGCCAAGTCGTCGTCCTCGTCGATGCTGGATCTCGCGTCGAGCTGGTCACTGGTCGACGAGAGCGAAGCGCCTGCGCCGGCTGCTGCGCCCGCACCGGCGAACCCTGAAGCATTTGGGATCGAAAAATTGAGCGCGGTGGACTTCCTGGCGCCGGAGGGTGGCGAGGAACACGCTTCCATCATCGAGCCGGGAATGGCGCTGGAGCTGGTGTCGATGGAAGAAGCCCTGGCGCCGAAGGAGTACGACGCCGGCACCGAGATGTTGCTCGATGATCTGGACAGCGCCATCGGTCGGCTGCTGGTGCTGGGTGCCGCGGCGGACAGTCTGGAGGCCGTGTGCTCGTTCCTGTCGATGTTGCCGACGGACCTGCGTATCGCGGTACTGCACGTCCAGCACCTTGGCGGCAAATCGATTGAGGCCTTGTCCGATACGTTGACGCGCCACAGTGAGCTTCCCGTGCGCATCGCCGGTCCTGGGGTGCGGGCTCGCGTCGGTGAAGTGCTGGTAGTGCCAGGCGGGCAGCAGGCGCGCATCCATCGCGATGGGCGCGTGGAATTGCAGTCGCTGGAGAACAACGACATGCGCAGTTCGCCGATCGACGCGAGTTTCACCATGGCGGCCAACGTCTTCGGACGCAGCGCGCAGGCCATCGTGTTTGCGGGACAAGCCAACGATGCACTCGGCGGCTGCCAGGCGATTCATGATCGCGGTGGCCAGGTCTGGATCGAGTCCTCCGACGGTCACTTTGCCGACATGGTGCACGGCATCGAGGCCGAACGGCTGCACAGTTACTCAGGTACGCCCGCCGAACTGGCGGCGCGCCTGGTGGAAGAGATGTTGATGGAGGGCCGGCGATGAGCGATCTGCCACTACCGCGTGAAATCCGTTGCGTATTGGTGCCGGTTGGCAACCTGCGCCTGCTGTTGCCCAATGCCACCGTGGCCGAAGTGATCACCATGCCCGCGCCCGAGCCGCTGGAAGGTTCACCGCCGTGGCTGCTGGGGCGCATCGCGTGGCGTGGCTGGCGTGTACCGCTAGTGTCGTTCAATACGCTGGCAGGCGCCGGCGAGGGCGATAGCGAGCAAGCTGTGCGCGTGGCGGTGCTGAAAGCGCTGAGCGGGCATGCGGACCTGCCGTTCATTGCGGTGGTGACGCAGGGTTTCCCGCGCCTGACCACGCTCAACGCCGAGCTGATCATTCCCACCCATGACGGTGCGCCGTTGCCGCCGGGTGTGCGTGCCCAGGTGTTGGTGCGCGACGACATCGCGGTGATTCCGGATCTGGAAGGGATCGAAGCGGAATTGATCGAGCTTCTCGAGCTCGCAAGCTGAGCCCTTAACTCCCTCTCCCCTTTGGGCGACCCGGAGGTAGTCCCCTTTTGGGAGAGAGGGTTGGGGTGAGGGGCCAATCTGGCCTCGATCTACCCACTAGCTTGTCGTCCCGATGCACATCCAAAGGGTGCGCTCAAACATCCCCATGCAACGCCTGCAACGCCGCCAGCGCGGCGAGCCCCGCCGTTTCCGTACGGAGAATGCGCGGACCCAGGCGCAAGCCGGTGAAACCCGCGTCGGTGAGCGCTGAGGTATCGCGTTGACCCAGGCCGCCCTCGGGCCCCACCACCAGTAAGCCACCCGCCGCGGGGAACTGGAGTTCGCCCGGACGACGGGTGCCTTCAGGCAATAGGGCCAGACGCAATGCGCCGTCCTGGGGAAGGTCGCGCAGCCAGTGCTCCAGGGGCACGGCGGGTAGTACCTCGGGCAGGCAGGCGCGGCCGCTCTGTTCGCAGGCACTGGCGACCACGGCTTGCCAGTGGGCCAGTCGCTTCTCGGCGCGGCTGGCGTCGAGTTTTACCTCCGAACGCTCGGTCAGCAACGGCACGATGCGCGCCACGCCCAGTTCGGTGGCCTTCTGCACGATCAAGTCCATCTTCTCGCCACGGGCCACCCCCTGGGCCAGCGTCAGCGGCAAGGGCGACTCGTTGGCCACCGGCAGGGCGGCTTCCACTCGTACCTGAACATCGCGCTTGCCTACTGACTGGATCACGGCGGGGTAGTCCACGCCATCGCCGTTGAACAGGGTGATGGGGGCGCCGGCCGTCAGCCGCAGCACGCGCGCGACGTGCTCGCCCGCCTGCGCCGGCAGGTCCAAAACCTGGCCAATGGCGAGCGGTAGTTCGACATGTATACGGATCGTGCGCATGGAGCGTTATCGGGAGAGCGGAAACGAAAAAGCATAGCGGACCGGCGAAATACCGTCCCATGCGGTCTGCGACCGGCTAGCTGAACGCGCGTGAGAAATCCGCACGCCGGCATTTGCCAGCCAGCCGTTACCGGCGCAGCATGTCACATATCCCCTGTTCCCCGGAGGTGGATGATGATCAGCAAATCCTTTCTCGTCCTTGTCATGACGCTGGGCGTTGCCCCGCTCGCCATGGCACAGGAAAACCCGGCACCCGCCGGAGCTACGGTCCCGTCGGCTCAGCAGGACGCTGGCAACCCGAATGCGTCGCAGAACCCGTTGAAGCCTGGCAACCGCAACTGCCTGCAATCGACTGGTAGCCTGATTCCGGCCAAGCCCGGTACTTGCCTGCCAGTGGCCGGTCGCAGTTACAGCCGTCAGGACATCCAAAACACCGGTTCGAACACGTTAGGTCCGGCGCTGCAGCAGCTAGACCCGAGCATTACGGTGCGCGGCGGCCACTAAGCCACCGCGCGCTCGATGCCTGCGATCGCGGTGTCGACCAAGTGGTCGATCTCGTCGGTGCTGACGACATAGGGCGGCATGAAGTAAATGATGTCGCCCAGCGGGCGAAGCAGCGCTTCGTGCTCAAGGCCGTGCAGGTAGACGCGCAATCCACGCCGTTCTGCCGAAGGGAACGGCGTGCGGGTTGCTTTATCCGCAACCAGTTCCACTGCGCCGATCATGCCGGTTTGTCGCACGTCGGCCACATGCGGATGGTCGCGTAGCGGCGCCAGCCGTTTGGCCAGGTGCGCTGCGAGCACGCGATTGCGTTCAAGCACGGGTTCGTCGCGGAAAATCCGCAGGGTTTCCAGCGCCACGCGGCAGGCCAGCGGATTGCCGGTGTAGCTATGCGAGTGCAGGAATGCCTTGCCTGCGCTGTACTCGGCATAGAACGCCTCGTACACGTTCGCGGTAGTCAGCACGGCCGACAGCGGCAGGAAACCGCCGGTAAGGCCTTTGGATAGGCACATGAAATCGGGCGAGACACTGGCCTGCTCACAGGCAAACAGGGTACCCGTGCGGCCGAAGCCCACGGCGATTTCGTCGGCAATGAAATGTACGTGGTATTCGTCGCACAGGCGGCGCAACCCTGCGAGATAGTCGGGGTGATACATGCGCATGCCACCCGCACATTGCACCAGCGGTTCCACGATGACGGCGCACACTTCGTGCGCATGCGCCTCGAGCAGGCTGCGGAGTTCGCCCAGGCGTCGCTGGGCGACGTCGCTCGCACTTTCGCCCGGAAGCGCTTCGTACGTATCTGCCGAAGGCGCAAGGATGGGCGTGAGCAGCAAAGGTGCGTACGTTTTGCGATAGAGCGCAACATCGCTGACTGAAAGCGCTCCCAACGTTTCGCCGTGGTAGCTGCCCGTCAATGCGATGAAGCGCGTTTTCTCGCCATGCCCCTGATTGAGCCAGTAGTGGAAGCTCATCTTCAGCGCCACTTCGATGGCGGCTGAGCCGTTGTCCGCGTAAAACACGCGGTCGAGCCCCGGGGGTGTCACTCGCACCAGTTCTTCCGCCAGCGCCACGCCGGGTTCATGCGTGAAGCCAGCGAAAATCACATGCTCCAGCGTGTGGGCCTGTTCGGCGAGCGCCGCCGCCAGGCGTGGATTGGCGTGGCCAAACAGGTTGGTCCACCACGAACTGATGCCGTCGAGATAACGGCGGCCATTCGTGTCGATCAACCAGGCACCTTCGCCGCGGGCGATAGGCACCATCGGCACCGTGCGGTGGTCATACATCTGCGTGCAGGGATGCCAGAGCAGGCTTAGGTCGCGACGCACCAGCGCGTCGCCAGCAGGGAGGGTATTCATCGGGCTATGATCGGGGTTTCGAGCATGCACGCTCAAGTCCCGCATCCTTTCAGGGAGCCGATTTGAAGGTCTGGCGTATTGCATTCATGGGCCTGGTGGCCTTGTTGCTGGCGGTTTTCTTGCTGCTTTGGTTTCTGCCGGCCCGCTGGGCCATGCCTTGGCTGGAAAACCGGCTGAGCGGTGCGCAATTGCAGGAGGTCAGTGGCCTGCTATGGGATGGCAAGGCGGGCAAAGTGCTGTCTCCCAAGGGCGAAAACCTGGGTGAGCTGCAATGGCGGCTTTCGCGTGTCGCCTTGCTGGGTGACAACCGGTTGCATGTGGAACTGCATGGCCCTCGAGTTGATTTCGCGGGCAATATGACGGGGAAGCAGACTACCGAAGCTACCTGGACGGACGTCCAAATGCGTGTCGACCTGGATGTCTTTGGCGCAGGCCCCATGGTGCTGGGTGGGCTGCCGCGCGGCACGCTTCGCGCGACGGCCGCCCATATTCAGCTGCGCGGTGGTTGGCCGGGAAGCCTCAACGCTCAGGTGCAATGGCAGGCAGCGGTGCTCCGCACGGTTGCGCTGGGCGAACTTCCCCTGGGCGATCTGCGTGCGGATCTGCAGGCGGTGAATGGCGTGATCGAGGGACACGTGCAGGACGATGGCAACGGTCCGCTGCGTGTTGACGGTCGGCTGCAGCTCAGTCCGCTGGCTCGGCGTTTCACCGCGGTTACCGCGCCCAGAGGACAACATCCAGGGCTCCAGCGCTGGCTGGCGGCCTTTGGCACCACTGATGCCGATGGCGTCACGCACATCAACTACAGTGGTGGCCTCGCAGCCGCCCTACGCGGGGAGAAACGATGAGCGAACTGAATCTGTCCAAGGCACTGGACGCCGCGCGCGAAGCCGCGGAAGCCGCCGGCGTGGTGCTGCGGCACTACTGGCGCAAGGGCGTGGCGGTGGAGCTCAAGAGCGACGATACGCCGGTGACGGCGGCGGATCGCGAAGCGGAACTGACTATTCGCGAGATTCTGCAGAAAGCGTTGCCGCAGGCATCGATCTACGGTGAGGAGTTTGGCCGCGACGGCAACAGCAGCGACCTGTTGTGGATGGTTGACCCGTTGGATGGCACCAAGAGCTTTGTGCGCCGCACGCCGTTTTTCTCTACGCAGATCGCGCTCATGCATCGTGGCGAGCTGGTGCTCGGTGTATCGAGCGCGCCGGTCTACGGTGAGACGATGTGGGCGAGCAAGGATGGTGGTGCGTGGCTCGACGGCGAGCGCGTCCATGTGGCGGATACGCGCGAGATGGCCAAAGCCTCTCTTTCCACCGGGAACATCAAGACCCTGACCAAGGACGCGCGATGGGACGCCTTGGGTGCGCTGATCCGTGATAGCAATCGCATCCGTGGTTACGGCGATTTCTGCCACTATCACCTGTTGGCGCGTGGTGGACTGGATCTGGTGATGGAGTCGGACGTCAGCATCCTGGACGTGGCTGCGCTGGCCGTCATCGTGCGCGAGGCGGGCGGCGTCTTCACCGACATCGACGGTCGCGCCCTGACACTGGATACCACCAGTGTGCTTGCTGGCACCCCGGCCATTCATGCACAGGCGCTGACGCGCCTTTCGTTGTCGACTCACTGAGGACAAGCTCATGGAAGAACTCACCGTCTTTTTCTCGATGCTCGTAGGCTCTGCTCCGCTATTCATCGCATCAATCGCCGGTATTGCGCTGTCGGCTGTGTTGTGGGCAAAGGCTCCCAAGGCGGCCATGCTGATGCTGATCGCCTGCGGGCTGCAGTTGCTGCTGACGCTGGCCAATGCCGTGATGTACGGCTGGTACGTACCACACGCCACGCAGGACGGCGGCTACGCCAGCATACGGGTGCTGACCACGGTCTGGTCCATCTGCGCCAGTCTGCTGCACGCTACCGCTTTCGCACTGCTTTTCTGGAGTGCGTTCACGGGTCGCCAGCAGGCTTCGGCGGCCAATCGCTGACCCGCGCTACAATCGTCCGATGCCCAAGCCACCGATCATCCATGCCACCCGGGACGTGCACGACAGCGGCTTCCTGCGCGTCGAGCAGCTCGATCTGGAGTTCTCCAACGGAGAGCGCCGTACCTACGAGCGCCTGAAGGGGAGTGGACTCGGTGCCGTCATTATCGTGCCGATGATCGACGACGAAACCGTGTTGCTCGTACGCGAGTACGGCGCCGGTGTGGGTCGGTACGAACTGACCTTGCCCAAGGGGCGACTTGATCGTGACGAGACCGTGGAGCAGGGGGCTGACCGCGAACTCAAGGAAGAGGTCGGCTATGGCGCTCGCAAGCTCAAGATTCTGCACAACCTGTCGTTGTCACCGTCGTACATGACGCACATGGCGCACGTCGTGCTCGCACAGGACCTATACCCGGAACGCCTGGAGGGTGATGAGCCCGAGGAGCTGGAAGTGGTTCCGTGGAAGCTCGCTGATCTGCACGTGCTGATTGCGCGGGACGACGTCACCGAAGGCCGTTCCATCGCCGCCCTCTTCATGGCCCGCGAGTATCTTGCGGGCCGCTTTTCGCCGACATGACTCAAGCCCCTTTTTCAACCTTGCTGCAGCAAGTCGCTGCGATTGCCCGCGATGCTGCCGATGCCATCCTCGTCGTCTATGGCGAAGATTTCGAAGTCGAACGCAAGCAGGATCATTCACCGGTCACGGCCGCCGATCTCGCCGCGCAACGTGTGATTACCGCGGGCCTTGATGCATTGGATGAGGCATTCCCGGTCATTTCCGAGGAAGCACGCGCAGCACCGTGGTCGCAGCGTCGCGAGTGGCAGCGCTATTGGCTGGTCGACCCGTTGGACGGCACACGCGAGTTCATCAAGCGCAACGGCGAGTTCACCGTGAACATCGCGCTCATCGAGAACCACCAGCCCGTGCTCGGCGTGGTGCTGGCACCCGTCACCGGCGAGCTCTATGCCGCGGCACGCGGCGAAGGCGCCTGGCTGCAGCGCGAGGCGGGCGGGGCGTGGCAGCGCATCGGTACACGGCCTATGGCGGAGCCTGCCACCGTGGCTGGCAGTCGGTCGCACGGCGGCTCGGGCACAGTCTTGCTGCAGCAGTTGATCGGTGATGATTACGCATCGACGCCGCTGGGCTCATCGCTGAAGTTCTGTCTGGTGGCTCGTGGCGATGCGGACGTCTATTTGCGCCGTGGCGCCACCAGTGAGTGGGATACGGCGGCGGCGCAGAGTGTGCTGGAAGAGGCCGGCGGTGCCGTGCTCGATCTTGCCGGCGAGCCGTTGCGCTACAACCGTGGCGACTCACTGATCAATCCCGAATTCATTGCCGTAGGCGACGTCTCCATCGACTGGAAGGCACGCCTGCAGTCGGCAGATCTGGACGCCTCATGAGTGATACGCGCAGACACGACATGGACGACCTGCTCGCGATCATGGCGCGTCTGCGCGATCCACAGAACGGTTGTCCGTGGGATGTGCAGCAGGATTTCTCCACTATTGCCCCGTACACCATCGAAGAGGCGTACGAGGTGGCGGATGCTATCGATCGCAAGGATTGGCACGATCTGCGCGATGAATTGGGCGACTTGCTGCTGCAGGTGGTCTTCCACGCGCAGATGGCGAAAGAGGAAAACCTTTTCGAGTTCTCCGACGTTGCGCATGCGATCAGCGAGAAGATGCTGCGGCGTCATCCGCACGTCTTTGGTGACGAGCGTTATGACGATCTCGATGCGCAGAAGCAGGCATGGGAGGACATCAAGGCCTCCGAGCGCGCAGCCAAGGGCGAACAGCATGACGACAGCGCGCTGGCCGGCGTTTCGCGCGGGCTACCCGAATGGAAGCGGGCGTTGAAATTGCAGGAACGTGCGGCCAGGGTGGGTTTTGACTGGCCGGATGAGCAACCCGTGCTGGACAAGTTGCTGGAAGAGGTTGGCGAGGTACGTGCCGAGTTCGCCAACGGTCGCGACGCGCATCGTCTGCAGGATGAGATTGGCGACGTGCTGTTCGTGGTGGTGAATCTTGCCCGGCATGCGGGTGTGGATTTCTCCCAGGCACTACGTCACGCCAATGCCAAGTTCGAACGACGCTTTCGCGCGATGGAGCAATTGGCCCATGCCGATGGCCAGCCCTTGCCCGAGCGGGATCTGACCTCTCAGGAAGCTCTGTGGCAACGCGCCAAGCAGCAGGAAAAGCCAATCGGCTAAGGATAAAAAGGAGGCACGGGCTCTGGGGTTCCCGTGCCTCAGGGCAAGGCGCTGCCTAACGGCAGTGCCACTTTTCTTGTTATCCGGTGGGTTAGGACTGGGGCGTCGGCTTGGCTTGGCCGCGGCGTTGTTCCCAGTCGCTACGCATCTTGTCGAACTCGGCGCGCTTCTTCGCCTCGTTGCTCAGGTTCTCGTCGAGGCTCTTACGCAGCGTGGCGATCGCTTGGTCGGTGCTGGCTGGCGCTGACTGCACACGCGCCAACTGGTGATACACATAGGTGCGCACGCGCGGGTCCTGCGACTTGGCCAGCACATCGTTGTAGAGCGCTGGGAGCTCCTTGGTGCGGCCGCTTTCCCGGTATAGGCGCTCCAGTGCGGAGAGGTCGCCGATCACCGGTGACTCGGGGGCGTCGAAACCCATGCGGCCAAAACCGGGGCGACCAAAGCCCGGGCCGGGGCCGCCGAAGTCCGGACCACCCATGAAGTCGGCCATGCCGTCGTGTGCCATCGGCCCGGTCTTGCCGGCCCCGTTCTTTGCTGGCGGCGCACCTGGCACACCATCCTGAGCAATGACCAGCGAGGCCGCTCCGATAACCGCCAGCGCGAGTACGGAGGCGAGCAATGTCTTGCGTTGCATGGCAGGGTGTCTCCACGTCGGTTCGTGAAGTCTCAAACGCTGTTTGGCGACACGGGTTGACGATAGACCATGTAAACCTTTTTTTGCCTGGCACCATCCAAGCGTCATACCGCCAACGAGGAACCACCCATGCGTCGTCTGATCCTAGCCATCCTGTTGCTTGCCCCGCTGGCGTCCTACGCCGACGACTGCCAGTACCAAGCGCCGCGCAATCTCACGTTGGATCTTCAGGGTGTGCACGAGGTGGAGGTGGACCTGCACAGCTACGACCTGCATCTCGCCGGCACCGGCGGCAGCGGCGGCATCGTGACGGGACGCGCCTGCGCGTCCGACCCCAAGCTGCTGGACGACCTGACCGTGACCCAGCGCCGCGAGGGCGATCGCCTGATCGTGGAGGTTGGTAACCACTCGCACATCAACATCTCGCTGTTTGGCCACAGCTCGACCAGCCTGAAGCTGGACATGCAGGTGCCTGCGCAGATGCCGGTCGTGCTCAATATTGGTTCGGGCGACGCCTGGGTGACCGGCTTGCAGCGGTTGAGTACGCAGGTGGGCTCGGGAGATCTGCACGTCAGCAAGATCACCGGCTCGTTCGCCTTGAGCGTGGGGTCGGGCGATATCGATGCGACTGACGTGGGTAGCCTCGATGCCGGCTCCATCGGTTCGGGTGACCTGAAGGTCAACGGAGTGCGCGGCGACGCCCGTGTAGGCAGCATTGGTTCGGGCGATGTCGGCCTCCGCAATGTCAGCGGCAACGTGCGCGTGGATACCTTGGGCTCGGGCGACCTGGTGGTGCGCGACGTGCAAGGCGACCTCACGCTGGGCGCCAAGGGCAGCGGCGACGTCAGCCATTCCGGCATCAAGGGCAAGGTAAACGTGCCGCACGACCGCGACGACTGACGGGGCGTGCGTGGCGCTGGTCGATCAGCCTAGCCAGTGATACACGAGGTAGACCAACGGCGCGCATACCAGCAGAAACGGTATGGACACCACATGAAGCAGCCGCGCACCGCGCGGCTGTTTCGCAAGGCGCAGAGCGATCAGGTTGGCGAGCGAGCCAATGGCTACGCCGAAACCGCCCACGTTCACCGCGACAGCCAGCGCCATGGGATCCGGCGCGTGGCGTAGCAGAAGCACGGTCGCCGGAACGTTGCTGATCAGTTGCGAGGCGAGGATGCCGCTGGCGTAAAGCGTCAGGGGCTGTTCCAGATCGAGGCTTTCCAGCCCGTGCTGTACCCAGGCGAGCTCGGCGAAATGGCCCAAGCCCAGAAAGATCGCCGCAAACGTTGCCAGCAAAAACCAGTCCACACGGCGCAGCGTGCCGCGCTCAAGTAGGGCGAACGGCACGAACAACAACAGCGCGCCGAGCACCGCGTGGTTGTGCTCCATCATCAGCACCATGCTGCCCAGCGCCAGCACCGACAGGATCGCCTGTGGAGTCGATACAGGGTGGCCATCGATGTCCTTGGCATGCAGGATGACGCGGCCGCGCGGCATCCACGCCACCGTCAGCAGCAGCACCAGGACAAACATGGTGCCGAATGCCGGCAGCATCTTCTGCACGAACGCCAGGAAGGGCAGATGCGTGTACTGCCACAGCAGCAGGTTCTGCGGATTGCCAATGGGGCTGAGCGTGGAACCCGCGTTGACAGCGAGCGCCTCCAACACCACCGTGCGCATCACTGGAAGATTGGAGATGGCGCCGATGGCGAGCGTCAACGGCACCAGCAGAAACAGGCTTACGTCATTGGTGAGCACCATCGACAGCAGCGCTGTTGCGCTGACCAGCAATACGCCAAGCCCGCGCAACGAGTGCACACGTTCCACTAGCGCCGCGGCGGCGTGTTGCACCAGTCCGCTGTCACGGATGCCCTGGATGCAGATCATCAACCCCAGCAAGCCGGCCAGCGTCGGCAGTTGCAGCCAGCGTTGATAGGTGGCCAGCGGTTGCGGGTCGACCATGGCCAGCACGACGGCCAGCAATCCAAAACCCATGAGCAGGCGCTCGCGCGCGAAACGTTTGATCCAGTGCACTCAGGCTTCCCTAAGCAGCCGCATGGGCGATGTGCGGCTGACACGCGCGGTACCGGCCAGGCCAAGCAGCATGACGACGACGGCGGCGGCGAGGGCGGCAAGCAGCAGTGATCCCAACGGCGGCACGAAGTGCTCGATGTGGAAGATGGCATGCCCCAACCACAGCCCGGTACCTGCTGCACCGAAGGCGGCGGTCAGGCCTGCCACGAGTCCCAGCAGACCGAATTCGCAGGCGGCTGCCATGCGCAGTTGTGTACGGCGCGCGCCCAGCGTACGCAGCAAGGCGGCTTCGTGACGACGCTCCTGCGCGCTGGAGGCCAACGCGGCGGCGAGCACCAGTGCGCCCGCGAGCAGGCTGAAAGCGAGCACCCAACGCACCGCGCCGCTTACCTGGTTCACGATCTCGCGCACGCGGTCGAGCATGGCGTCGACGTCGATCAGGCTGAGGTTGCTGTAATCACGGCTGAGTTGCGCCAGGGATTCGGCGTGTCCACGCGGCAGGTAGAAACTGGCGATCCACGTATGCGGCAACGAAGCGGCATGCGCCGGATCGAACACCAGGAAGAAGTTCACCCGGAACGATGTCCAGTCCACCTTGCGGATGCTGCCCACGCGGGCGTCGATGCTGCCTTCGCCCACGTTGAAACGCATCATGTCGCCGACCTTCAGGCCGTACATGTCGCGCCACATCGTGTCGATGGATACTTCGGCGTCGGCCGGGTGCTCGCCGTGCCATTGCCCGGCGATTACCTCGTTGCTCGGCGGCAGGTCGCTGGCCCAGGACAGGCGCAGTTGGCGATCGGACCAGTCCTTGGCACGTTCGTCTTTGAAGTGCATCTGATCGATAGGCTGGCCGTTGATGGCTGTGAGTTTGCCCACGGCAAGCGGGGCCATGTTGAGCTTCTGGCCGCCGATGCGGGTGAGCATCTGCTCGAAACCCTTGCGCTGATCGTCCTGCAGGTTGAGCACGAACCAATTGGGTGTGTCGGCCGGTAGCTCGCGTCGCCAGCCCTCCAGCAAGGCGGGCGCGACAATGGCCAGCAGCAACAGCGCGACCAGTCCAAGGCTCAGCGCCGTGGCTTGCAGCAGGCTCATGCCGCGACGGCGGGCGAGGGCTGCTAACCCAAGCCGCAGCGCGGGATGCGCCCCCGGCGCTACACGTCGGGCCGTCCATAGCAGTAAGGCAGAGAGCAGGGCGGCGACCACGGCCACGCCCAGAAGGCTCACGGCGAGGATGCCCGCCAATTTGGCCGAGCCGCTCTGGCTCCAGATCAGCAACAGCGCCACCAGGGCAGGCACGAGATACAGCGCATCGAAACGACGCACGCGGCGTGCTGCACTTTCGCGGAACACCGCGACGGGTGGTACTTCTGCGAGCCGCGCCAGTGGCGGTAAGGCAAAGCCACCGAGCACCGCCAAACCCATGACGGCAGCGGCGATGGCGGGTCCCAGCGGCATGGTGGTGGGTATGGCGGCGAACAGTTGGCTGGCAAAGCTCCAGGTGATCTGCGCCATGCCGAGTGCCAGCAGAGCACCGATGATGACGGAGGGCACAGCGAGCAATCCCAGCGTGCCGATCAGCAGCCCCAGCACTTGCCGGCGTGGCGTGCCGAGTGCACGCAGCAGCGCCACTTCATTCGTCTTGCGGCGTGCATAGCGCTGTGCGGCCAGCGCAATGGCCACCCCGGCCAGCAGCGCGGAAAGCAGCGCCGTGAGGCGCAGGAAGGCGCTGGCGCGGTCGAAGGCGCTGCGCATGCGCTCCTGCGTCTGTTCCGGCGTGATGAGCTCAGCGCCCTGCGGCAAGGTTTGGGCTTCCACCCAGGTCCGCCAGTCCTGTACGGGAGAAGGTTGTCCCGCCACCAGCAGCCGATGGCGCGCGCGGCTCCCCACGCCCAGCAAACCCGCCTGCTCGGCATCGCCGATGTTCATGAGTGCCCGCGGCGCCATGGCCACGAGCTCGCCACCGTCGGGCAAGCGCACCAGTTCCGCGGCGATGCGCAGGTCGCGTCCGCCCAGTTGCAGGCTGTCGCCCACCTTCAGGCTCAGCGCGACCAGCGCGCGATGGTCGAGATAGACCGTGCCTGCCGCCGGTCCGTGGCCTGCGGTAGTGTTGCTTGTGCCTTGCGCCAGCTCCATCGTGCCGCGCAGCGGATAGGTGTTGTCGGTGGCGAGCACGTCGAGCAACTGGCTCTGCTCGTGGGCAAAGGCCACGCTGGGGAAGCTTGCGCCTTGGGTCACCTGCAGGCCGTGCTGGCGCGCCTGTTCCGCATAGTCCGGCGGGAGTGATTGCGGTGCACTGATGCCAAGGTCGCCGCCGATCAGCTCGGCCGCGCTTGCGAGTACGCCACGCTCCATGCGTGCAGCCAGCGTAGCGACTACACCCAGAGCCACCACGGCTAGCACGAGCGAGGCACCCAGCGTGCGCAGCTCAGGCAGGTGCCATTCGCGGCGCAGGCTGCGCAGGGAGAGCGTCAGCAACCTCATGAATGGAGCCTCGTCGATGAGGGGACCATCACGGCGCCACCGCTGCGGATACGCGTGGGGCGACGACCACGTGGCCGTTATCCAGTGTGACCTGTCGTGCGCAGCGCGCGGCGAGCCGCGGATCGTGCGTCACCAGCACCAGCGTGGTGCGGTGATCGTGGTTGAGCGAAAACAACAGATCACTCACGTGCTGGCCAGTGCGCTGATCCAGGTTGCCGGTGGGTTCGTCCGCAAACAGCAGACGGGGGCTGTGCACGAAAGCGCGGGCGATCGCCACGCGTTGCTGTTCACCGCCAGACAGCTGGGCGGGGTAGTGCCGACGCCGTGGCGTCAGCTCGACCGCTTCCAGCGCTTCACGGGCACGGGCCCGCGCGTCGTCGCGGCCTTCGAGTTCCAACGGCAGCATGACGTTTTCTTCGGCAGTCAGTGCCGGCAACAGATGGAACGACTGGAACACGAAGCCGACCAGGCGTCGACGCAAGTCGGCGCGTGCTTCTTCATCCAGGCGTTCGAGCGCGTTGCCGTCCAGGGCGATATGACCGCTGGAGGGCGTGTCCAGACCGGCCAGCAGGCCGAGCAGGGTGGTCTTGCCCGAGCCCGAAGCACCGACGATGGCGAAGCTCTCGCCCTCGCGCACCTGCAGCGACACGCCACTCAGGATGTCGAGTCGACCCTCGGGCCCCTGGACCGACTTGCTAACATCGACCGCGTCCAAGAGGACACCCTTGGAGCCGGGCTGTGGGCTCTCGGACATTACAGAGGCATTGCCACTCATGCGTCGTTTCCTTTGCTGCCTGGTCTTGCTGTGGGGTGCCGTCATCGGCGCTGCACAGGCGACGCCGCCGAAAACCGTGCTCGTGCTGGGTGATTCACTGTCCGCCGCACACAACATTCCAGTCGAGGCCGGCTGGGTTCATCTGCTGGGGGACCGTCTAGCCAAGATGGAGCCGGGTTGGACCGTGGTCAATGCCAGCATCAGTGGCGAAACCTCGCTGAGCGGGCGCAACCGCCTCCCTGCGCTGCTGGAGAAGACCCGCCCGGCGGTGTTGGTGATCGAGCTAGGCGCTAACGATGGCCTCAGGGGCCTGCCACTGGCGCAGCTGAAAGAGAATCTGGCGGCCATGGTCGATGCCGGGCAAAAGGCCCATGCGCGGGTACTGCTGCTGGGTATCGAGCTGCCGGTCAACTACGGCCCTCAGTACCGTGATGGTCTGCGCGCCATCTATGCCGACCTGGCCAAGACCAAGAACGTGGCCCTGGTGCCCTTCTTGCTTGACGGGGTGGCGTTGAAGCCAGAGCTGATGCAGGACGATGGCCTGCATCCCGTGGCGGCCGGTGAACCCATGGTGCTGGACAACGTGTGGAAGGGTTTGGCACCGCTTTTGCATTGAAACGCTTGAGACGTGATGATAATCACAACCGCGCGTGAATCAGGCGTCACTGCCTTCACATGACCCTCACGATGCCGGTCGTTAGCTGTTCACCTTTGTGAAGTCAGCTTCAGGAGGTACGGATGAGCTCGCGCGACGAACAAGCAGGACTGATCCTTCTGGTCGAAGACAATCGCCAGATCGCAGAAATGGTCGGCGAATTTCTGGAGCGAAGGGGGTATTCGGTCGATTACGCGGCCGATGGCGTCAGTGGTTTGCACCTGGCCGTTTCCAATAGTTACGACGTGGTCGTGCTCGACCTGATGCTGCCGGGCATGGATGGCCTGGACGTGTGCCGCAAGTTGCGTCGCGACGCCAAGAAATCCACGCCGGTACTCATGTTGACCGCCCGCGATACGCTGGAAGACAAGCTGATCGGCCTGGAGGCTGGCGCCGACGACTATCTGGTGAAGCCCTTCGAAGTGCGCGAACTGGAAGCCCGCCTGCGCGCGCTGATCCGTCGCGATCGTCGCCAGGTTTCCACCGAGATCTTGACCGTGGGAGACATGACGCTCGACACGGCCACGTTGCGGTTGGTGCGTAGCGGGCAAGAGCTCACTGTGTCACCGATCGGCCTGAAATTGCTGGCGATCCTCATGCGCGAATCGCCCCGCGTAGTGAGTCGCCGCGATATCGAGCGCGAGATCTGGGGTGACACGCTGCCTGATTCCGATACGCTGCGTTCCCACCTCTACAACCTGCGCCGCGTGATCGACAAACCGTTCGAGCGCCCGTTGCTGCACACCATCCACTCCGCCGGATATCGCCTTGCCGATCTTGAGTCGGAGGTGGCCTCGGCCTCACAGCCGGCATGATCGTGTCCGCATGAGTTGAATATGGCCAGCAGGGGCAGTTCCAAGCCCGCGCGAATATTTCGGCGCGGGCGATACCATCGGCGCATGGCGATCATCTTTGGCTTGCAATTGCTGGCCATCGTGATCGCGTGCCTGATGGGCTTCTATAACGTTGCCCCGATGGGCGCGGTGCTCGCGCTTATCGTCATCGTCAGCGTGTTGTCGTGGCTGGCCGCGCGGCGCGAATGGAGCCCCGTCAGTCGTCTCGCGCAAGCGGTAAGCGCCTGGGATGAGCAATCCACGGGCCTCGATGGATGGCGGCCTGATCAGATCTCGCGCCGCACCGATGCCGACGTGGCTACGTTGGCGAGTAGCCTCTATGAGTTCGCCAACCGCATCGCCGGATATAACCAGCGCGAGCGCAACTTCACCCGCGACGCGAGCCACGAGCTGCGCAGTCCGCTTACCGTGATCAAGATGTCCGCCGATATGTTGGCGGACGACTCCTCGCTGGGTGAGTTTGGTCAGCGCTCCGTACAACGCATCAAGCGTTCAACGCGCGAAATGGAGGCTCTGGTCGAAGCCTTGTTGATTCTGGCGCGCGAATCCGACAACGGGCTCACGGAGGAGGACTTCATCGTCAACGACGTGATCCGCCACGAACTGCCTGACGTGATGGAGATGCTGGAGGGTCGACCGATTACGCTGGAGCTCGACGAGCCGGCGCGTTTCGCATTGCACGGCTCACCCCGCGTATTTGCCGTGTTGTGCTGGCAGTTGATCCGCAACGCCTGTCAGCAGGCAGAAGGTGGCACGGTGGTGGTCACCGTGATGCCGGGCATGGTGACGGTGACGCACCGCTACGATGACTCACATGGCCGAGCCAACCGCCATGGCTTTGAACTGGCCATCGCCCAGCGCATCAGTGAGCGCTTCCAGTGGCCGCTCGAACTGCAGACGCACGACGGGCGTCGCCACATCGCACGCATTCGCTTTCCAGAATCGACACCGGTCCCGGTGTAACGCACTGGAGCGAGCGACCTTCCGATGTGCATCGGAAGGTCGCGATGCAACTTACTGCTTCAACGACGGACTCACCGCGAATGCGCAGCCCGTCTTCGTCTTCACGTCATCCAGCGTCACACCGTCCTGCAGCTCGATCAGCGTCAGGCCCTTGCCCTTCTCCACCGAGAACACGCAGAGGTCGGTGATGATCAGGTCCACGCATTCCTTGCCGGTGATGGGCAGGTCGCACTGGTCTTTGATCTTGGGCGACCCGTCCTTGGCGGTGTGCTCCATCAGCACTACGACACGCTGCACACCACTGACCAGATCCATGGCGCCGCCAGGACCCTTCACCATCTTGCCCGGTACCATCCAGTTGGCGAGGTCACCGGTGCACGACACTTCCAGGCCACCGAGAATCGACAGGTTGATGTGGCCGCCGCGAATCATCGCGAACGACTCAGCGCTGGAGAAGAAGCTTGAGCCGGGCAGGGTGGTAATGGTCTGCTTGCCGGCATTGATCAGATCCGGATCGACGTGCGCGTCGTCCGGGAAGGGCCCGATGCCGAGCAGGCCGTTTTCCGACTGCAAGGTGACATCCATGCCCGGCGGAATGTAATTGGCGACCAGCGTGGGAATGCCGATGCCGAGGTTCACGTAGAAGCCGTCCTGCAACTCCTTCGCGGCGCGCCGCGCCATGGCCGTGCGGATCGGGCTTTCCTTGCCGGTGTTGGCGCCGGCAATCGTGCGGAACTCGATGCGCTTCTCGTACGACGGACCCTGGATGATGCGGTCGACATAGATGCCGGGCACATGGATGCCATCCGGCGCGAGCTCACCCACTTCGACCAGCTCTTCCACTTCGGCCACGCAGACTTTGCCGCAGGTGGCGATCATAGGGTTGAAGTTGCGCGCGGTCTTGCGGAACACCAGGTTGCCCAGGCGATCACCCTTCCACGCCTTCACGATGGAGACGTCGGCATGGATGGCTTCTTCCAGCACGTATTCCTTGCCGTTGAAGACCTTGGTTTCCTTGCCTTCGGCGAGCTTGGTGCCGAACGCTGTGCGCGTGTAGAAGCCCGGGATACCCGCGCCGCCCGCGCGCAGCTTCTCTGCGAGCGTGCCCTGCGGCACCAGGTGAAGCTCCAGTTCACCGGCTAGCACCTGGCGCTCGAATTCTTTGTTCTCGCCTACGTAGGAGGCATACACGCGCTTGACCTGACGGGTCTTGAGCAGTGGACCCATGCCGAAGTCGTCCACGCCGGCGTTGTTGCCTACGATGGTCAGACCCTTCGTGCCGGCCGCCAGCAGTGCCGCGATGAGGTTCTCGGGGATGCCACAGAGGCCGAAGCCGCCGGCGGCGATGGTCATGTCGTCGAACAGCAGGCCGTCGAGGGCTTGCGCCGCGCTTGCATAAACCTTGTCCATTGCGATGCCTTCTTGCAGGGGAGAGCCAGCTTCTAAGGATACGACGGAATGGTGACCACACATGCTGTACGAAGGTCCAAGGCGGCCGGATCGCGCTGTGATGCGGCCGGCAAAGCAGGCATGGACCATCCGGATGAGCATGGAGCAGCGGCTGGCTATACTCCTCACCAACGTTGTGGGGAGTACCGTCCGTGAAGTCCAGCCGTCTTGTCGCCGCCGTCGCGGCGCTGGGGATTGCATCCATGTGCCATGCCGCTTCGCCGGTGCTGGTGATTCACGGAGGGGCGGGCGTCATCAAGCGTGACATGACCCCAGCCAAGGAAAAGGCCGTGCGTGCAGCGCTGACCCAAGCCCTGCAGAGCGGCTATGCGCAGCTCAAGGCCGGCAAGGCCGCGGTCGATGCGGTGTCCGCTGCCATCACCGTGCTGGAGGACGACCCGAACTTCAACGCGGGCAAGGGCTCCGTCTTTACGCACGACGGCAAGAACGAAATGGATGCGGCCATCATGGATGGCTCCACGCTGGAAGCAGGCTCCGTGGCGGGCGTGC
>NZ_JAELTQ010000474.1 GCF_016428905.1 Dyella sp. ASV24 | reverse complement strand
CCCCCCCCCCCCCCCCCCCCCCCCCCCCCCCCCCCCCCCCCCCCCCCCCCCCCCCCCCCCCCCCCCCCCCCCCCCCCCCCCCCCCCCCCCCCCCCCCCTCCCCCCCCCCCCCCCCCCCCCCCCCACCCCCACCATTCCAGCTTCGTCGGCAGCGTCAGATGTGTATAAGAGACAGGGGTGACCTTGACGTAGAAATCATCGTCCACGACGACGCATCCACCGATAGGTCAATAGACTTACTGCGACAACGTTATCCGCAGGTGGCGATCATTGCCAGCCATGAGAACGTGGGGTTCTGTGTA
>NZ_JAELTQ010000473.1 GCF_016428905.1 Dyella sp. ASV24 | reverse complement strand
CCCCCCCCCCCCCCCCCCCCCCCCCCCCCCCCCCCCCCCCCCCCCCCCCCCCCCCCCCCCCCCCCCCCCCCCCCCCCCCCCCCCCCCCCCCCCCCCCCCCCCTCCCCCCCCCCCCCCCCCCCCCCACCCCCACCATTCCAGCTTCGTCGGCAGCGTCAGATGTGTATAAGAGACAGCCGGTAAGGCTTTCCGCGCCGCCCTGCAAAACCAGCCCGCCACTACCGCCGATCACACCGCCGAAGCTGCCGTTGGCCTGCGTCAGTGTGAGCGACTGCTGGCCGAGGCTGACATTACCGTTACCG
>NZ_JAELTQ010000472.1 GCF_016428905.1 Dyella sp. ASV24 | reverse complement strand
CCCCCCCCCCCCCCCCCCCCCCCCCCCCCCCCCCCCCCCCCCCCCCCCCCCCCCCCCCCCCCCCCCCCCCCCCCCCCCCCCCCCCCCCCCCCCCCCCCCCCCACCCCCCCCCCCCCCCCCCCACACCCCCACCATTCCAGCTTCGTCGGCAGCGTCAGATGTGTATAAGAGACAGCCACCAGCCCGTCGCCCGCATAGCGGTCGTACAACGCCTTGGTGTGCGGCAGCACGTGCAGGCAGTTGATGCATTCGCGTGTCCAGAACTCCACCAGCACCACTTTGCCGCGCAACGCCGGCATGGA
>NZ_JAELTQ010000471.1 GCF_016428905.1 Dyella sp. ASV24 | reverse complement strand
CCCCCCCCCCCCCCCCCCCCCCCCCCCCCCCCCCCCCCCCCCCCCCCCCCCCCCCCCCCCCCCCCCCCCCCCCCCCCCCCCCCCCCCCCCCCCCCCCCCCTCCCCCCCCCCCCCCCCCCCCCACACCACCACCATTCCAGCTTCGTCGGCAGCGTCAGATGTGTATAAGAGACAGCAAGAAGGTTGCGAAGAAGGCCGTCAAGAAGGTTGCCAAGAAGCGCACCGTGAAGAAGGCTGCGGCCGCTAAGGTCGTGAAGGCCACCAAGGCTGCAAAGGCCCCCAGGGCTGCTAAGGCCGCTAAG
>NZ_JAELTQ010000470.1 GCF_016428905.1 Dyella sp. ASV24 | reverse complement strand
CCCCCCCCCCCCCCCCCCCCCCCCCCCCCCCCCCCCCCCCCCCCCCCCCCCCCCCCCCCCCCCCCCCCCCCCCCCCCCCCCCCCCCCCCCCCCCCCCCCCCCTCTTTCAAGCAGAAGACGGCATACGCGATGGCCTGTCCTGTCTCGTGGGCTCGGAGATGTGTATAAGAGACAGGCCGACGACAGCCCGATGCGTGCCGCCTGTGCGCTCAACGGTGCAGACAGTGCATTCAGTCGTACATGGAAATACAGGAAAACGCCCACCAGCACGGCGGCAGCGGCAACGCCCACCACCCATAGCG
>NZ_JAELTQ010000469.1 GCF_016428905.1 Dyella sp. ASV24 | reverse complement strand
CCCCCCCCCCCCCCCCCCCCCCCCCCCCCCCCCCCCCCCCCCCCCCCCCCCCCCCCCCCCCCCCCCCCCCCCCCCCCCCCCCCCCCCCCCCCCCCCCCCCACCCCCCCCCCCCCCCCCCCCCCCACCCCCACCATTCCAGCTTCGTCGGCAGCGTCAGATGTGTATAAGAGACAGATCTTATGCTCTCCGACGAACAAGAGGCGATGCGTTTGACGCGCCATTTGTTCTGAGGCCAGTCATCTCTCTGATCCGCCCACAGATGATTTCGCCTCGTACGCGCCGCCTTGGGATAGGTGGTGCG
>NZ_JAELTQ010000468.1 GCF_016428905.1 Dyella sp. ASV24 | reverse complement strand
CCCCCCCCCCCCCCCCCCCCCCCCCCCCCCCCCCCCCCCCCCCCCCCCCCCCCCCCCCCCCCCCCCCCCCCCCCCCCCCCCCCCCCCCCCCCCCCCCCCCCACCCCCCCCCCCCCCCCCCCCCCACCCCCACCATTCCAGCTTCGTCGGCAGCGTCAGATGTGTATAAGAGACAGGCCCAGGGGTAGCGATGCGCAAGGTCGCGCATGACGGCCTCCAGCGCACGCGTGCCCAGGCCGCGGCCTTGCCACTGCGCGCCGATAAAGAAGGAGCGCAAGCCTAGTGTGGGGCGTGCGAACTCGA
>NZ_JAELTQ010000467.1 GCF_016428905.1 Dyella sp. ASV24 | reverse complement strand
GACACAAGAGCACGCTCCCGCCATGCACATGGCTGGAGCGTTCAGAAGCCGCCGATTCACAATCAGTTACTGACCTTCTTCACGTCATCAGGCTTCCACGTTTTATCGAAGAACGCCTGCTTGGGACCTGTCTCTTATACACATCTGACGCTGCCGACGAAGCTGGAATGGTGGTGGTGGGGGGGGGGGGGGGGGGGGGGGAGGGGGGGGGGGGGGGGGGGGGGGGGGGGGGGGGGGGGGGGGGGGGGGGGGGGGGGGGGGGGGGGGGGGGGGGGGGGGGGGGGGGGGGGGGGGGGGGGGGG
>NZ_JAELTQ010000058.1 GCF_016428905.1 Dyella sp. ASV24 | reverse complement strand
GGGGCAGGAGCCCCGTCGAAAAGCCCGGAACCCGACCGCGTACCTGGAGGGCGTAGCCCGGAAGGCGCCGATTCCGGGGGGCCCTTTCTTTGGGTTACTTTTCTTTGGGCAAGCAAAGAAAAGTGACCCGGCCTCCGGCAGGAGGTCGGAACGCCCGCCGCGTAGGCGGCCAGATCGCGACCACGCGACAATCAAACACCGAGGCTCTGGACCCCGGCCTGCGCCGGGGTGACGGCTAAAGTTGAAACGATAAGGCGAGCACCCACCCCTCACCCCAAAATGGGAGAGGGAGACAACAACATCAAATGGAGCGCTCGAGCACCACACCCTGATGCTGCACCAACGGCTCCATCAACCAATGATCCGCCAACAAAAACGCAAACAACGCCATCAAATACACGATGGAATAGTTAAACACCTTCATCGCGAAAAACTCATCCGGCGGATTGAGCAGCCGCACCGCGTAATACAGAAACCCCGCGCCCAACACCACCGCACCGCCCAAATACACCATCCCGCTATAACCCGTCAGCGCCGGCAACAACGTCACCAACACCAGCAAGATCGTGTAGAACAACACATGCCAGCGCGTAAACACCACGCCATGCGTCACTGGCAACATCGGCACCTGCGCACGCGAATAATCATCGCGACGAAAAATCGCCAGTGCCCAGAAATGCGGCGGCGTCCACACGAAAATAATCAGGCAAAGCTGCAGCGCGAACGGATGCAGCTCACCCGTCACCGCCGTCCAGCCAAGCACCGGCGGGATCGCGCCAGCCAGCCCACCGATCACAATGTTCTGCGGCGTGGCTCGCTTGAGGTAAGCCGTATAGATCACGGCGTAACCGATCAACCCGCCAAAGGTAAGCAGCGCGGTCAGCGGATTGACCAACAGCACCAGCACCACCATCGACAACACACCCACGACAAGCGCAAACGTAAACACTTGGCGCGGCGTGAGCTGCCCGGTGGCAAGCGGGCGATGCGCAGTACGCGCCATCACTTTGTCGATGCGTTGGTCGATCAGGTGATTGAACGCAGCGGCTGAGCCTGATGCCATCCAGATGCCTAGCGTGCCAAACACCAGCGCGCGCCACGGCGGGATGCCGGGCACAGCAAGGAACATGCCGATGACAGCGCAGAACACCAGCAGCGCGACGACGCGCGGCTTGGTCAGTTCCAGGTACTCATGGAAACGTCTGCTCATCGTCAACGGTGCCCGTAAGAAAGAAACATAGCGTCGCCGTGACGCTTCTGCGTGCGCGCCAACGTAGCCAGCAGGGTGAACAGCAGCAGCGCAGCCACGCCATTGTGCAGCGTCGCCACCGGCAACGGCAGTCCGAAATGCACGTTGCTGATGCCCAGCAGCACCTGCGTCACCAGCACGACGGCAATGGCCAGGCCGTGTACGCGTAATCCGCGGCGCGACACGCGATGCGATAGCCAGGCCAGATAGCAGAACACCACCAGCGCGCCGATGCGATGCGTGATCTGGATAGCGCTACGCGCAGCCATGTCGAGCACACCACCTTCGTAGTTCACGCCAATGCCACGCCACAGCACGAAGGCCTCGCGGAAATCAGTGGGGGGCGCCCATTGGCCCAGACATTTAGGGAAATCCGTGCCGCAGGCAAGCGCCGCATAGTTGGACGAGGTCCAGCCACCCAATGCGATCTGCGCCAGCAACAGCACGATGCCGACCACCATTGCCGTGCGAAGGCCCGCATAGCTGTCGTTGCTTGCACTGACGCCCGCGAAGCGCAGTGCGGCATAGGCCAGCAAAGCGAATGTGGTGATGCCGCCCATCAAGTGACCCATCACTACGATGGGCTTCAGCAGCAAGGTTACCGTCCACATGCCGAGCATGGCCTGGAACACGACGACGGCGAATGCCAGCACGCTAATGCGCCATGCGCCTGGTCGGTCGAGCCCTATGGCCGCAACAAGCGGCAACCCAATCGCCGCGAGCGACACCCATAGCGACCAGTGGTGCTCACCCTTGATGTACATCGCCACGCCTACCGCGGCGCAGATCGCACCGACGATCACCGCATAGCGCGCCCACGGTCGGCGCCAGCTAGCCACCAGCGCAAGCGCCAGCACCAATGTGCCCAGCGTGCCCGCGAGGAAACGGTGCACCTGCTCGCGCCACGCTTTGTGCGTTTCGTACGGGCGATCCGGGAAAGCCTGGTTGGCCTGCGCGATCTCGTGCTGTTGCTCCGGCCACGCGGCGCGGCCGTAGCAAGTCGGCCAGTCAGGGCAGGAAAGCCCTGCGTTGGACAAGCGCACGAACGCGCCAAACATCACCACACCAAAGGCGAACACGGCCGCAAGCAGCGCGAGGCCGCGCAGCACTTTGAGGGAACGGGCGGTCATCAGCGGATCACCTTCTGAAGATCCTTGCGCAAGCCGGTGGGGTCGAAGCCCGCAGGATAGAACGACAACGCGGTACCGTCGGATTCGACCAACAGCGCATTGACGGTATCGGGCGTGGTCGGCGTGAACGGCGCCAACGCCCCCATCGAATCCTGTCCCAGCTTCCAATAGTTCGTCATGCCGCTGGCTGCAGCATCCGCCGGCGGCTTGCCTACGTACAGCAGGCGCAAGCGCGATGCATTCTGGTTGAGCGTGATGCGCGCAGCGGCAATCTTGGTCAACACGTCCATGCACTGCTTCGCGCAATCGGGCCCGACCAGTGCCACCAGGGTGAGCTGCGGCTCGCTGGCACGCCACGCCCAGGTGTCGCCATTGGTCAGAGATACCGGCACCTGCTCCGCGGCGAAGTTGCGCTGCGGCGTGACCGGCTGGCCGTTGGCCTTCCCGCTCGGCTGCCAGCCGGAGAGCGTCAGCAGCATCGCCCCGATGATCGGCGCCGCGAACACCAGCGCGATCAGCAGCAGTTTCAGGCGACTTTTACGCAGCGCGGTGGAATCAGGAGAGTTCATGGCTTGTCCGATCGGGAAGGACGACGACGATGCAGCACCAGCAAGATCACTACCGCCGCAACGGCGAAGGTAAACCACTGGAAGGCATAGGCGCGATGGCGCGCCGGCGGCATCGCCGAGAAGTCGATGGTGTGCTCGCGCACGTAGATGGAGGAAGGGTCCGCGTCCAGGATGAGCACCTGCGGATACAGCGCGGTGCCAAGGTCGGCGGCCACCTGTGGAAGATCCAGGTAGACGGTGGTCTTGGGCCATTGGGTCTGGCGCGCCAGCGCATTGCCGCCCATCTCGAATCCAACGCCCGGGGCCGGCACATAAAGACCCTGCAGCGTTTGCACGCCGGTGGACAGCGGCGGCAACTGGGGTGCCTGATCCGTGCCATTGCCGGGTAGAAAGCCAAGATCCACCAGCAGCAGGCGGTCGCCGCTACGCAGACGGAAAGGCGCATAGACTTCCACGCCGCCGCGCTGATCGTGCTTCGGATTGTCCAGCAGATAGAGACGATCAGTGAGGTACTCGCCCTGCGCGAGAATGCGCGGAAATGCATCGACGGGGGGATTCGAGGCCACTGCGGCAAAGTCGCGCGGAGCGGCTGTTTCCGCTGTGGCATACCGCCGCAGAATTTGCTCTTTTTCGTCCGCGCGATGCAGCTGCCACACGCCCAAACGTATGAAAAGCAAGGCGCCAGCTACGGTGAGCAGCAGCGCAAACCACGACGGACGGCGCAGCCACTTCACGCAGTGGCACCGTGCACGACCGCTATACTGCGGATGTCAAAAACGTTCGGACCTATCACGTGGAAACCATCTACAAATATGCGCTGGTGATTCTGCTGCTGGTGGTGTTGTTCAATCTTGGTCAGGCCCTGTACTTCATGATGACCGACAAGGAAGGCAGCAAGCGCACGGTGTGGGCGCTGACGCGCCGTATCGGGTTGTCGGTGCTGCTCATCCTGATGGTCGTGCTCGGCATCTGGATGGGCTGGCTCCATCCCCATGGCGTGGGCCAGTAATTGTAGCTTCCTACCGTCGTTGGCGCTTCGCTTGCGACATTGGGTTCACCGAAGGCCCGCCACTGGCGGGCCTTCGTTTTTCGCCCTCAGCGCACGTCAGCAGGGCACCACGGCCCCAACAAAAAGCCCGCCATTCGGCGGGCTTTTTGTTGCGACGCGTCAGCGCCTCAAAGGATGTAGACGAACATGAAGAGACCCAGCCACACCACGTCCACAAAGTGCCAGTACCAGGCCACCGCCTCGAACGCGAAGTGGTGTTCCTTGGTGAAATGACCCTTGGCCACGCGCAGCCAGATGATCGCCAGCATGATCGTGCCCAGCGTCACGTGCATGCCGTGGAAGCCGGTGAGCATGAAGAAGGTCGAGCCGTACACGCCGCTCTGGAGCGTGAGGTTGAGCTCTTTGTAGGCTTCGATGTACTCGTGCGCCTGGAACCACAGGAACGTGGCGCCCAACAGCACCGTGAGGCCGAGGAACAGGAGGATCTTGCCGCGATGGCCGGCCTTCAGCGCATGGTGCGCAATGGTCACCGTGACGCTGGAGGAAAGCAGGATCAACGTGTTCAGCAGCGGCAGGCCCCACGGCGCCACGGTCTGGAACGAGCCGCCAACGCGCCCCGGGCCACCGCCGCCGCTGGCGCCCCACGAAGCTGCGTAGTCATCCCACAGGAACTGATGAGTCAGCACGCCGTGGCCTTCGCCGCCGAGCCACGGCACCGCGAACATGCGGGCGTAGAACAGTGCGCCGAAGAAGGCGCCGAAAAACATCACCTCGGAGAAGATGAACCACATCATGCCCATACGGAACGAGCGATCCACCTGGCTGTTGTAGTTACCCGCCAGCGATTCGCGGATCACCGAGCGGAACCAGCCAAAGAACATCAGCAGGATGCCGACAAAGCCGATGGTGAGCATCGTCTTGCCGAAGCTCGCCTCACCCGGCGGCGCATTCAGCCAATGCGCGGCACCGAGCACGGTCACGAACATGACCACCGCGGCCACGATCGGCCACTGGCTCTTGGATGGAACGAAATAAACGCCTTGTTGCTGAGCCATGTGAGATCCCTGTGGAATGCTCTGTCTACGTCAACGGTACGACATGGAAAATCGGCGGCGGCCGCGTCAGGAGTACTTCAGCCCCTGCAACAACGAGAGCACGAAGATCGCGAAGGCAATACCGCCGAACACCGTAACAGTGAGTCGGACGCCCTTCTTGCGGGCCTGCTCGATCGTGGTTGTCGATGACTGGTTCATCCGTTTGCTTCCCGCCGCTCCGGCACGAGGCCGGAGCGATCATGCGTGGCATCAATCGTCGGTGTGGCCATGGGCCAGTTCATCGTCGTGGATCACCGGCGGCACTTCGAACGTGTGATACGGCGCTGGCGACGGCAGCGTCCACTCCAATCCACGGGCGCCTTCCCACACGCGATCGGGAGCCTTCTTCTTGGAGAACCATACCGCGTGCACGATCACGCCAACGAAGATCAACTGCGAGGCACCGAACAGGAAGCCGCCGATCGAGCTGATCATGTTGAAGTTGGCGAACGCCACGTTGTAATCGGGAATGCGGCGCGGCATGCCGGCCAAGCCCAGGAAGTGCTGGGGGAAGAACAACACGTTCACCCAGATCACGCTGTTCCAGAAATGGATCTTGCCCCAGGTCTCCGAGTACATGTGGCCGGTCCACTTGGGCAGCCAGTAGTACGTGGAAGCGATGATGGCGAAAATCGCGCCGGTCACCAGCACGTAGTGGAAGTGCGCCACCACGAAGTACGAGTCGTGGTACTGGAAGTCCGCCGGAGCGAGCGCCAGCATCAGGCCGGAGAAGCCACCGATGGTGAACAGGATGACGAACGCCACGGCAAACAGCATGGGCGTTTCGAACGTCATCGAGCCGCCCCACATGGTGCTGACCCAGTTGAACACCTTCACGCCCGTCGGCACCGCGATCAGCATGGTGGCGTACATGAAGAAGATTTCGCCGCCCAGCGGCAGGCCCACCGCGAACATGTGGTGCGCCCACACGATGAACGACAGGAAGGCGATCGAGGCAATGGCGAACACCATCGCCTTGTAACCAAAGATCGGCTTGCGCGCGAAGGTCGGGATGATCTCGGACACCAGGCCAAAGGCCGGCAAGATCATGATGTAGACCTCGGGGTGACCGAAGAACCAGAAGATGTGCTGGAACAGAATCGGGTCACCACCACCCGCGGCATTGAAGAAGCTGGTGCCGAAGTACTTGTCGGTGAGCAGCATGGTCACCGCACCCGCCAGCACCGGCATCACCGCGATCAGCAGGAACGCCGTGATCAGCCAGCTCCACACGAACACCGGCATCTTCAGCAGATCCATGCCCGGCGCGCGCATGTTGAGGATGGTCGCGATGATGTTGATCGCGCCCATGATGGAGCTGATACCCATCAAGTGCACCGCGAACACCAGGTACGCCACCGAGTCACCCTGCAGCGACAGCGGCGGGTACATGGTCCAACCGCCAGCAGGGCCGCCACCGGGCAGGAACAAGGTGGACAGCAGCAGCGTGAAAGCGAACGGCAGGATCCAGAACGACAGGTTGTTCATGCGCGGCAACGCCATGTCCGGCGCACCGATCATCATCGGGATCATCCAGTTGCCCAAGCCCACGAAGGCCGGCATCACTGCGCCGAAGATCATGACCAGCGCATGCATCGTGGTCATTTCGTTGAAGAAGTACGGCTGCACCAGCTGCAAGCCGGGCTTGAACAGTTCCGCGCGGATCACCATCGCGAAGCTGCCGCCAATGAAGAACATCAACAGCGAGAACACCAGGTAGAGCGTGCCGATGTCTTTATGGTTGGTGGACATGCACCAACGTACAAAGAAGTTTTTGGGCGCGCCGTGGTGATCGTCGTGATGATCGTGTGTAGCTGCGTGGGCCATGCCTTACACCTCTACCTAAATGCGAATGCTGTTGATGGGCTGATTGCTCAGCCTTGATGGCCCTGCGAAACAGGTGCGTCGGTCGCCTGCGCCGTAGCGGGTGCGGCAGCGGTGGAAGCCGCCGCCGGTGCAGCAGGCTGCGCGGGCTTGTTGGCCTCGGCTTCCTGATCGGCCAGCCACTTCTCGAACTCGGCCTTCGGCAGCGCCTTCACCACGATTGGCATAAAGCCGTGATCCTGGCCGCACAGCTCGGCGCACTGGCCGCGATACACGCCCGGCTCAGTGATGTTGGTCCAGGCCGCATTGACGATGCCCGGGATGGCGTCCATCTTCCAGCCCAGCGCCGGCACCCACCACGAGTGGATCACGTCGCCGGCGGTGATGACAAAGCGGATCTTGATACCCACCGGCACCACCAGCGGCTTGTCCACGTTGATCAGGTAGGTGTTGTAACCGTCCACCTTCACCGCGTTCGGGTCGAGGCCCGAATTCAGCTGGCGCGTCTCGTCGCTCTCTTTGTCGAGCTTGGACATGAAGCCGACCTTGTCGATCGCCTTGCCCTTGTACTCGACATAGTCATAGCGCCACTTCCACTGGTAACCGGTGACCTTGACGGTCATTTCCGAGCCCGTGGTGTCGGCGAACGTGCGCAGACCGCCCGTGGCGAGGTAGGCCAGCACGATCAGGATGATGACGGGGATGGTGGTCCACACGATTTCCAGCGTCGTGTTGTGGGACCACTTTTCGGCTACCGCGCCGCGTGATTTGCGGAAGCGGAACATGGCGATGAACATCGCGCCGAACACAAGGATGCCGATGACGACGCAAACGCCGAAGGCAACATTGTTGAGAAAGTAAGCTTCGGGCGACCAGGTGGATACACCGCGGGTCATGTTCAACTGCCCGGGCTGCGGATTGGCAAGCGCCACGCCGCCGAACATCGTGAGTGCGAAGAGTGCTGCCGTGACCGCTCGCTTGATAGTGCCAGGCCTGATGCCGCCAGATGTCATGTCGTGATGCACCTTTGTTGAACCTACCTGCGCTGCTTTTGAGTCAACTCCGCCAGCAGCACCATGAGTTTCCTTGACAGCTCGGCACGCTCCTCTTCCCCGAGGAAGGCCCCGATTTCCAGCTCCCGTCCGTGCGACGTCAGCAACAGACGGCCTCTCCCTTGGCCAGACACCAGTTGTACACGCACCCAGTACGTCTGAAAGCGCGCACTGCGCCGACCTGGCAGGGATTGCACCTCCAGCGACGACTCGTCGAGGGTGATGCGTTCGCTGCGGTCGCCCGCCCGCCAGGCCACGCCCAAGGCGAAAGCCACCGCGGTGGACTCGACCAGTGCGAATAAAGGAGCGAAGACATTCCCCTGCCATGCTCCCAACACGGCCGTCGTCAGCGCCAGCGCTGCCAGGCCTCCGATCAGTCGACGCAGGTCGCGGCGGCTGAGGGCGCGATTGGGCTTAAGCCACATCGTCGCGCACGGCAAGCCGGCCACTGCTGGTCGAAGCACGATCATGAGAACCCGGCGTGCCTGGAACGCAGGCATGATAGGCCGCGAGCGCGTCGGGGAGCAACAACGCCGCATGTGCTTGATTTGAAGCAAGGATGAACGCGCGCCGTTGTGTCTGTCGGCGTACGCGCGACGCTCGTCTCCCCGTGATTACGTGGATTGTCATGGGCTTGGACGATGGGCTTCCGCCATACCCGGGGCGACCTCCATGGGTCGCGTGCCGGGTGCGACGGTTTGCCACATGTCAATCTGCCACCCCCATTCTCATGCCGCGGGGCGACAGAACACCCTGCCAGGGCACCTCACTACCAGTTCCCCTGCTCCGCCCACATATATATGTAGGTCGGCGGCGCCCCCTGCCGCAGCGCAACACCACGTACGGGTGCGTGCGTATTCCCCCACAAGTACAATCCCGCGATTCCCCGCCCCACCAACGTCTCGGCTAAAACTCAGTGACACAGCCCATTCTTAGTCCCGAACTGCCGACCGGCGTGGAGCCGGCGCGTGCGCGCATTACCGCCAACTGGCTGCGCGACGAAACCGAAGCAGTCAACGATCTGCTAGCCCAAGCCACCCTGCCCCCTGTCGAACGCGAAAAGGTGATCGACCTGGCCGCCGATCTGGTGAGCCGTGTGCGCGCTCGCGCCAAGGACCAGAGCGCCGTTGAATCCTTTATGCGCCAGTACGACCTTTCGTCGGAAGAAGGCGTGCTGTTGATGTGCGTGGCCGAAGCGCTGTTGCGCATCCCCGACAAAACCACGGCGGACAAGCTGATCCGCGACAAACTGGGCGATGCGAACTGGAAGAAGCATCTGGGCCAGAGCGAGTCCGTGTTCGTCAACATGTCGACCTGGGGCCTGATGCTCACCGGCAAGCTGGTGACGCTGTCGGAAGAAACCCGCCACGATTTCACCGGTGCGCTGCGTCGCCTGGTGGGTCGCGCGGGTGAGCCCGCGATTCGTCTGGCCGTGCGTCAGGCCATGCGCATCATGGGTCACCAGTTTGTGATGGGACAGACCATCGGCGATGCGCTGGACCGTTGCGCGCAGAAGGAATATGCGGTGTATCGCTATTCCTACGACATGCTGGGCGAATCGGCGCTCACCAGCGAAACCGCCGAGCGTTATCAGCAGGATTACCGCAACGCGATTGCGTCGATCGGTTCGCGTGGTCCGTTCGCCAATCACACGGATGCACCGTCGATCTCGGTGAAGCTCTCTGCGTTGCATCCGCGTTACGAAGTGGCCAAGCGCGAGATTGCGCGTCGCGACCTCACCGCGAAGTTGCTCGAACTCTCGCAGCTGGCGATGAAGCAAGGCATCGCGCTCTCCGTCGACGCGGAAGAAGCGGATCGCCTGGAACTCTCGCTCGACATCATCGGCGACGTATTTGCGCATCCCTCGCTGGAAGGCTGGAATGGCCTTGGCATCGTGGTGCAGGCGTATGCCAAGCGCACGCCGTTCGTTATCGACTGGCTGATCGAAACCGCGCGCGCCACTGGCCGCCGCTGGTACGTGCGTCTGGTGAAGGGTGCGTACTGGGACGCGGAAGTGAAGCGCGCGCAGGAAAACGGCCTGTCGGGTTACCCGGTGTATACGCGCAAGCCCAACACCGACGTGTCGTACCTCGCGTGTGCGCGCAAGCTGCTGGACGCGGGCGTGGCACTGATCTACCCGCAGTTCGCCACGCACAACGCGCATACCATCGCCGCTGTGCATCACATCGCGCAGGGTCGCCCGTACGAATACCAGCGCCTGCATGGCATGGGCACGGATCTCTACGCCGAAGTGATCGGCAAGCAGAACCTCAACGTGCCGTGCCGCGTCTACGCGCCGGTGGGCACGCATGAAGACCTGCTGCCTTACCTCGTGCGTCGTCTGCTGGAAAACGGCGCCAACACCAGCTTCGTCAACCGCGTGGTCGACGAATCGCTGCCGGTGCGCGAACTGGTCGCCGATCCGTGCGAGACCGTGCGCTCCTTTGCCTCCATCCCTCACCCGCGCATCCCCCTGCCGGTGAATCTCTACGGTGAACTGCGGAAGAATTCCATGGGCGTCAACTTCTCCAACGACAACGAACTGAAGGCCCTCGCCGAGGCAATTCACGCCAACAATGGCCCGTGGAACGCCGAACCGCTGGTCCCTGGCGCCAAGAGCACTGGCGCGACCGTGCAGGTGACCAACCCGGCCGACCGCCGTCAGACGGTGGGCAGCTACGTCACCGCTGACAGCGCCACTGTCGACAAGGCGCTGGCTAATGCTGTCACCGCGCATCACGCGTGGGATCGCCTGCCGGCCGCCAGCCGCGCCGCGATTCTTGAGCATGCCGCCGAGCAGCTCGAAGCGCGTCGCGGTGAATTCATCGCGCTGTGCGTGCGCGAAGCGGGCAAGAGCCTGCCGGATGCCATCGCCGAGATCCGCGAGGCTGCCGACTTCCTGCGCTACTACGCCACCATGGCGCGCCGCCTGTTTGGCCATCCGGAACAGTTGCCTGGCCCGACCGGCGAGAGCAATCAGCTGTTCCTCAACGGCCGCGGCGTGTTCGTCTGCATCAGCCCGTGGAACTTCCCGCTGGCGATCTTCCTGGGTCAGGTGAGCGCCGCGCTTGCCGCCGGCAACAGCGTGATCGCCAAGCCCGCCGAACAGACCAGCCTGATCGGCTACGCCGCGGTGAAGCTGCTGCACGATGCCGGCGTGCCGGCCGACGTGCTGCAGTACCTGCCTGGCGACGGCGCTACGGTGGGTGCCGCACTGACGCGTGATCCGCGCGTATCCGGCGTGGCCTTCACCGGTTCCACCGAAACCGCATGGGCGATCAACCGCGCACTGGCCGCACGCAATGCACCCATTGCTGCACTGATTGCTGAGACCGGCGGCCAGAACGCAATGATCGCTGACTCCTCCGCGCTGCCGGAACAGATCGTCAAGGACGTCATCTCCTCCGCATTCCAGTCCGCCGGCCAGCGTTGCTCCGCTGCACGCGTGCTGTTCGTGCAGGAAGACATCGCCGACAAGGTCAATGCGATGCTTGCCGGTGCGATGGCCGAGCTGAAGGTCGGTGACCCGGGCCAGCTGTCCACTGACGTGGGCCCGGTGATCGACGAGGACGCGAAGAAGATCCTTGTGGATCACGCCGCGCGCATGGACAAGGAAGCGAAGAAGATCGGCGAAGTGACGCTGGATCCGGCGACCACCGGCAACGGCACGTTCTTCGCGCCGCGCGCCTACGAAATCCCGGGCCTGGCCACGCTGACCCGCGAAATCTTCGGGCCGGTGCTGCACGTGATCCGCTGGAAGGCCGATGAGCTGCCGAAGGTGGTGGACCAGATCAACGCCACCGGCTACGGCCTCACCCTGGGTATCCACAGCCGCATCGACGACACGGTGGAGTTCATCCAGAGCCGTGCACGCGTGGGCAACTGCTACGTTAACCGCAACCAGATCGGTGCGGTGGTCGGCGTGCAGCCGTTCGGCGGCGAAGGCCTGTCGGGCACGGGCCCGAAGGCTGGCGGCCCGCACTACCTGCTGCGTTTTGCCGGCGAGCGCACGCTCACCATCAACACCACCGCCGCTGGCGGCAACGCCTCGCTGCTCACCATCGGCGAGTAAGCACGACACGGGGCCGGCGCACCTGCGTCGGCCTCTTTCTTTCGACGGGAGATCGGCATGCGGTACGCGGCACGACTCGCATCGATGCTGGCGCTGGCACTGCTCGCGTCATCGCTCCACGCCACACCCGCACAGGATGACGAGCAACGTTTCGTCGCCACCTTGCAACTGGGTGCCTCACCCGACGTCCATTACCTCGACGCCAACGGGAAACCGGTCAGCTACGCTGCGTTTGCGCAGCAACTCGGCGCAGGCCGCGACTACAGCAGCACCAGCGACAGCAAGGTGAACACTGCCATGCTGCGCCTGCGCCCACCCGGCACCACCACCGGCACGGGACGCTTCTCTTTCGGCCGTGGCAGTGCGTTTCCGCCGTTCGAGCTGTCTTCGCTGCAAGGTGGCACGCTGCACTCAGGCGATTTGCGCGGCCGCTACACGCTGGTGAGTTTCTTCTTCGCCGAGTGTGCACCCTGCATTGCCGAAGTGCCTGTGCTCAATGCATTCGCCAAGGCGAACGGCGACATGGGCTTCGTCGCCATCACCTATGAAGACGCGGACACCGCGCGGAACTTCATGCATGACCGTGGCCTGCGCTGGCCGGTGCTGCATGACGGGCAAGCCTTGATCGACACGCTGGGCGTGAGCATCTATCCCACACTGATACTGATCGATCCGTCCGGCCATGTGGCTGGTGCGGCGGTGGGCATGGCCATGCGCGATGGACAGGACAAGCAGCTCGCCGATCTTACCGGCTGGGTGCAGCAATGGAAGAAAGCAGCGAGCACATCTTCTGCCGGGGCGCGCCCCACGAGCGACACATCGCACCCTTGAGGGTGGCCTAGAGCAAGCGCGCTACGCCCGCACGGTTCAGTAGGGCGTGGCTTCGATCAAGGCGTGCTCTGCGCTGCACTGCGTTCCTGCATTCGACGGCGCCGCCTTGCGGTAATCCGCCAGCTCCACGCGCGCCGACGCCAGCTGCGCCTGGAACGCTTCCGACGCATGCAGCACCGCCACGACCGACGCTCCATTCATTGCCCCTGCTTCGATCGCGCTGAGGTTGTGCACGCCGCACACCACCCGACTGTCAGCGAAGGCACGGGAGCGCAGCAGCAAGTCGCTGGCCCGATCGGGCGCGAGTTCTGATAGCACCAGACCCACCGCCCAACCGCGCGTGGCGTGGCCGGAGGGATAGTCGAAGCTATTGGCGAGCTGCGCGGTGGACTGACAGGTCGCCCCCTCGTCGATCAAGAAGGGGCGTTGCCGTTGGTTCGCCTTCTTCGCCGGTCCGGTGGAGGCATCCGCCGCGCTGCTGGTGGCGTCCACCAGGGCCGCCAGCTTCGGCAGCTTCGCGGCGTCCAGCGATACGCCCATGGCGCAACTGAAGTCCCCCATCAGCTTGGGTGTGGCGTAGTCCACGTCCTGCTGGGCCAGGGTCCAGCGCGGCGTACCCTCTAGCTTGCGCGTGGCAAGAAACACCTGGCGGTCGGCCTGGTAACGGGCCGTGCCCGCCGTGGGCGCGGCCGGCAGCAGTTCGGCCGTCCGCAACGAGGCAGCGACGGCTCTCGCGTCGTCCGAGGGCGCTTTCGATGCTGGTGCGTGCACAGGGGCGCAGGCGGCCAGGGTCAACAGACCAAGCCAGGCGACACGGCGAAAATGGACTAAGGCGGTACTCATCGGCGCTCTCCCGAGGGACGACGGCAGCCCGGCCTTGTGCATTGCGCAAGGCGATGGACCGAAGGCCATGATATAGATCAACGGGTCTCGCCGGGTTATCCGGCGCTCTCAGGGGGTGGGAGCTGCGCCATGACGTCCGTTGCCGTCAGCCATGCCATCGATGATGCGGTCGCGCCACCGGGCGCTGACGCGCGTTATACCGTGGCCGAAACGCCACCGAACATCCTGGTGCACCTGACCCAGCTGGCGCTGTCCCGCGGGCTGCGCTGCGACGGCTGGTTCGCCGGTTCAGGGCTGACGCGCGAGCAGCTCAACGACCCGACCCTGCGTATTTCCTACCGGCAAGCGCACTCAGTGATCCGGCGGGCGCTACAGGCCACCGGGGAGCCGGGCCTGGGCTTGGCCGTGGGCCGAGGGGAAACACTTGGCAGCTTCGGCCTGCTGGGCCTTGCCATGATGACCTCCGCCACCTTTGGGGACGCCATGCAGGTGGGCATTGCCCATCATCGCGTGAGTGGTAGCCTGGTCGACGTGAGTTTCGAAGTGCTGAGCCCGCGCGAAGTGGCACTAGCCGTGTGGCCGCGTTTCAACGACGCGCCGCTACTGCCCTTCTTGTGCGAAGAGTTATTCGCCAGTTCGCTGGCCATTGCACGGGAACTCGCCGGCCCAGGCTTCCAGCCGATGCGCCTGGAGTTGACCTACGCTCGCCCGGCGCATGCGAAGGACTATGCCGAGTTCTTCCAGTGCGAACTGGTGTTCGGCGCGCGCCACAACCGTATCGTGGTCGACGCGCGATGGCTGGAGCACCCGCTACCCACGCACAATCCGCTGACCGCGCAACAGGCGTTGTCGCTGTGCACGCAGCAACACGATATCGATGGGCCGCAGCAGGAGATCGTCGCTTCGGTCGAACGTCTGCTACGCAGCCATCTACGCAACCAGCCTCGCCTGCCCGACGTGGCGCGTATGCTCAATATGAGCGAACGCTCGCTGCGCCGCCGACTCGCTGAAGGTGGCCGTGTGTTCCGCGAGATCCATGACCGCGTACGCGCCGAGCGTGCACTGGAACTGCTCCACGGCGGCACCCTCAGTGTGGCCGAGATCGGCCTGGAGATTGGCTTCAGCGACCCGCGCGAGTTCCGTCGTGCGTTCAAACGCTGGACCGGCATGCCGCCACGCAGTGCGCGACAGCACGCGGCTTAGAGCCCGCTCACGATCTATTCGTCCAGCTGCCCGCGCGATTGCGCGTCGACAAACGCCGGCACCGGCCACACCGCGAGCCATATGCCGCGGAACGGCTGGATGTAGACGGCATGGGCGCGATCCGCGGCGGATAGCCGGCGCGGATAGGTGATCACCAACCCCTGCGGATGCGCCTGTGCCCACTGCTTCACCTCGTTGACGCTGTGAAGCTGCGTCACCGGCTCGGTAAGACGCCCCAGGAAGGTGTACTGGCCGTCGTTCGATTCCAGGTTGGCCACCGGGCGACCGCCCGCTTCCGCGCGGGCCAGCATGCGCGCCACTGGCGTGAAGTCGTAGGCGGGCCACAACGTGAGCGTGAACAGGCCATGCGCGGTGACCACGGCGATCAGGCCAACGATGGCAACGCGATGCAACTCAGCCTTGCGAAGCACGAGCAGCGGTACGGAAAGCAGCAGGAACGCGATGCCAAAAGGCATGCTGTATTGGGTCAGGCCCATCAAGAGGTGATCGGTGATGTGCCCGCTGCGCACCAGCCACCCCATCGCGAGCAACGCCACGCCTGCCACCGCGCACGCCAGCCCCAGCGGCCACGGACCAAGCCAGCGTGATGCGACGGGGCGCCGCTCTTGCAGCAAAGCGAGAGACGCGGCCATGAGCAACGCGAACCCACCGAACTCTGGCAGCAAGTAGTAAGGCTGCTTGCCGCTGACCAGCGAAAACCCGATGAACACCGGCACCAGCCACGCCACGAGGAATCGCACGCCGGTTTCCAGCGGGCGACGCAACGATGCCAGCGCAACCCACACGCGCGGCCAGAGTACGAAGGGAAACAGCAGAACCGGCAGCACCGTCAGGTACCACCAGAACGGCTCGCGATGTGCGAACGCATCTACCACGCGGCCTGCGGTCTGGTGCACCACCAGCTTCTGCCGATAGGTTTCGCCGCCCGTGGTCGTGGCGAGCAGAACCCAGGCCAACAACAGCAACAGGCCAGCGACGAGGGCGACCGCACCACCGACATACCAGCGGCGGCGCTCCTGCTTCGCCCAGCGGTTCCACCATGGGCCCAGCAGCCACGGCAGCGCCACATGGAGAAGCATGACCGGGCCCTTGCTGAGCAAGCCCAGGCCCACGGCAAGTGCGAACCAGCCGAAGCGTGGGGCTTCCCGCTTCTCCGTCGGCACAAGGCACAACAGCGCCGCCAGCACGCAGTCGGCGAGCAGCACCTCGTACATCACCTGCAGGCCGAACAAAAAGCCAAAGCTATAAGCCGCGAGGATCCACGGCGCCGTGCGCGCCACCACAGGGCGATCGGGAAACAGACGCTGCGCCAGCCGATGCACCAGCACCAGTTGCACTGCACCGAGCAGAACCTCGAGCAGGCGCGGCCACACGTCGCCCACGCCGCCCACAGCCCAACCGAGATGGATCAGCCACAGCAGCAACGGTGGTTTGTCGCTGTACGGCAACCCGTTGAGGTAAGGCACCAGGAAGCTCTGGCGCAGCCACATTTCCCACGCCACCGACAGTGTGCGCGTGGAATACATCGGCATCGGGCCATGCTGGAAGATGGCGATAAGCGCGGCAACCAGCCAGCACCAAAGCCACGGCATGGCCATCACCGACGCTTGCAGGCGTCGGAGCGGCGTGGATGGCAAAACGGAGCTGGTGGTCGATGTGGTCACGCTGAAAACTCGAAAGGACGCAGGGCGCGCTGTGTACAAAGAACGGGAAAGCGAACGGCGGGATGACGGCGAGAATCAGCGGTTCCGGTCGATACCGCCCCAATCATCCACCTCACTCGCCGGCACCACGCCACCGCGACACGCTGGCGCGACGGCATCCAGCCGGTATAGACGCCAGTCGCGGCCACTGGTCACGCCCATGTCCAGCGTCTTCGCCGGATCGACGCAAGGCGCCATGATGTCCGACAGAACAAGCACCCAGCGATCGGAAGGTGACTGTTCCTGCCACCGGATCGAATCTGCCAATTGCTCATGCCAAGGCGTGACAAAGCCGAAGTCGACGACCTTGCGATGGAAGGCCAGCGGCAGCTCTTCCTTCCATGCCACCAACGCCAGCTTCGCATTCGGTCCGACGACCTGCTCCACGCGCTGCACCAGCGGCTCCTGCGAACTGGCACGCGCCAACAGCGGCGCTACCCACAGCCCCCAGACCATCCAGACGCCCGCCATGCCGGCCAACACCGCGATGCCAGCACGACGCAGGCGGAACAACGCCGCGCACGCCAACATCCACACACCCATCACCAGAAACGCCAGCCACAACGACGATGCATTCGCCCCCAGCTGACGCGCCGCGGCGAAGCGCTGCATCCAGGCCGAGGGATGCACCAGCGCCTGTGCGCCCAGCACCACCAACGGCAACGCCAGCACAAGCACGAAGCCGAGCGCCACCCATTGCGCCCAACGCTTTTCCAGAATGCTGCTCAGCCACGGCCCCGCACAGAGCGCGAGCAGCGGCAGCGCCGGCATGATGTACACGTCACGCTTGGCACGCGTCAGGCTGAAGAAGACGATCACCAGCACCGCCCAGACCAACGGCAGCAGCACGCGCGCATCGCGCTCACGCAGCGCCTGTCGCCACGCCGGCAACAACCCCGGCAAGGCAAGACTCAAGGGCAGCCACGAGGTGAAGATCACTTCGATGTAGAACCACGGCGGCTGGAAGCTGTTCCACGGATGCACGTAACGGTGCACCGTCTGGTTCACGAAGATGTCGTTGACGTAAGCGCGCGCGGCGGCGCTGTCATGCGTGTGCACGTAGATCGCCAGCGGTACCAGCCACAGCGCCAGTGCCGCGATGAAGGCCAGCGCACCACCCAGCCATACCGCGATGCCACCGTCGGCGGGAGCCAGTTCTTTCCAGCGGTACTTCCGTGCGAACCACCACGGCACCACCATCAGGAAGGCCAGCACGCCCACGCCTTTGGTGATGACGCCCAACCCTGCCGCGAAGCAGCCGAACCACAACGCGCGGCGATCCGGCCCCAGCAACGCGTGCCTCAGGATGCCAACGTTCGCCGCGGTGACAAAGAACGTGACGGTGGGATCGATCTGGCCACGCTTGGCTTGGAAGACAAACTGCACGGTGCACAGCAGCGCCAGCGCCGCCCACAGCCCTGCGCGATGCCCCCATAGCCGCCGCCCGAGGTCGTAGACCAGCCACAAGGTACCCAGCGAGGCCAGCAGCGACGGCAGCAGAAAGGCGATGCGCCAATCCCCCGTCAGCGCATGCGACGCGGCCTGCGACGCCATGAACAGGGGCGGCTTGTCCGAATACCAGTCCGTGCCGCGATGAGGAATCAGCCAGTTGCCAGACGCCGCCATCTGATGCGCGACCAGCGCGAAGCGCGGCTCATCGGAGGGCGTGGGGGTACGCATGCCGATGCCGGCGGCCAGCAATACCAGCGCGGCGAGCATCAAAAACCACCGCTCCATCGGCTCGTGCAATTCGTCACGCCACCGGGTCACCGACCCGGAGCGTCGCGCAGCATCATCCACGGTAAAACCCCATCAGTGGGACAGGCTAAGGTGGCCTAGATTACCCGGATGCCCGCCCACGTCGTCCCAGTTCAACGAAAGATTGGCAGTTCCACCGCCAGGGACACCGCTTTCCTTCAACAGCGTCGGAAACGCACGCACGACCTGCACTGCCGCTTCACGGGCGGACAAACCCTGTGTCAGCAGCGGGCAACTGCCCATGCCGTAGGGGGCGTACACCGACGCATCCGTGACGCAGAACATGCCGACGGTAGGCACCTTGGAGGCCACGGCCAGATGCATCACGCCGCAATCTGCCGTAATCATCAGATCCATGTTGGCCATCACCGCACCCATGCGACGGATGTCGGAGGAGTAATAGCCCGTCCAGGCTTCGCCAAGCATGGAATGCCCGTGCATCGGAATCAGTTCGAGCAGGTTCGCGTTCGGGTTCATTTCCTTGAACGCCGTGATGAACTCACCCCACCAGGACTCGGAGTAGCGCTTGGCACCCGTAGCATTGGCAAAGATGCCGATGACCGGACGTGAAGCATCCTGCTGCGTTTCGTGCAGCAATTGATTCACCACAGAGCGACCCAATGCGCGCTCGTCATCGGTCAAGCGGATATCCAGCGAGGGATAGTGGCTCGTGTCGTCGACCACACCCGAGTAATGGGCACGCGCCCAGCGCAACAGATTGATCGGACGCTGGGCCATGTGATTGCCGGCCACCGCGGTCGGCACGGGATGCGTCAAGCCCGAACCCTTCGCATCATCGCTGAAGCCGAGCGTATAGCGCCCGCGCAGATAGCGTGTCATCGCGCGGCTGAAGCCTGAGCCCAGGCAAGGATCAATGATCAGGTCGTACTGCGTCTTGCGGATGCCGAACAGCTTCGCCAGAAATGCCAGCGGATGCTTGAACCCACGCTTGGGCAGGCAATAGACGTTCTTCACGCTGAAGAAAGTGGAGAAGACCTCTTCCGCGAGGCCACCTTCTGAAAGGATGTCTATTTCAGCGCCGACATAGAGCCGTTCCAGCTCCTGGATAAGCGGCGTCAACAGAATGGTGTTGCCGAGCCGATGATTCGGCCGACATACCAGGATTCGGTAAATGCCCCTGCGAGACAGGGAGATTTGTGCAGCACTCACGCTGGATGTATTCACGCAACACCAAAATGGAAAAACAATGGCACGAGGTCAACGCTTCCGGTGCTACGAATTGACTGAAATCCTCCCTGATACACGGCTAGTATCCGTGCCACTCACTTTCGTAAAACTTATGCGCAAGCAATTACACGATCTTTACGTTTAGGTTTTCTTGCGATTGGATTTCGCAGACTACACGCGGCTCGCCCCTTCAACGGATATAACCGTAATTCCGTGCACCTAATAGCTGTCGCGTTATTTAAACGATCGTCACACTGGCCGCTTTGCCCCCCTTAGGCGTCCGTTCTGCCCTCCCTTGTGCACCGCGGTTTCCGGGACAGTGTGGCGTCACGCAGCCAGCCGCTCCTGGGGAGGAAAGCGACCATGCGCAAAACCCTATTGTTTCTCGCCCTGCCGTTGGCCCTTGCGGCCTGCCATCACGAAGAACAGGCCGCACAAAGCGGCGCCGACGCTTCGTTCGAAGCCAAGTTGCAGGAACAGTTGCTGGACGCCAAGCCCGGCAGCGTCATCGACATTCCTGCCGGCCACTATCACCTCACGCGCGGCCTGAGCCTGCGCACGGATGGTGTAACCATCAAGGGCGCCGGCATGGACAAGACCGTGCTGTCGTTCAAGGGTCAGGTGGTCGGCCCTGAAGGCCTGCTGGTGAATGCCAACGACTTCACCATCGAGAACCTCGCCCTGGAAGACACCAAGGGCGACGCACTCAAGATCAACCAGGGCAAGAACATCACCATCCGCGGCGTGCGTGTGGAATGGACTGGTGGCCCCAAGACCACCAACGGCGCCTACGGTCTGTATCCGGTGAAGACGCAGAACGTGCTGGTGGAAGATTCCGTGGTGATCGGCGCCTCCGATGCCGGCATCTACGTGGGCCAGTCCAACACCATCGTGGTGCGCCGTAACCGCGCCGAATACAACGTGGCCGGCATCGAAATCGAAAACTCGGTGAACGCCGACGTCTACGACAACATCGCCACCAACAACACCGGTGGCATCCTGGTGTTCAACATGCCCAACCTCTCGCAGGCGGGCCACAGCACGCGCGTATTCAAGAACAAGGTGTACGCCAACAACACCGACAACTTCGCCGCCAAGGGCGCGGCCGTGGCCAGCGTGCCACGCGGTGCGGGTGTGGTGGTGAACTCCAACGACAAGGTGGAGATCTTCGATAACGACATCGCCGACAACCAGACGACGAATGTCATCATCTCCAGCTACTTCTCCACCAACTACTACAACACCAAGGGTGTAGCAGCTGACTACAACCCGTACCCCAAGGGCATCTTCATCTACGACAACCGCTTCAAGGGCGGCGGCGATTCACCGGACGGTCTCAAGCTGAAGACGCTCAAGACGGCGGTGTTCGGCATCAACGGCAAGTTCCCGGACATCCTTTGGGACGGCTATGTAGACGAGAAGACCCTCGTCGATGGCCTGCCGCCCGCGTCGGACCGCTTCTGCATCCAGAATGGCGACATTGGCGTGATCAACGCCGACGGCCCGCACGACTACAAGAATCCCAGCACCGACACCAAGCCCTACCAGTGCACGCTACCCAAGCTGCCGCCGGTCGTTCTTGATCCAGAACCGAAGGCCTGAGGTAGTCAACGATGACGAAGTGGTTCGTGCGTGCCAGCCTGGCGCTGGCATTGTTGCTCGTGGCTGCCTGCCACCGGGGACTGGACCCGGTGGCCTTCCAGGCGGACGGTCGCCCGCCAAGGCTCAGCGACTGGCATGTCGTGGAAGTGCGCGACGGCAAGCTCGTGCTCAATCAGGGTGTGGTGCCCTACGACCTCAACACGCCGCTGTTCACCGATTACGCGCACAAGCTGCGCACGATCTGGATGCCCTCGGGTGTCTCGGCCAAGTACGACCCGACCGACACCTTCGATTTCCCCGTCGGCACCGTCATCAGCAAGACCTTCTATTACCCGCGCACGGCAGACGGCAAGTTCAGCGACGTGGCGCGCACCTATGACGCGTCGAAGGATTTCGCCGGTGAAGGACTGGACCTGGCTCACGTGCACCTGATCGAGACGCGCATCCTGGTGCGCCGCGAATCGGGCTGGGCGGCCATACCTTATGTATGGAAAGACGACCAGAGCGACGCCCTGCTTGCGCGCACCGGCGCAGTGATCCCGCTGACGCTGGTGGACGACAAAGAAGCACGCGAAGACTTCAACTACGTGGTGCCCGACGAAAGCCAATGCTCGAGCTGTCACGCGCAGGACTGGGTTACCCGCAAGATCCACCCGATCGGACCGAAGGCGCGTCACCTCAACCGCGACTATCACTACGCGACGGGTGACGAAAACGAACTGGCTCACCTGATGAAAGTGGGCTACCTCACGGGCGCACCGGCACCGGCCGATGCGCCACGCAACGCGAACTGGGCGGACGAGCGCGCCCCGCTCGATGCACGCGCACGCGCTTATCTCGACATCAACTGCGGGCATTGCCACAACCCCAAGGGCGCAGCCAACACCACTGGCCTGACCCTGGATGTGAGCGTGCCCGAAGACCGCCATCTCGGCATCTGCAAGCCGCCGGTCGCCGCAGGGCGCGGCACGGGCGATCACTTGTTCGATATCGTGCCCGGTTTGCCGGACGACTCCATCCTGCCGTTCCGGATGAGCTCGACCGACCCGGGCACGATGATGCCGGAACTGGGCCGAAGCACAGTGCACCGCGAAGGCGTGGCACTGATCAAGGCATGGATTGCGGCGCAGTCGGGGGGCTGCGTCGCGATTCATTAATGGAGCAGCACGCCGCGGCCCTCGGGCCGCGGCCTTTTCATTCGAGGGGAGAAACTGCTGATGAATACCCGTCCGCGTCTGTTGTCCGCCTGTCTGCATCGCCTGCTGCTCGGCAGCACTCTAGTGCTCGGCGCTCTGCCCGCCGAAGGCTGGGCCAGCGACGATGCCTCGCCCGCGCCACAGCAAGGCACCAGCAGTTCGCAGCAAGCCAACAGCACCGCTGCAGACCCCGAGAAGGCCAAGCTGCTCGGCAACGTCACCGTGACCGCACAAAGCCGCACGCAGGAAGTGCAGTCCGTGCCGATTCCGGTGCAGATCGTCACCGCCAAGCAGATCGATACGCTGGCCGCGACGGATCTCAGCAAGATGGACATCTTCGTGCCCGGCCTGGTGATCGACGCCAGCCAGCCGACGCAGCCCACCTATGAGCTACGCGGCATCTCCACCAGCAACTTCGGCATCGGCACCGAGTCGGCCGTTGGTATCTACATCAACGGCGTGTACGCCGCGCGTTCCGGCGGTTCGCTGCTCGCCTTCAACGATATCGCGCGCATCGAAGTGCTGAAGGGCCCGCAAGGCACGCTGTTCGGCCGCAACGCGGCAGCGGGCGCGATCTCCATCGTCACCAACGAGCCCACCGACAAATTCGAGGGCAATGCGCGCGTGCGCTTCGGTAATGATGGTCGCAAGTACGCCGATGCGTTGGTGAACATACCCATCAATAAGGACATGGCGCTGCGCCTGAGCGTGCTGGACAACCAGAGCGACGGCTGGATCAAGGACGCCGCCACCGGCAAGCGCTACGGCGAAGACAACGAGTGGGGCTCGCGCGCCGTGTTCCGCTGGAATGTCACCGACAATACCCGCGTGCTGCTGTCATGGGACCACGAAAAGCTCGATCAGCCGCCCGCACCCGCGATCGGCCTGATACCGCTCTCCAACGACACCAACGAACGCGCACCCTTCCCGCCCGATCCCAGTACCTATCTCAACCCGCTGCACGCGCCGCTCTATAACGACACCATCGGCGCACGCGAATCGCGTCGCTTCGACGGTGGAACGCTGCAGATCGACCACTCCTTCAGCTGGGGCGATTTCGTCTCCACCACGGCGTGGCGCGGCTTCGACACCTACAACAAGGGTGACTATGACGGCACCAATCACGTCGTCACCTATCTCGCTACCGCCAACATCGAACACAACAACAGCTGGTATCAGGAGTTCAAGCTGTCCGGCAACAACGACCTGATGGACTGGGTCGCCGGCGCGAGCTACTACCAGGAGCAGGCACGCCAGACCAGCGAAACCGATATCAACACCAACAGCCTCGACACGCTGGCGCAGAATGTCTTGGGCGTAGGCACGCCGCTCACCGACATCAGCAATGCGCTGGCCTCGTTCGGCCTGCCGTTCACGCTGCTGGGCGATCCGTGGAAGGAAGCCATCAGCAACGACGGCAACTTCAAAGCCTACGCCGCTTTTGGCGACGTGATCTGGCACGTCAGCGACAAGTTCGACGTCACCACCGGCCTGCGCTACACGCGCGATGAGAAAGAGTTCAGCTGGTACAACATGCCGCGCAGCGCACCCCAGTTCGACGCCACCATCGCCGGTCTGGAGGGGCTGGGTATCGTGCAGATGCTGCCGCCGGAAGCGCAGGGCGCGCTGGCCGCCTTCAGCAACAATGTGATCTTCACCAGCGCCGTCGGTATGCCGGTCTATGCCAGCAATACCTGGAACAACTGGAGCCCACGCGTCGTCGCCAGCTACAAGTTCACGCCGGATATGATGGGCTACTTCTCCGTCACCAAGGGCTATAAGGCTGGCGGCTACAACAGCGTGCAGGTGGGCTCGACGTTCCAGCCGGAGAAGGTGATCAACTACGAAGGCGGCATCAAGAGCCTGTTCCCGGACCAGAACCTGCTGCTCAACGCCTCGGTGTACTACTACCGCTACAACAACATGCAGTCGCTGGCGCTGGATCCGAACAGCCCCGCCACCGGCCTGCCGATCTATGTGGTGAACAGCAGCGACCAGGAAGCGAAAGGCTTGGAGCTGGAAGCCCAGTGGCAGCCCATCGACGGCTTCCGCGCCAGCTTCATGGGCGCCTATATCGATTCCACCTATCGCAAAGCCACCGCACCGGACGGCACGAATCTCACGGGTCAGCCCACGGGAGCACCGTACTTCTCCGGCGCACTCTCACTGGCCTACACTGTGCACGGTGTCGCCAATGGCGACCTGGAATTCGACCTGTCACAGGCCTATCGTGGTGCGACGCGCTGCAATGCCGACTCGCAGTTTCAAGGCCAATGCAACGTGAGCCCAAACTTCAAGATCGGCACCAGCGAACAGCGCACGGACGCCCGCATAGACTGGCACGCGCCGGGTGACCGCTGGGGCGTGGCCCTGTACGGCACCAATGTCTTCAACAAACGCTACGTGACGGGCGTGAACAACATCAGCGAGTCCGTGTTCGGCACGCCGTTCGCCACCATCACACCGCCCCGCATGTGGGGCTTGGAACTACGCGCGAAGTTCTGACCATGAAAGAACCCCAACCCTCGTTGCACTCGATCCTCCTGCGCCTGCGCGAAGCCCAGGCGCGCGACCCCATGCCGCCGTGGGACGTCCGCGCAACGCGCCTGCGCACGCTGGAGCGAATGCTCAACGAGCAACGGGATGCGTTCGCCCAAGCCATCAACGACGACTTCGGCCACCGGCCGAAGGAAGAGACGGAGCTGCTGGAGCTCTATCCCAGCCTGTCCAATCTCCGTCATTCGCTGAAGAACGGCCGGCGCTGGATGCGCCCGCGGGGCAAGCTCGCCAATCTGGTGTTCCTGCCGGCGCGCACCACGCTGATGCCACAGCCACGCGGCGTGGTGGGCATCATCGTGCCGTGGAACTACCCGATCTTCCTCGCGGTGGGTCCGCTGATCGACGCACTTACCGCGGGCAACCGCGTGATGCTGAAGATGAGCGAGTACACGCCACGCTTCTCAGCATTGTTCGCCGAGCAGGTCGCCCGTTATTTCGGAGCGGATGAAGTAGTCGTGGTCACCGGTGACGCCGACGTCGCCCAGGCCTTCTCCGCGCTTCCGTTCGACCATCTGCTGTTCACCGGCTCCACCGCCGTCGGCCATCACGTGATGCGCGCCGCGGCCAGCAACCTCACGCCGGTCACGCTGGAACTGGGTGGCAAGTCGCCCGCCATCATCGGTCCCGGCGCACGCTTTGAGCATGCAGTGGAGCGCATCGTGTTCGGCAAGCTGGTGAATGCGGGACAGACCTGCATCGCTCCCGACTACGTGCTGGTGCCACGCGAACGCATGGGCGATTTCGTGACCGCCGTACGCAACACGGTGAGCAAGCTCTATCCCAACCTGGGGCTGCAACAGCAGTACGCCTCCATCGTTTCCGATCGGCAGTACGCGCGGCTCAGCACGTTGCGCGACGACGCCGTCAAGGCCGGCGCGCGCATCGAGCCTATGAGCGACGCCCACGACATCTCCGCCAAGCGCTTGTTAGCGCCGGTCATGCTGACCGAGGTGAACGACACCATGGCCGTGATGCAGGACGAGATCTTCGGCCCGCTGCTACCCGTGATGCCGTACGACGTGCTCGACGACGCCATCCACTACATCGCCAGCCACCCACAACCGCTCGCGCTCTATCTGTTCGAAGAAGGTCGCGCAGCCATTGATCGCGTACTGGCACGCACACACGCTGGCGGCGTCACCGTGAATGACACGCTGTATCACATTGCCCAGCACGGCCTGCCCTTTGGCGGCGTCGGCCCTTCCGGCATCGGCGGTTATCACGGCGAAGCGGGCTTCCGCACGTTCTCGCATATGAAGCCCGTGTTCCGGCAAGCACGGCTCAACGGCACCGGCATGCTCAATCCGCCGTACGGCGCGCAGTTCAAGCGGATGCTGAAGCTTTTGATGCGGCTGGGCTAAACAGGCTCAAACTCGTTCTTGCAGAAGAACGCAGTCGCCAACCCACAAACGCATCTCATAAAAAAACCTCCCCGCTTGCGCGGGGAGGTTTTTATGCATCGGTTCGTTTCGCGATAGTCCGCAATTAGAACTTGTACTGAGCCGACAGGCTGAGCAGGTTGCCGTAGTCGTCCGAGCTGCCGGTGATCACGTCGCCGGTGGAGCTGGCGGCATTGATGCGCGCGCTGTTGACGAAGATGTGCGCGTACGAGGCGTTGATCACGAAGTTCTCGTTGATCTTGTAGCCGGCACCGAACGACACGAGCTGACGGGTACCATCGGGCACGCGCGGATCGCGGGTGGACGTCTGGGTCGGCGTGGTGTCGAGAGCGAGACCGGCGCGCAGGGTCAGCTTGTCGTTGGCGTAGTACTCGCCACCGATCGCGATGTACCAGCTGTTCTTCCAGTTGAACGCTTCAGACGTGGTGGGCTGCGCCGGGTTGGCGTAGTACACGTTGAGGTCCTTGAAGGAGTCCCACTTGGTCCAGGCCACGTCAGCGCCCAGGCCGAACTTCTCTTCCTGGTGCCAGTAGCTGGCGGTCGCTACGGCCGGCGTGGTGAACGGCGCGGTGCCTTCGGTATGGGTGAACGGCGTACCGCCTGCACCGGCCAGCAGAGCTGCCACGGTCGGGCTGCTCAGCAGCGCCTGCACGTTGGAGGGCACGGTGAAGTTGGCGGTGCCTTCCAGGCGATGCGAGATCTTGGAGCGGTAGTCGAGCGCGAACTTGTCGTTCGGCGTGATCTTCCACAGCATGCCGACCTGGTAGCCGTAGGCCCAGTCGTCACCCTTGATGCGGGCGATGCCGTCCGAACCTGGCGGCACAATGGTGTTCACCTGCTGGGCCAGCGCTGCGCCGGTGGCCGGCGGAATCGCGCCACCCTGCACGGCCTGATTCACCAAGCCCAGGCCAACGGCGTTGTAGTTGATCGCCGAGGTCAGCTCTGCCGAGGTCTTCTGGGCGATGCCGCTCACGCCGATGGCGAAGTTGTCGCTCACGTCATAGGACACCGACAGGGTGCCGTCGAACGATTCGAACTTGGACTTGATGGCGTTGTAGCGACCGATCCAGTTGTTGTTGTACTCGGTCTGGAAACCGAACGGCACGGTGAAGGCCGCACCCACGTGCCACTTGTCGCCAAGCTGGGTAGCGAAGAAGAAGGCCGGGACCGGCATGGTGGTGCCGGCGTCGCCGCCACCGTTGCCGTTGATCGGGCGACCCAGCGCGTCGTGCGCGGTGCCGCTGAAGGTGGTGCCAAAGTTGATGGCGGTAACGTCGGCCTGGAAGTAGGTGCCCTTCAGGTCGCTCATCGCGGCCGGGTTATTGGCCACGACCGAGGCGTCGCCGCCCGCCGTAGCGGAACCGGCGTAAGCGCGGCCCATGGCGGCGGCGCTGTCTTCGTGCAGCTGGAACGCGCTGGCGTGGGCGCGCTGCGGCGCAGCAAGCGACCCAAGGATCGCCAGGCTCAGCGCAGCGAGCGTAAGCGGACGGCCCGCACGTGAAAGTTGACGGAATGACATCTGCATCAGCAATGCTCCTGCTTATCGTTGATCTGGCTTCGGGTAGTAGCGGGGGGTTGACGTCGTCGCTTGACTTTCATACGCGCGTTTGACACCCCTGGCCGGAACTTTGCCGGCTCACTGCAGGCCTTGCAAGTGCGGTTGCAGCAAAGTTCCCGACGATTTGACGATTCATATCCACCGTTCGTGGGCGATTAACGAAGATACCGCCATTCGCCGTCTCGCAAACGCAAACGTATGGTGGAAACCGGATGTAACAGTGAAAGCGGGACGTGACAGGACTAGGCTGCTAACCTTGCAGACCGCGCCCGCGGGTGCGCCCTTCCTCATCACTGCCGACGGGTGCCGCCATGCACTGTTTTGTCTACGCCAGCCAGCGCAAGCCCGACACCTACTTATGGCTCGGTCGTCGCGACGACTTCGAATGCATCCCCGAATCGCTCTCCTTGATGCTTGGCGACCTGCGCTATGTGCTCGAGGTTGAGCTGACCGGCGAGCGCAAACTGCCCCAGCAGGATGCCCGACAGGTGCTGCAGCACATCCAGGAACAGGGCTGGCACCTGCAGCTCCCACCGAACGAAACGCTGGCAACGGCCAACCATCCTGCTTACAACAGCACGTCACACGATCCGCATCGCGATCACTGAACGCGATCACTGAAGTTGATCGCATCTGGCGCCGTTAACACGGGATTACCGTCTGCTGTTGTCACGATTCCTATACTCCGCGCCCATGGCCTATTCAAAAACGCGTCGCCCGCCTCCGTTTCTGCAAGCCCTTGCCTGGTTCATTCCCGGACTGGTGGCCACCGCCATCGCGGCGCTGGGCGCCCATCCGCTTGCGCTGATACCCCTGCTGGCGGCCAATGCGCTGACGATGGCGGCGGTGTGCCACGCGATCGGTTTTGATCCGGAGCCACGCTTTGGCCGCACGGTGCTGCGCCGAGGCGCCGCCCATCTGGTGATGTTTACTGGCTATGTGGTGCTGGTGTTCCTGCTGGTGGCCTGGCCAATGCTCAAGCTCAACCAGTCGCCCAGCCTGGGCGCGGCGCTGATGCTGGCTGGCGCGCTGGTGATCGCGCTGGGCGCGTTGTGGCGTGTGTGGCCTGCTTTCGGCCTAGTCTACGTATGGGATGACGCCTATCCGGCGCAGAGTGACGGCTCGTGGATCTTCACCGCCACCGCCCGCAGCCTCGCGTTCGGACGCCACCTGTCACGCGAAGAGCGCTTCTTCACTCACTTTCTGCCCGCCGCCCTGTCGCTGCTGGTGCTGGCCTTTGTCGCCATTGCACTGACCGGCCTTTACGGCGTGCTGCCTTCCGAGCTGCGCACGGCGGCACTGGCGCTCTACGGCGTGGTGCTGATGCCGCTGGGCTGTCTGATTATTGCCAACCGCACGCTGCGCGCACTGTTGTGCGAGAGCCGCCGCCCGCTGCGGCAGCCTGCCAGCGGTCTGGTCGACGCGCCTGCCCCGACGCCCGTCCCCAAGCCCGCGCCGCAACTGAGCGAACAGGAGCGCACCGCCGGTACACCCGAGCAGGCACACGCCCTGCTGGTCGCCACGCGCGATGGCGATATCGAGCGCGCACTCGCTTTGGTGGAAGCAGGCGCCGATCCAAACACTTCTCCGGTGCAAGGTGACCGCGACCAGCGTCCCGTGCTGATGCTCGCCGCCCTGTTGCCCGACACGCACCTGCTGCGCGCACTGATCGTCAAGGGCGCGGATGTGAATCGCGCCAGCGGTGGCTTCACGCCGCTGCTCGCCGCCACCCGCGACAGCTGGCACGGTCGCGCCGAGGCCGTGATGACGCTGCTGGCCAATGGCGCCAGCGCGCTGGCCACCGATGCCGAAGGCAACACCCCGCTGCACGGTGCAGTGCTTAGTGGTGAACCCATCGTGGCGGCCATGCTGCTGGATGCCGGTGCATCGATCAACGCGCTCAACAAGGCCGGCCTGAGCCCGCTGGCTATTGCCTGCCGTGCGGCCAACTGGCCGG
>NZ_JAELTQ010000466.1 GCF_016428905.1 Dyella sp. ASV24 | reverse complement strand
CCCCCCCCCCCCCCCCCCCCCCCCCCCCCCCCCCCCCCCCCCCCCCCCCCCCCCCCCCCCCCCCCCCCCCCCCCCCCCCCCCCCCCCCCCCCCCCCCCCCCCTTTTTCAAGCCGAAGACGGCATACGAGATGGCCTGTCCTGTCTCGTGGGCTCGGAGATGTGTATAAGAGACAGGCGTAACCCCGCGGTGGATCTGCGCCAGCACGCGGAGGCGTATCGCGATGAAGTCTTGGACAAGGCGCGCGCCATGCTCGCCCGCGGCAAGTCGCCGGAGGAGGCCTTAGCCTTCCTTGCCAACACG
>NZ_JAELTQ010000465.1 GCF_016428905.1 Dyella sp. ASV24 | reverse complement strand
CCCCCCCCCCCCCCCCCCCCCCCCCCCCCCCCCCCCCCCCCCCCCCCCCCCCCCCCCCCCCCCCCCCCCCCCCCCCCCCCCCCCCCCCCCCCCCCCCCCCCCCCCCCCCTTTTTTAATGATCCGGCCACCACCGAGATCTACACCATTCCAGCTTCGTCGGCAGCGTCAGATGTGTATAAGAGACAGGCATGAAAGCGCGGCAAAGATCGCACGGGAAGATGTCCACCCCATGACTTTTGTGCTGCACTTCTCATTCCGCCAGGCCATAAAAAAGCCCCGCCGATAATGACGGGGCTCTGTG
>NZ_JAELTQ010000464.1 GCF_016428905.1 Dyella sp. ASV24 | reverse complement strand
CCCCCCCCCCCCCCCCCCCCCCCCCCCCCCCCCCCCCCCCCCCCCCCCCCCCCCCCCCCCCCCCCCCCCCCCCCCCCCCCCCCCCCCCCCCCCCCCCCCCCCCTTTTCAAGCAGAAGCCGGCATACGCGATGGCCTGTCCTGTCTCGTGGGCTCGGAGATGTGTATAAGAGACAGGTTGTAGCGGCGTGTACGTCGTGGCGGGCTTGGCGGCGGGGCGCCGAAAATGCGGGCGTGCGATCGGTCGTGCGTCGAGGCCGAGCACGGCGATGACGGATGACGAGATCGTGCCGGGGAGCGATGG
>NZ_JAELTQ010000463.1 GCF_016428905.1 Dyella sp. ASV24 | reverse complement strand
CCCCCCCCCCCCCCCCCCCCCCCCCCCCCCCCCCCCCCCCCCCCCCCCCCCCCCCCCCCCCCCCCCCCCCCCCCCCCCCCCCCCCCCCCCCCCCCCCCCCCCCTTTTCAAGCACAAGACGGCATACGAGATGGCCTGTCCTGTCTCGTGGGCTCGGAGATGTGTATAAGAGACAGGTGGAAGCCGTGGCCGATTCGGTGGTTGGATCGGCGCCTCAAGGGGGGCTTGGGGGTGATGGTGGATGATGTGGTGGCGGGTGTTTTTGCGGCGGTGGTGCTTGGGATGGTGTTGGCGGCGTTGCGT
>NZ_JAELTQ010000462.1 GCF_016428905.1 Dyella sp. ASV24 | reverse complement strand
CCCCCCCCCCCCCCCCCCCCCCCCCCCCCCCCCCCCCCCCCCCCCCCCCCCCCCCCCCCCCCCCCCCCCCCCCCCCCCCCCCCCCCCCCCCCCCCCCCCCCCCTTTTCAAGCAGAAGCCGGCATACGAGATGGCCTGTCCTGTCTCGTGGGCTCGGAGATGTGTATAAGAGACAGGCCGTACACCGGGAATGTGTGGCACTGCGCCGTGACCTTCTCGCGCACCTTGGCGATGACAGCGTCATCGTTCGGCGCGTCCAGCACGTCGCAGATCCAGCCGGTCAGTTCGACCACATCCGCTTCC
>NZ_JAELTQ010000461.1 GCF_016428905.1 Dyella sp. ASV24 | reverse complement strand
GCGCTGCAGGGCGTTGGCCACGTGGTAGCCCACGAAGGTCAGCAGTTCCTGGTCACGCACGTCGTAGGTGTGCTCAGGTGAATAGCTCTGCACCGCCAGCACACCCATGGCGCGGTCGCCCCAGATCCTGTCTCTTATACACATCTCCGAGCCCACGAGACAGGACAGGCCATCGCGTATGCCGTCTTCTGCTTGACAAGGGGGGGGGGGGGGGGGGGGGGGGGGGGGGGGGGGGGGGGGGGGGGGGGGGGGGGGGGGGGGGGGGGGGGGGGGGGGGGGGGGGGGGGGGGGGGGGGGGGGGG
>NZ_JAELTQ010000460.1 GCF_016428905.1 Dyella sp. ASV24 | reverse complement strand
CCCCCCCCCCCCCCCCCCCCCCCCCCCCCCCCCCCCCCCCCCCCCCCCCCCCCCCCCCCCCCCCCCCCCCCCCCCCCCCCCCCCCCCCCCCCCCCCCCCCCTATTTTCAAGCAGAAGACGGCATACGCGATGGCCTGTCCTGTCTCGTGGGCTCGGAGATGTGTATAAGAGACAGAGCCAGCACAGCGCAAAGCGCAGTCCGGCATCGAGCGGGCGGCGCAAGGTAATCAGCGCAGCCCATGCACGCGGCCAACCGCTGAAGGGGAACAGCAACGCCGGGATCACCGGCAGGTACCACCAGA
>NZ_JAELTQ010000459.1 GCF_016428905.1 Dyella sp. ASV24 | reverse complement strand
CAGAGTGAGTACGCGTTGTGCGCGCACGACGAAACGCGGGTGCTTGGCGCTGGTGAACGATGTGCCATCGGTGCTCTTGGTGAAACCGACGCCCTTGCGAGCGACAAACTCGGGCGCACTTCCCTCCCTGTCTCTTATACACATCTCCGAGCCCACGAGACAGGACAGGCCATCGCGTATGCCGTCTGCTGCTTGAAAAGGGGGGGGGGGGGGGGGGGGGGGGGGGGGGGGGGGGGGGGGGGGGGGGGGGGGGGGGGGGGGGGGGGGGGGGGGGGGGGGGGGGGGGGGGGGGGGGGGGGGGG
>NZ_JAELTQ010000057.1 GCF_016428905.1 Dyella sp. ASV24 | reverse complement strand
ACAAGAGCGTGGTGATCGGCAAGGTCACCACCGTGCGGCTGAGCGAAGACCGCACCCACGTGGTGGCCAAGGTGGCGCTGGAGAAGAGCGCCAAGAGCTTCGCCACCGCCGACTCGCGCTTCTGGGTGGTGCGTCCGCGCATCGGCCTGGGTGGCGTTTCCGGTATCGACACGCTGCTGTCCGGTGCATTCATTGGCGCTGATGTGGGCCAGTCGCAGGAACCCAAGGAGGACTTCGTCGGTCTGGAATCACCTCCACCGGTGACGCATGGCGCGCCGGGCAAAACCTTCGACTTGCATGCTGATGACCTCGGCTCGCTGGATATCGGCTCGCCCATCTACTTCCGTCGCATCCAAGTGGGTAGGGTGTCGTCCTACCATCTCAACAAGGATGGCAAGGGCGTCACGCTGCAGATCTTTATCGAGGCGCCCAATGACCAATTCGTCACCACGTCGTCGCGCTTCTGGAATGCCAGTGGCGTGGATGTGTCGCTGGGCGCGGATGGTCTGAAGGTAAACACGCAGTCACTCGCCACCGTGCTGGCGGGCGGCGTAGCGTTCCAGGATCCGCCGGGGCCGCATGACGCCTCGACCGCGCAAGAGAACGACGCCTTCACCTTGTTCAACAACATGGCAACAGCCATGGCGCCGCCGGACGGCGAGCCGCGCTACATCCGCATGCGCTTCAGCCAGCCGCTGCGCGGCCTGGCCGTTGACGCGCCGGTGGAGTTCCTGGGCGTGTCGTTCGGCCGAGTGGTGTCGATCAACCTCGATTTTGACGAGAAGACTCAGACCTTCCCGACCATTGTGGGTGCGGTGGTGTACCCCGCACGCCTCGGCAAGGCACATGACAAGTTGATGGCCTTGGCGAAGGCGCAAGGCGACGACGAGCAGATGTCGCAGATGATGGGCCGCCTGGTCGAGCACGGCCTGCGCGCGCAGGCTCGCACCGGCAACCTGCTCACGGGGCAGCTCTATATCGCCATGGATTTCCTGCCCAAGGCGTCCAAGGTCGAGTTCGACGGTCGCGCCAAGCCGCTGGAGATCCCGACGGCGCCGGGTGACTTCGACAAGATCCAGCAGCAGATCGCGGACATTGTCAGCAAGGTCCAGAAGGTGCCGTTCGACCAGATCGGCAACAACCTCAACGACACCTTGAGCGAGCTGCACAAGACGCTTCAACAGGTCAACGGCAGCGTCCTGCCGGAAGTGAAAACCACGCTGCAAGGCGCGCAGAAGACCCTGGGCAACGCCAATAACGCGTTTGCGCCGGACTCGCAGTTGCAGCAGAACCTCGGCGGTAGCCTGCAGGAGCTGCAGCGTGCCGCGCGCTCGCTGCGCGTGCTGACCGATTACCTGGGCGACCATCCGGACGCGCTGCTGCGCGGCCGTCGCGCCGACGACAAACCGTTGCAGGCCCCACTGCCGCCTCCGCCGCAAGACGCGCCATCACAAGGGAGCAAGCCATGACCCGCTGGGGAACTCTGAACCTGGCCATCGCCGGACTGGCGCTGGTGCTGGGTGCCTGCGGTTCGGTGCCGCCCGTGCGCTACTACACGCTGGTGCCTCCGGCCGTTGGTGATGCGACGTCAGCGCCTTCCGCCCGGCCGTTCCAGTTCGAACTGCTGCCCGTTACCGTGCCTGCGCAGGTTGATCAGCCACAAATGGTGGTGCGACAGGGCGGGCAGGGTGTGGCCGTGCTGCAGGGCCAGCGCTGGATTGCACCGCTCGGCGACGAGGTGCGCGGGGCGCTGTCCGCCGACCTCACCCGGGATTTCCGCGCTCAGGATGTCACCGGCCTGCCCAGCGAAGGTCAGTCCACCGTGCGCATCAAGCTCGATGTGCGGCGCTTCGACTCCGTGCCGGGCAGTTATGCCTATATCGATGCGGCCTGGAGCGTGCGTCCGTTGAAGGGCGGCGATCCGCTGGCCTGCACCAGCCGTATCAATGAAACGGTGGGCGAGGGGTATGACGCCTTGGTGCAGGGCCATCAGCAGGCGATCCACCGTCTCGCCAGCCAGATCGGCGCCGTGGCCAGCGCGGTGGCGGCAGGGCAGTCGGTCCGCTGCCCCGAGGGCTGAGCTTCTACACCTGCAGGAGCGCACCCATGCGCTCCTGCAGAAGATCCTGATCTAGCGCCGTTTTGCCACCGTTTGGCGATGAACGGACCCTAATTCTGCTAGTCTGCCCCGTTCACAGCTGACCGCCGGAAAGTCCGGTGGCAGCCCGCAAAACTTACGGCGCCGGACACAATGCAGGACATTCAGGACCAAGGTACCCAGGACCAGGCTAACGAGCACGGCTACCAGCCGCAGGCGGTGGAAACCGCTGCTCAAACGTATTGGCGCGACCAGCGCGCCTACGAGGTGAAGGAAGACGCTTCACGGCCCAAGTTCTACTGCCTTTCCATGCTCCCGTATCCCTCGGGCGCGCTGCATATGGGTCACGTCCGTAACTACACCATTGGTGACGTGATCAGCCGTTACCAGCGCATGCAGGGCAAGAACGTGCTGCAGCCGATGGGCTGGGATGCGTTCGGCCTGCCCGCCGAAAACGCCGCGATCAAAAACAAGACCGCGCCGGCCAAGTGGACCTATCAGAACATTGAACACATGCGCGGCCAGTTGCAGCGCATGGGCTTCGCCTACGACTGGACCCGCGAGTTCGCCACCTGCCGTCCTGATTACTACCGCTGGGAACAGTTGATGTTCACGCGGTTGATGAAGAAGGGCATGGCCTACCGCAAGAACGCGGTGGTGAATTGGGATCCGGTGGACCAGACCGTGCTCGCCAACGAGCAGGTGGTTGATGGTCGCGGTTGGCGCTCCGGTGCGCTGGTTGAAAAGCGCGAGATCCCGCAGTGGTTCCTCAAGATCACCGATTACGCGCAGGAATTACTCGACGGCCTGGATACGCTGCCCGGCTGGCCCGACGCAGTGAAGACCATGCAGCGCAACTGGGTGGGGCGCTCCGAGGGTCTGGAAATCCATTTCGATGTGGAAGGCGAGAGCGAGCCGCTCACCGTCTTCACCACGCGTCCCGACACGCTGATGGGCGCGACCTTTGTGTCCATTGCGGGTGAGCATCCGCTGGCCGTCAAAGCCGCGCAGAGCAACCCGACGCTGGCTGCTTTCCTGGAAGAGCTCAAGCACGGCGGCGTGTCCGAAGCCGAGCTGGAGACGCAGGAAAAGCGCGGCATGGATACGGGCATCGAAGCCATCCATCCGCTCACCGGTGAGAAGATCCCGGTATTCGTCGCCAACTTCGTGCTGTGGGGTTACGGCACCGGTGCGGTGATGGCCGTGCCCGGCCATGACCAGCGCGACTGGGAATTCGCCCAGAAGTACAGCCTGCCGATCCGCATGGTGGTGGTCGACCGCGCCGTGCTCGACGCGGTGGCTGAGATCCAGCACGACCTGTCCAAGGGCGTGGGCGCCGACCCGATGCGCGCAGCGCTGGGCGGCGGCAACATCGACGCTTATGAAACCTCGGCAGCGGTGCAGTTGATCGAGTCGTTCGAGGCCAGCATCCAGGAAGACAGCGCCTTCACCGAGCGCGGCTACCTGGTCAATTCCGGCGAATTCGACGGCATGGATTACAGCCAGGCCTTCGAAGCCATGGCCGCCCGCTTCGAGCGCGAAGGCAAGGGCGTGCGTCGCGTCAACTGGCGCCTGCGCGACTGGGGCGTGAGCCGCCAGCGTTACTGGGGCTGCCCGATTCCCGTCATCTACTGCCCCACGTGCGATGCCGTGCCTGTGCCGGAAGATCAACTGCCCGTGGTGCTGCCGGAAGATGTCGCTTTCTCCGGCGTGCAGTCGCCGATCAAGGCCGATCCGGAATGGCGCAAGACCACCTGCCCGCAGTGCGGTGGTCCGGCCGAGCGCGAAACCGACACCTTCGACACCTTTATGGAGTCGAGCTGGTACTACGCGCGCTACACCAGCCCCGGTGCCAACGATCAGGTCGACGAACGCGCCAACTACTGGCTGCCGGTCGACCAGTACATCGGCGGCATCGAGCACGCCATCCTGCACCTGCTGTACTTCCGCTTCTATCACAAGCTCATGCGTGACGCGGGGCTGGTGAAGGCGGACGAGCCAGCCACCAACCTGCTGTGTCAGGGCATGGTGATTGCCGAGACGTTCTACCGCGACAACACCGATGGTTCGAAGGACTGGATCAATCCGGCCGACGTGGAGATCGAGCGCGACGACAAGGCGCGCGTGATCGGTGCACGCTCCAAGAGCGACGGCCAGCCGGTGAAGATCGGTGGCACCGAAAAGATGTCCAAGTCCAAGAACAACGGCATCGATCCGCAGGCCATGGTGGACAAGTACGGCGCCGACACGGTGCGCCTGTTCTCCATGTTCGCCGCCCCGCCGGAGCAATCGCTGGAATGGAGCGAAGCTGGCGTTGAAGGCATGGCCCGCTTCCTGCGCCGCTTCTGGCGCGAAGTGACCACGCATGCGTCGCAGCCGGATCACCCGGTGGTCGATTCGTCGGCGCTGGACGCCGGGCAGAAAACGCTGCGCCGCCAGGTGCATGAAGCCATCCAGAAGGTCAGCGACGACCTCGGTCGCCGTCACTCCTTCAACACCGCCATCGCCGCGCTGATGGAACTGCTCAACGCGTTGAACAAGTTCAACGACCAGAGCGACCAAGGCCGCGCCGTGCGTCACGAGGCGCTGGAAGCCATGGTGCTGCTGCTCAACCCCGTGGTGCCGCACGTCAGCCACACCTTGTGGCAGGTGCTGGGCCATCCGGAGTCCGTGCTGGAAGATCAGCCGTGGCCGAAGGTGGATAGCGCCGCACTGGTGCGCGACTCGCTCACGCTTGCGGTTCAGGTCAACGGCAAATTGCGCGGTACCATCGAAGTCGCCGCCAATGCCTCGAAGGAAGAGGCCGAGGCGCTGGCGCTGGTACAGCCGAACGTGGCGGCCTTCCTGGAAGGCCAGACCGTGCGCAAGGTGATCGTGGTGCCGGGCAAGATCGTCAACATCGTCGCAGGATGAAATCCATGAGCCGTGTGGTCAAAGCTTCGCTGCTGTTGATGTCCGTCCTCTCGCTGGCAGCGTGTGGATTCCATCTGCGCCAGAACGTAGCGCTGCCGCCTGCCATGCAGCATGTGCATGTCACGGTGGTCAACAACAACAACCTGTTGCGTGGCCTGGAGCGCACCTTGGCGGCTTCCGGCATCAATGTGGAAGAGAAGGCCAGTGCCACCACGGCCGAACTCAATATCCCCGTTGCCTACTTCAGCACCGATACGCTGACAGTGAACGGCGCCGCCCGCGTCACCGAATACACCGTGCGCTACCAGGTGCAGTTTGAAGTGCATGACGGTACGGGCCAGCCCCTGGTGCCGCGCCAGCGCATCGACCTGCAGCGTGATTTCAGCTACGACCCCACCAACACCATCGGTACGACGGCTCAGGTCGAAGCGATCCAGGGCAGCTTGAACGACGACATGGTTACGGCGATCCTGCTCCGACTGCAGGCTGCCGGTCGTCATCCTGGCCAGACGGCAGCTGCGGCTGCCGCACAAGAGACCCCGCAGGACCCGCAGCCGGCTTCGTCCAGCAGCACGCACTGAGTACGCCACCGGACCATGCCGCTCAACGCCACGCAATGGCAGAAGTCGCTAGCCGCTGATCACCTGTTGCCGGTGTATCTGCTGGCGGGTGAAGAACTGCTGGTGCTGGAAGCCGCGGATGCTCTCCGTGCCCAGGCCCGCAAGCTCGGCTATGCCGAGCGCGAGGTGCTGGACGTAGGCAACCACTTCGATTGGGACGACCTGGCGCGTGCAGCGGCAGGCATGTCCTTGTTCGCCACCCGGCGCCTGCTGGATCTGCGCCTGCCTACTGGCCGCCCTGGTACCGAGGGCGCCAAGGCCATCAACGAGTTCTGCGCCAACCCGCCGCCGGATGTCACCTTGCTGATCACCGCGATGGACTGGAGCAGCAAGCACGAAGGCGCCTGGACCAAGAACCTCGACGCGGCCGGTGCACTGGTGGTGTTCAATGCACCCCGGCCCAACGAATGGGCGTCCTGGATTGGCGCACGCCTCACCTCGCGCGGATTGTCCGCCACGCCGGATGCAGCGATGCTGCTTGCCGAGCGTGTCGAAGGCAATCTGCTCGCGGCAGCGCAGGAAATCGACAAGCTGGTCGTGTTGCACGGCCAAGGCAAAATCGATGCGCAGGAAATGGAAAACCTTGTCGCCGACAGTGCACGCTACGACGCCTTCAAGCTCACCGATGCGGCCTTCGCGGGCGACGGTGGGCGGGCGCTGCACATCCTTGCCGGTCTGCGCGCCGAGGGCGAGGAGTTGATCGGCCTGATGGGCTGGCTGGTCAATCAATTGCAGCTTGCCCTACGACTTGCTAACGCGCGCGACTTTGCCGCGCAGGCTCGCGCCGAACGCCTTTGGCCGGCGCGCGAACAGTTGTTTCGTAAGGCACTGCGTCGTGCACCGCGCGAGCACTGGCTGCAGTGCCTGGCGCGTGCGGCGCGCATCGACCGTATGGCCAAAGGACGAGAGCAGGGCGATGCCTGGCTGGAAGCCGAGCGCCTGATCGCAGCCATTGCCGAACCACGGGCGGCCGGCGCGCTGGCATGAGGCCGCTCGCGCTCTTTGGTGGCACCTTTGATCCGGTGCACCTGGGCCATCTCAGCGTGGCTTGGGAGGCGTCCGAACTGCTCGATGCCGACGTGCGCCTGATGCCCGCGCACGTGCCGCCGCACCGCAATGCGCCCACCGCGTCACCGGCACAGCGCGTGGCGATGCTGAAGGCGGCGCTGCAAGGGCAGAATCGCCTGACTCTGGATACACGCGAACTACGTCGCGAAGGTCCGTCCTACACCATCGACACCTTGCGCGAATTGCGCGATGAGCTGGGCGATCGCCCCCTGGTCCTGCTGCTTGGCGCCGACGCGTTCGCCGGTCTGCCGAGCTGGCAGAGCTGGCGCGATCTATTCGATTACGCCCATATAGGCGTGCTCAATCGCCCCGGCATCGATGCCAAGTGGTCGGTGGATCTGGCCGTAGAGATTCTCCCTCGTCGCACAACCGATACCACGGAGCTGCACGAGTTACCGGCAGGTAAGGTCATCGAACTGGCAGTGACGCCGCTGGAGATCTCCGCCACGCGCATCCGCGAATTGCTCTCAGAAGGCCGCGATCCCCGCTATTTGCTGCCCTGCGGCTTGTTCGAGGACCCATCCGTCCTCGCCCCTTATCGGGCAAAGCCAGCACTGTAAGAGCCTGTTCAATATCTTCCGTGAACATCCTTACGACCTCACCGTCATTCCGGCGCAGGCCGGAATCCAGTGGCCACATCGCTAGGTTTTCGCGGTAGCGACAAACGCTTGAACGCCACGCGATAACCGACTGCGTCCGTTACTGGATTCCGGCCTGCGCCGGAATGACGGTGAAAGAAATAAGCGCTCAAGCAAGATCTTTGGACAGGTTCTAATGGCGCGTGCGCAATCCGTGGGGAGAGCTGCCCTTGGCGGCCAATGGCTTGCTCCTTGGGGGCGTCCTACGACGCCCTTGGCACAAATCGCAACGCCACCGAGTTCATGCAATACCGCAGCCCTGTCGGCGGTGGACCGTCGTCGAACACGTGCCCGAGATGGCTATCGCAGCCCGCACACGTCACCGCAATGCGGTCCATGCCGAACGTGCTGTCGTGCGTCTCGATCACATTCTGCTTGGCGATGGGCTGCCAGAAACTCGGCCAGCCCGTACCGGAATCGAACTGTGTCGCAGCGTCGAACAACGCGGTGTCACACGCGGGGCAGCGATACAGGCCGGGCCCCGTCTTCTCGTGTGGGCCGCTGAAGGCGCGCTCCGTACCCGCACGGCGCATCACGTAGTACGCGTCGTCGCTGAGTCGTTCATGCCATTGCGCATCGTTGAGCACCAGCTTGCGCACATGACACACGCCCAGCTTGTGACCATCGTCGGCAAAGCAGACCAGCAACAGGTCCGCCCCGGTGGCGACAGGTGTGGCCGCCATGGCCTCACCGCTTATCGCGCCGCGCTTGAACAACGCGGGAAGTGCAAAGCCTCCGATGGCAGCAACCGCTCCTCCTGTCAGCGCCGCGCGCAGAAAGCGGCGACGTTCCAGCTTCACGATGTCCTGTGTACGGGACATGGCAACCTCCATGAGGTTAGTGATATCGATCAGCCAAAAGTGAAGGCGTAAGCCTGGACTCCGGGATCGAGGAAGGTGATTTCGAAAGTGCGTTCACCGGTACCGCTTGCTTGGCGAATCAACTGATAAAGTCGTTGCGACGTCACCGTGCCGTTGCCGTCGTTGTCGATATCCATGCCATGGTCCGCGCCCGGCGTCTTGCCATCGACGGTGACGCGGAAGCGCACGGGCTTGCCGTCATTGCCCGGGCCCAGCACCAGATGCAGATCGCGTCCGCGGAACCGGTACACGATGCGGCCGTTTGCGTTGTCCAGTTGCGCGTTCTCGTCGCGCACCGTCCAACGGCCGTCCAACGCCCATTGGTTGACCATCAAGGTATCGGGTGCGTGATACGTCCAGGCATCGTCATGCGCCACCTTGCCGCCTGCGAAATTCGCCGCACGCGCATAACCGACATAGGTTTCCGGTGAGCGCATGGCGTCACCCGAGCCGGCTGCCTCCGCGCCTTGTGCACCGGGCTGCACGTAGCCGCCCGGAAGATCTTTTTGCCCGGCTTCCGTGAGCAGCTGACGGATTACATCCTCGCTCTGCGCATATTCGCCCTCGCCAAAGTGGTGATGGCGGATGCGCCCCTGCGTGTCGATGAAGTAGTGCGCAGGCCAGTACTCGTTGCTGAAGCCTTTCCAGATCGCGTAGTCGTTATCCAGCGCCACCGGATAATCAACGCCGAGATCCTTGATCGCCTTGCTCACGTTCTGCGGGTCTTTTTCAAAGGCGAACTCCGGTGCGTGTACGCCGATCACCACCAGACCGTGATCTTTGTACTTGTCGGCCCAGCCACGCACATAGGGCAGTGAGCGAATGCAGTTGATGCAGGAATACGTCCAGAAATCGACCAGCACCACCTTGCCACGCAACGACTGTGCGGACAGCGGCGGCGAGTTGAACCATTGCGTAGCACCTTCCAGCGAGGGCAGTTCCCCTTCCACCGGCAACGGCTCACCTTGTTTCACCACGGGTTGTGGTGCCGGGGCAGGGCGTGCGGCGTCGATCAGCTTCTGCTCGAAGCCGCCCGTGCTCGCCAGCGCCACGCGCGTCAGCACGCCGGTATCCAGCCCCAGTGCAATCGCCGCTACGCCCGCCAGCACGAGCACGCCCAGGGCGCGGCGTACCCATTCGCCCGCACCGAGCGAACGCTTCATCACAGAAAAGACCTTGCCGCCGATCACCAGCGCCAAGGCCAGTGACGTAGCAGCGCCCAGCGCATAAGTGAGCAACAGCAGCGACGTTTGTACGCTGGCCCCATTGAGGGCTGCACCGGTTAGCAGCAGGCCCAGGATCGGCCCGGCGCACGGTGCCCACAGCAGGCCCGTCGCTACACCCAACCCCGCCGCCGACCAGATGGAATCGTCAGCGTCTGAATGCTGGGAAAGGCGGTTGCCCAGCGCCACAAAGGGGCGGCTGATCCACTCGGCCAGTCGCGTCGACAACAAGGTAAGCCCCAGCATGGCCAGCACCACCAGGGCCACGATGCGGCCGTACTGGTTGGCTCGAATCGCCCAGCCCCCGCCCACCGCCGCCAGGGTGGCCACCAGCGCAAAGGTCAGCGCCATGCCTACCAGCATCGGCAGGCCGTTGCGCGCAAAGGGGCGGTCTGCCCGGGCAAACACAAACGGCAGCACCGGCAGGATGCACGGGCTGAGAATGGTCAGTACGCCGCCAAGGTAGGCGAGGATCAGCACAAGCATGGGCACGAGGTCCGCTGGGGTGTCACCGGATTATTCGCCTGATAGGGCGCAGAAGTTACCTTGCTTCTAAAAAGGATCGATCAGGCTCCGCGGGGCATCCGTAAGCCGGGTTGGCCATTCGGGAAACCGTGGTCGCTAAAGACCATGGGTGCCTCGGATGGGGGAAGCCATCCGGGTCGGCCACGGGGCAGCGAACGTCGTGGCACTTGTGCGCAAATAAGTGCGCCAGTCGAATAGACGCCGCACCGAAAACACCTGAGACTGATGCCACGGATGAACACCATTTCCAAGGAAGGAAGCACATGGCCGGTTTTCTGAAAAAACTATGGGGTAGCAAAAGCAATCGTGTCGATGGCGACAACCAGGACGACACGTCGATGCTTTCCGAGCCGGATCTCACCATCGCACGCGCAAACAACGAAATGCAGATGCGCACCCAGGCTGCGATCGACATGTGGGGGCTCGACACCGCCGTGTGGGATGTCGATCTTGAGGTCGGGACGATCACCTTTACCCATGCCGAAAAGCAGTTGGTGGTGACAGCGCCGGTGCAGGTCGTTGGCACACTCAATACCGAGGACGGCAGCTGGCTATGGGGCTGGGACCATCCCTCCGTGCCCACGCCACTCGGTGAGCATGCGCAGCGAGTGCGCGACTTCGGCGAGCAGTACGAGCTGGCGGCGCTCACCACGCGAAAGATCGCCGCCTCCATGGAGGATGCCTGGGGTTTCACCGCGCTGGCCTGCCACCTTGGTGGTGGGCAGGGCGGCTATAGCGGTCCATCCGGCACGATCAGGGTGTTCATGACCTACGGCACGGTGACGCTCAGTAAGGCGGACTGAGGCGGATCAGCCAACACCAGCTCGCAAGCGCACGCCGAATCGCACCATGGATCCGTCACTCGCCGGGGATCCACGCGGCGCATCCTCACGGGTGAAGAGAACGATGACGGACCCCATGCCCAACTATGTGCGCGCCGTGCTCGCCCTCGTGATCGGTCCGCTCATGTGCATCTGTGCTGCGCTGGTTATCCAGGTGGCCGCGGAATTCATGCGTTCGTCAGTCACTACGCAAGGTCATATCGTTCGCCTGACGTACGGCAAACACCACGCCGATGCCGCATTCCAAACGTCTAGCGGCGAACGCATCGAGTTTCCCGTAAGCACCATGCGTTCAATGATCGTCGGGGAGGTGGTGGTTGTTCGCTACGATCCGGCCAACCCCAACGCCGGTCCACGGGTCGACTCCTTGCTGTCGATCTGGGCGTTTCCGATGCTCTTCGGATCGGCGGGAATCGCTCTTGTTCTGTCAGGCGCCAGACAACTCTGTCGCCTGCGGAAGACAGCGTGAGTACGTGTCAGGTTTTCGAGTGGGTTCCCTCGTATACGCTGACAGGCGTGTCATCCTTCGACGGTAATCACGTGGAGTGATTGGCCGACTGTTACGCGGCGATATGTGTTGATAGTCTCGTCTCGTCACTCGCGCCGTCTCTTTTTCATCTTTCTTCAGGGCTACGCGAGTGACCACGGCAGTGATGCCGTGAGTCGCGAGCCGCCGGTGTATCAGCACCGACGACCCGCTAACCATAACCAACTTGGAAGAGTTGATGATGGCTAACAGCGATCATAAGACAGGGCGACGCCCGTCAGCACCCCATGACGGCAGCCAAGCCGCTTTATCCCGGCTCCAGGCGTTTCTCGAGTCCCCGCCTGCGGAGGATCCCTACGACGATATCGTTCCCGCGCTGAAGATACTTACGTACCTGCGTAAGCGTTTTGAGAAGCGGCAATGGATGGTCGTTCCGGGAAATCTGCGGGATCTATCGAGCGCCGAAGAGCTGACCGTTGAAGCGAGGTTGGCCCTTGGTATTGCCGTGTTCAGTATCGAGAAGGTCACCCGTCGGCACATGAAGCCGCCGACTGCCGCCGCTTAAACCCCGTCCGATGATCGTCCCCGTGGCGCATCGGCACACGGGTCGATGCGCCACACCTCGGGCGATCACGGACGGGGCACACGGCGAAACCTGACACGGATCAATCCTGATCCGGCGACCTTCTGCGCCTTGAAGGAGGCTCTGATGTCTTCGAACATATCGCGCACCCGGCCCAGCACGAGCGCCTTTCCCCGCCTGCGCTCCCCGGGCCAAATACTGCGTGAGGACTACATGCGCCCCCGCGGTATGACCATGACGGAACTAGCACGCCTTGCCGGTCTACCGGTGGCGCGCGTGCGTGGTGTGATCGTCGGTGAGCCGATCGATGCGGCATGCGCCAAGCGTTTCGCTACCGTGTTCCGCACCACGGCGCTGTACTGGATTGTGCTGCAAACAGAGTTTGATATGGCGCGTGAGCAACGCAAACACGAACCTCGTGGGCTGGGTGTCCTGTGAGCGTGCTGCCAATGCACCGGCTCTGACGAGCTTGCATGACTCATGTCGCGGCTCACTGCCGCGGTGCTATCGACGAGATAAGAGTTATCTCTCTGTGGGAGCGCACGTCGCGTACGAATCATCCACAGGGATGAAGCCGAGTTGCGGGATCAGCGTCGTATACGGCGTGACAGATCATGAGGACGTATCCAGTTCTGGATGTCTATTTCGCAGGATCGATCTCAATAGCAAATAACCGACATGGTTTCAGTTCATTCCGATAGCTGAGGCGATGACTTTGCTGGCCCAATGCATGGCGGTACGTCAATCGACGAACCACCTTCGGTGTGAGAGATGGAACTGCCGTTCCAAAGCACAGTGCTCGCGTTCAATGCGCACCGATTTCACTTGGATAGCATCTGCGAGTCGTCTGCTTGCCCCGCATTTATAAAATAGGAATAGCCTCATGAAGAAACTCATTTCCATCGTCGCGTTGTCCGCAGCGCTGGTATCTCCGTTGACCGCCGCGCTGGCGGACCAGAATGACGGCGGCTTTTTCGTCCGTGGCAACGCCGGACAGTCGGACTACCGTGTCAGCAACCAGTATTTCTCCAGCAACAAGGGTTTTGGCTGGGACTTGGGTGTTGGTTATCGCTGGGCAACGTCGTCCGGCAACTGGGGTATCGACACGGGCTACGTCGACCTGGGCAAGGCCAAGTTGAACAAAAGCTACGTCGATTACGAGAGCGGCTATGGCCTCAGCACCCGTGGCAAGGCCGCATCGCACGGCTTTACGCTGGGTGGCAACTACATGTACCAGTTCAATGACAACTGGAACATCCAGGCACGCACGGGTCTGGCGTTCACCAAGACGCGCGCCACGATCAGCCTGTATGACAATCAGGGCAACAGCACCGACCCCATCCGTGGCAGCGACAACAGCACGTCGTGGTACGGTGGCCTGGGTGTGGGTTATGACTTCAACCGTCATTTCGGTATGAGCCTGAACTACGACTACTACGGCCTTAGCCTGGGCAGCAAGATCAAGAACAATGGCGCCAGTGCAAGCATCCTTTCGCTGGGCGCTGAGTACCGTTTCTAAGGTTGGATTGGGCGGAAGGGGTGTCCATTACTGGCCCCTTCCATCTCGTCCGCTTCTTCGCAAAAGCCCGGCCAACGCCGGGCTTTTTTTACGAGGGAGAAGACAAAAAGAAGCCCGGCGTTGGCCGGGCTTCTTTTTGTCCTGATACGTGCAGTCGATCAGAAGCTGGCGCGCACACCGACGTTGAAGATGTCGTTGGTGTCGTTGCTGATACGCACGCCACCTTCCAGCGCCCACATCGGGGTGAAGTTGTAGACCAGGCCAAATTGGCCAAACAGGTTGCCGTCACCGTTGCTGCTCACGCCATGGTCGTAGCCCATATAGGCATTGGCCGTCAGCTTGTCGGTAACACGGCCCATGACGCCGGTGTTGACGGTATAGAAGTTGTCACTACCGTTGAAGCGGACACAGTAGCTGTCCAGGCACATGTGGTTGCTGTACTTGTCGTGTTGGTAGGCGATCTGGGTCACCCAGTCGGCGCGGCTGCCGATGCTAAAGGCATAACCAAAGCCGACGGACCAGGGCTTGACCTTCGGGGTCCACGAGAAGTGGCCGATGATCGGATCGTAATCGGACACTTTGTTGAAGTTCATGGCGCCGTAGCTGCCGAACATCTGGAAGTTGTCGTGGAAACCATAGGAGCCGGTGAGCATGCCGCCCTGTGCAACGCCCGCATTGCCGGCTTGGGTGACGTTGACGTAATCGAGCTGCAGGTAGGTGTAGTTGATGCCGTTGTTCTGCGTGGCCTGAGCAGCGATCGGGGCGACGATGGCGGTGAACGCCAATGCCATCAGAGTCTTCTTCATGGAGCTTTCCTTGCGATAGGGAATGAAACGGCATGCCAGGTACGGCGAACCGGAGGCGGATTAGGCCAGTCGCAAGCAAAAGGCGGCTATCGGAGCTCTCTGAAAAGCCCGCGCAACCTCGGTATCTGGAGAACTTCCAGGTGGTTTCGTACAAACCAGACGGCTGGTGGATGTAACCCAGGCGCGATGGCGGGCGAATAGGCGAAGAGGACCTATGAGGCCCCGATATGTCCGTCAGCTTGACCGCGCCCTGCACAATGGGTCTAGATAGCGTCCTTTCCCGGCGGGACAGGACTCCATCTATCGTGAGCGACACCGCGGCCCCTCTCGGTGACATGCAGGAGCGCGAGCGCGCTGCGTGGATGGCGGCTGCGCAGGGTGGTGATCGCCGGGCGTATGAGCGGGTGCTGGCGTCGTCCGTGCCGCTGATCCGCTCCGTGGCGCGACGTCAGGGCGTGGTGGTGGATCTGCTCGACGATGTGGTGCAGGAGACGCTGCTCACGGTGCATCGGGTACGCCATACCTACGACCCCACACGTTCCTATGACGCGTGGCTGGCGGCGCTGGCCGGGCGGCGTGCGATTGATGCGCTGCGCAGCCAGGGACGCCGCGGGTCCAGAGAGGTGCATGACGAGCACGCTTACGACACCCACGCGGATATCGACGACGCCACCGCGGCCACCGAGCGCGAACAGGAAGCCCGGCGTCTGCGTGAGGCCATCGCGGCGCTGCCGCCGGGGCAGCGCGAGGCGGTGGAACAATTGGGCCTGAAGGAACAATCGCTGGCTGAGGCCTCAGCGCAGACGGGGCGCCAGACCGGCGCCCTGAAGGTCAACCTGCATCGCGCGATGAAAGCATTGCGCTCGCGCTTCCACGGAGAACCTTGAGCATCATGACCGAGCCGCGACTCCCCGAGTCACTGATCCAGTCGCTGGGCGATCAGCTCACGCCGGTGCGGCGGCTGCCGCCCCCGTGGCTGCGTACGCTCGGCTGGCTGCTGGTGGTGGCGGTCATTGCGGTGGGTCTGTTTGCGCACTATGGCGTGAGCCACATGGTCCAGCGCTGGGTTGCCGAGCCAGACATCGCCGTGGCCGGAGTGGGGGCGGTGATGACGGCGGTATGCGCGGCCTGGGCGGCCTTCTCATTGGGCGTGCCGGGGCGGTCGTGGCGGTGGACCCTGTTGCCGCTGCCGTGGTTGCTGGTCTGGGTCGGCGCCAGCGGGCTGGGTTGCATGCATGACTGGCTTGGGCCTTCTGCGCACGTCGCCAAGTTCAATGAGGCGAGTGACTGTCTCGTCTTTATCATCAGTTTTTCGGTGCCGTTGTCCGCCCTGTTGATCTGGTTGCTGCGGCGGGCGTATCCGTTGCGCCCCGTGCTGGCGGCGATCATGGTCGGGCTGGCTTCGGCCGCTGCCTCCGCAGCACTGCTGGAGATCTGCCACGCCTTTGCCGTGGCGGCGACGGACTTGCTTACGCATGCCATGGCGGTGGGCATCGTGGTGGTGCTGAATGCGCTGATGGGCGGGCGTTTGCTCCAGCCTGCGCTGAAGTGAAACTGTCGTTTTCGCGGCACCGCGTGGCGGTAGATCCTGAAGATGCGCCGCGACTGAAAAGATGTTGCGCCGCAGCGCGATGACGCGACTGGAAGCGGTGGCCATGGTTCTCTGGGATGGCGTGCGTGCCGCAACACCACGCTAAGCCGCAGTCCGCGGCAATGTTCCTGGCGACCTGCAGATGCAGTGCAGCAATCGCAACTTGTTGCAAGCACGCAGCCCGTATTGCAACTGAATGGACGTGTCACCACGCCACATTCCGTGTGCACGCATAGGTATAGGCTTTCCCCCGGGAAGGGGCGCGGGTTGCTGTTGCGGCCCGGCGAAATGGTTTCACGGACCAGGGATGGACCGTTCGCATCGCGCAGGAGTGCTGATGCGGCGTGGCCGGTGTCGATCTATTCGCCACCGGGTTGCCGAGGTCGTTCAGGAAGGGCGGCGGCGGCTGTTCCATGGAAGTGCGGCACGGCCGCACGGTTACCTCACCGCTTCTGGAGATACCTGACCATGAAAGTTTCCCGTTACGCCGTACTCGCCTTTGCGACCGCCGTTGTGTTCGGTCTTGCCATGTCCCCGGTCATGGCACAGAGCACCACGCCGCAGTCGACCCAGGACGCCAGCAAGGACGCGATGAAGTCCAGCTCGGATGCCATGCAATCCAGCTCTGACGCGATGAAGTCGTCCAGCGACTCGATGAAGAGCGACGCCACCCAGCAGACGCACCACAAGAAGCAGCACAGCGGTAAGAAGAGCACCGCGCCTGCCGCTTCGTCCACCGCCGCGGGCCATTGATTCGCTGAGCGGATGTGTCCAGAGGCCCCCTCCGATGGGAGGGGGCCTTTTTATTGGGCCTGGGGCTTTGCACCAGGCAGGGCGGCTGCCCGCCAGGGCTTTCCCAGGAGGGGCGAGATAGCCCCGCAGGTGCCGCGAAAACCCCGTTTGACATGGGCTTGAGGGTGGTCCGTTATACTGGCGCCGCGCCAATCCCGCGCATCGATCCCGCATCGAGGCAAACGCACTTGAGTCAGACCGCCAAGCGCAGCACCAAATCCGCCACCACGGCGGTCATTCGTCAGCAAGTTCTCAACGCGCTGGACGAACTGAAGGCCAAGGACATTCGTGAAATCGACGTCCGCGGCAAAACCTCCATCGCCGATCTGCTGGTTGTTGCCTCCGGCACCTCCGCGCGCCACGTCAAATCCATTGCCGACGAAGTCGTCAAGTTCGCCAAGCAGGCGGGCGTGATGCCTCTTGGCGTGGAAGGCGAGCAGGAAGCCGAATGGGTACTGGTGGACCTGGGTGACGTGATCGTTCACGTCATGCTGCCGCGCATCCGCGAGTTCTACGGCCTGGAACGGCTGTGGACCGTGGGTGATCGCGAAGTCGACGCCGAAGTCGCCAGCGCGGGCTAATGGCCCGCTTTCTGGCGGTATGTGCCGCGCGCTGCTCCGGCGCGCGGCGCCCTCGCTATTTCCTCGAATTTGGGTGGTGATGTGTGCGTGCTCGCCTGATTGCCGTCGGTGAACGCATGCCGGCTTGGGTGGCGGAGGGCTTTGCGGAATACCGCAAGCGACTCTCGCACGAGCTGCCGCTGGAACTGATTGAACTGAAGCCCGGCCTGCGTGGCAAAGGGCGCGATGATGCGCGCGCGATTCAGGACGAAGGCGCAGCGATTCTCGCCGCGTTGCCGCGGGATATTCACGTGGTGGCGCTCGATGGGCGCGGCAAGACATGGTCGAGCGAAGACCTCGCTGCGCAGCTATCCAAATGGCGCATGTCCGGTCGCGATATCGCCTTCCTGATCGGTGGCCCGGATGGGCACGCACCGGAGGTGTTGGCGCGGGCAGATCAGTCATGGTCGCTCGGGCCGCTGACCTTGCCGCATATGCTGGTGCGTTTGGTACTGGCCGAGCAGCTTTATCGCGCGACCACATTGCTCTCGGGGCACCCGTACCACCGCGCCTGACGGACGGCTTCGACGCGTTGCGTCGCCATCACAAAGCCGTCGACGTTGCACGTGCCAGCGCACGACGTTTTCCCCTGAAAGTGGTCATAGGCGGCGTCGCACCCGGTACGCATACTGGATGCAACATCACCAATGCGGGGGCGCGCATGTCGATCACGGTACGTCAGGCCACTATTCACGATCTTGATCGTGTCGCGCCGTTGTTCGATGCCTATCGGGTTTTCTATCGACAGCCGACGGATCTCTACGCGGCGACGCGTTTCCTGCGCGAGCGCTTCCAGCATCATGACTCGGTGGTGATGCTGGCGATCGATGGCGAAGGGGAGGGCGTGGGTTTTGTCCAGCTGTATCCCCTGTTCACGTCGGTGCGACTCGCACGGCTCTATCTGCTCAATGACCTGTTTGTCGCACCGCAGGTGCGGCGGCAGGGCGTGGCTGCGGCGTTGATGCACGAGGCGGCAGATTTCGCGCGTGCCGTCGGCGCTGCCGGGATGACGCTTTTCACCGCGCATACCAATAGCCCTGCGCAGCGGCTCTACGAATCGTTGGGTTGGGTGCGTGACGAGGAGTTTCGCGAATACACCCTGCGGTTCTGACGCCCCCGACCATCGTCTACCTTGCCAAGAGTTTGACGTTTCCGCGCGCTACCATTCGCCGATTGGAGTGCAGGAGACATCCTCGTGGACAAGCGTATCCGCCATGCCGGCCTGGCCGCCAAGGTCATGACGGCCACCCGGGCAGCGGAACTGGTCGATCACGGCATGACGATCGGCATGAGTGGTTTTACTGGCGCGGGCTATCCCAAGGCCGTGCCGCAGGCGCTGGCGGCGCGCATGGTCGCTACGCACGAACGGGGTGAACCGTTTCGCGTGCGCGTGCTCACGGGTGCATCCACGGCGCCTGAGCTGGACGGTGCGCTGGCGCGTGCTGACGGTATCGATCTTCGCCTGCCTTACCAGTCTGACCCGGAGCTGCGTGCGCGCATCAACCGCGGCGAGATGAACTACCTGGACATCCATCTCAGCCACGTCGCGCAGTACGCGTGGTTTGGCTTCTTCGGCAAGATCGATCTCGCCGTGATCGAGGCGACGGCGATCATGCCCGACGGCAGCTTGCTGGCGTCGTCTTCGGTGGGCAACAACAAGACATGGTTGGACCTTGCCGACAAGGTGATTGTCGAGGTGAACCACTGGCAGCCGCTCGAAATGGACGGCATGCATGACATCTACTACGGCACCGCCTTGCCGCCACATCGCAAGCCGATTCCGTTGCTTAAGCCGGATGATCGCATCGGTGAGCCGTACCTGCGGCTCGATCCCAACAAGGTGATCGCGGTGGTGGAAACCAACGCGCCTGACCGCAACAGCGCCTTTGCACCGTTAGACGATACGTCACGGCAGATCGCTGGCAACCTCATCGACTTCTTCCGTCATGAGATCGCCAAGGGTCGCTTGGGACCGCAATTGCTGCCACTGCAGTCCGGCGTGGGCAATATCGCCAACGCCGTGTTGGCGGGGTTGCGCGAAGGGGGCTTTCGCGGCCTCAGCGCGTTCACCGAAGTGATCCAGGACGGCATGCTCGACTTGCTCGAGCAGGATGTCTTGTCGGTGGCGTCGGCCACATCGTTCTCGCTGAGCCCGGCGGGCATCGAGCGGTTCCTCGATAAGATCGATTTTTTCCGCAAGCGAATCATCCTGCGTACGCAGGAGATCTCCAACCATCCGGAGCTGGTGCGCCGACTCGGCTGCATCGCGATGAACGGCATGGTGGAGGCGGACCTCTACGGAAATATCAATTCCACGCACGTGGCCGGCACCAGCATCATCAACGGCATTGGTGGCTCCGGTGATTTCGCACGCAACGGCTTTCTCTCGTGCTTCCTCACGCCCAGCACAGCCAAGAATGGTGCGGTGTCTTGCATCGTGCCGATGGTGAGCCACGTGGACCACACCGAGCACGACGTGGCAGTGATTGTGACGGAGCAAGGCCTTGCCGACCTGCGCGGGCTGTCGCCGCGTCAGCGCGCCAAGGTGGTGATCGAGCGTTGTGCTCACCCGAGCTATCGCCCCATGTTGCAGGATTATTTCGATCGGGCCATGCACAACAGCCGCGGCAAGCACACGCCGCATTTGTTGCAGGAGGCCTTGTCCTGGCATCAGCGTTTCCTTGATACCGGGGATATGCGACCTTAAGGGGCCTTACTGCCCATGGAATGGCCCACATGCTTTATCTCGCCTCGCAATCGCCGCGTCGTCGTCAGTTGCTTGAACAGATCGGCGTGGACTTCCGCGTCGTCGACGTCGACGTACCCGAACTGCGCGCGATTGGTGAATCGCCACGTGACTACGTGAGCCGCGTGGCCCGCGAAAAAGCGCGAGCAGGGCTCGTGATGCTGGAAGAGGCCAACGTGGCGGTGCTTGGGGCGGATACCGAAGTGGTGCTGGGTGACGAGGTTTTCGGCAAGCCGGACGACGCCGACGATGCAGCCCGCATGCTGGACCGCTTGTCGGGCCGGGTACATGAGGTGATTTCCACCGTGTGGCTGATCACCCGTTCGGGCGAATGGTCAGATACCAGCCTGTCACGCGTGACTATGCCGACACTGGACAAGGCTACCATCGCTGCCTACATCGCCACGGGAGAGCCGTTCGGTAAGGCGGGCGCCTATGCGATCCAGGGGCACGGTGCCAAGCTCATTGAGCATCTGGATGGCAGCCATTCCGGTGTGATGGGCTTGCCGGTGTTCGAAACGGCACGCCTGCTGCGTGCGCATTCACTGATCCGCGTCTGACCATCGACCCGGCTACTGCTGGGTCATCATGAACCACGACACCACGGCCAACAGGTTGTTCATGCCGTGTGCGATCACGGCGGGCCAGATGGATTCGGACTGCACGCGCAGCCAGCCGAGAATCAGGCCGAGCAATGCCAGATTGGGCAGGGCGTACCAAAGGAAGGACAGATCGGGCAGATGCACGCAGGCGAATAGCAGGGCCGACAGCACGATGGCCATGCCGTTGCCGGTGTAGCGCCCGATAGCGGAAAGCAGGACGCCCCGGAACAACAGTTCCTCCACCACGGGCCCGACACTGACCACCAGCAGGGCGAGTGGCAGCCGCAGGGCGAGCGACGTGTTGGCGCCCAGTTGCTTGATGTCCTGACTCACCTCGTGGCCTTGGGCGAGCCATGTCGTCAGCAAGCCGCCGACGATAGGCATCATCACACCGGCGGCGAGGGCGGCGACGTAGAAGGCGATATGTGGAGATGGGGTGAACCCCAGGCCGGGTGGGATGCCTTCGGCCCATTGTAGCGGCCAGGTGCGGCGTGCCAGGCGGATGATCACCGCCGCCGAGATCAGTAGCGTCACAATCACCGCTGCCGCCGTGACGTCCGACTGGCCTAGCCACTGGCGCCCCAAGGGGATGATGTCGCTGAGTCCGCCACGTTGGTGCAAGGTGGCTACCAAGCCAGCCGCCAGCGTCATCACACCGCCCACGGCCAGTTGCAGCACGAAATAGAGGGCGATCAGCGCGACAGCTTGCCAGGGCGTAGGGGCGCCCGTGTTCTGGTCCGATGGTGAAACAGGCAGGTCGGTCAGGCGGTTCGCATCCATCGAAAACAATCCAGGGCACTCGCGTGCAGGGTGGGTGCACAGGCCGGCCGTGCAGCGCCGGCAGACGTCTTCACGCTAGTCCGTGCTGGCGTGTGTGCCAATCCTGTCCTTTGGCAGGGTGTCACGGGGTGGTCGCTGCGTTCACAGCCGTGCCCTGTATAGTTACGAAACGATCCAAGGAGGAATTCGGCGCTCAGGCGCCAGCCCATGTTTGCATTCGACTGGCTGTCCGACCCGACTGCGTGGGCGGGTCTCCTCACCCTGGTGGTGCTGGAGATCGTGCTCGGCATCGACAATCTTGTCTTCATCGCCATCCTCGCCGACAAGCTGCACGCGAAGGAGCGCGACAAGGCGCGCGTGCTCGGCCTCTCGCTGGCCCTGATCATGCGACTCGCCCTGCTCGGCGCGATGTCGTGGATGGTGAAGCTCACCACACCCATCGTCCAACTCGGCCCCGTCTCGTTCTCCTGGCGCGACATCATCCTGCTGTTGGGCGGTGCGTTCCTGCTGTTCAAAGCCACCGTCGAACTGCACGAGCGACTGGAAGCGAGCGATCACGATGACGCCACCAAGCGTGCACCCGCGCGTTTCTGGCTGGTGGTGGCGCAAATCGTGGCGCTGGACGCGGTGTTCTCGCTCGATTCTGTTATCACCGCGGTCGGCATGGTCGACCATCTCTCGGTGATGATGATCGCGGTGGTGGTGGCGATGGTGCTGATGATCAGCGCGAGCAAGCCGCTGACCAATTTCGTCAACGCGCGGCCGACGGTGGTGATCCTGTGCCTGTCGTTCCTGTTGATGATCGGTTTCAGCCTGGTTGCCGAGGGCTTTGGCTTCCACATTCCGAAGGGTTACCTGTACGCGGCGATCGGCTTCTCGATCCTGATCGAAGCGTTCAACCAGACCATGCGCCGTAATCGCCAACGCAGCCTGCTGGGCGGCGCGCGGACCCTGCGTGATCGCACGGCGCTTGCCGTGCTGAACCTGCTGGGCGGAGCGGGTGGTGACGACGAAGACACCGCGCCCAAGGCAGCGACAGCCAGCAGCGAGGGCAGCGTTGCTGTGTTCGGCAAGGACGAGTTGGCCATGGTGCAGGGCGTGCTTGATCTTGCGCATCGCCCGGTGCGTTCCATCATGACGCCGCGCCCCGAGATCAACTGGATCGATCCGCGCGAAAGTACCGAACAGCTTCGCGCTGAGCTCAACGCGTCCAGTCACGCGTGGCTGCCGGTGGCGGGCGACGATCTGGATCAGCTGGTTGGCGTCGCCTCATCGCGCGATTTGCTGGCGAGCCTGTTGGAGCATGGCCGCATCGAGGTCGAGCAGGTGGTGCGTAAGCCGCTCACCGTGCTGGAGTCGTTGAGCGTGTTGCGCCTGATCGAGGAATTCCGACGCCAGTCGCTGCAGGTGGCGCTGGTGGTGGACGAATACGGCAGCGTGCTCGGCTTGGTCACACCGACGGACGTGCTGGAAGTGATCGCCGGCGAATTCCCCAATGAAGACAGCGGTGATCCTTCTGCGGTGCAGGAGCCGGATGGCAGCTGGCTGATCGATGCCAGCCTGGACCTGCGTCGCGTCGAACACCTGCTGGGTTACAAGCTGACCGGCGAAGACAGTTTCTCGACGATGGCCGGCTATGTGCTGGAGCAGCTGGGGCGTTTGCCCAGCGTGGGCGACACCTTCGTCAGCGAGGGGCTGCGCTTCGAGGTCGTGGCGATGGATGGCGCACGCATCGAGCGCTTGAAAGTGAATCCCGTGGAATGAGGGAATCGGGTCGCGCGCAGGGTGCGCGACCCGTAGCCGCTTGGCGCTTGTTCACGATTTCCGTATAGCTCATTCCCCTCACCGTCATTCCGGCCTGCGCCCGAATGACGGTGAGGAAAGTGGGGGCTCAAGCGAGACTTTGAGCAGGCTCTTAGCCCGGCATCAGCGCCCGGACCAACCCCATTACACCCAGCACCACCGTGGCCGCCCAACCGACCATGGACACCATGAAACCAGGGCCGCGCTTGGCGGCGTCCTGCAGGTAGCTCACCGCGTACCACGCGCGACCGAACACCCACACCAGACCCGCCACGCCGCCCCACAGCGGATAGCCGTACTGCACGGCCAGCCATAGCGCAGGCAGAAACATCATGGTGGATTCCAGCGTATTCATCTGAACGCGCCAGGCTCGCTCAAACCCTGGGTGACCCGTGATGGCCGGCGCCTTGATGCCAAATTTGCCGCGCGCGTGGCCGGTGGCCCACATGGTGCCGAACTGCAGCAGGACGGTGAGCAGGACGACGATGGCGGGCAGGTGCTGGGTCATGGGGATCTCTCCGAAAATGAGCACTGTAGCTATCGTGTGACGATGGCGGGAGGGGGCGGGAGGCGCTATCGTCATGCGACCGTGGGGCATGCGAGGGCCGTCATATGGATTGGCAGAAAGGCGAACGCAGTCAGAACGTCGAGGTCGACAGTGGCGGTGGTGGCGGTCCCCGTTTCGGCGGAGGGCGCGGACTGGGGCTGGGCGGCATCGTGATTCTGGCCATCCTGGGCCTGGTGTTCTTCAAGGACCCCACGGCCCTGCTCGGGCAGGCGGGCGATGGCGGTCAGCAGGTGGCTGCGCCCAGTGGCCCGCCGGCAAATGTCGATCCGCAAACCAAGGATTTCGTCAGCGCCATTCTCGGCTCCACCGAGAAGACCTGGGGTGACATCTTTGCGGCGCACGGGCGTCAGTACGTCGATCCCAAACTGGACTTGTTTAGTGGGGGCGTGAATACCGCCTGCGGAGCGGCCTCGACAGCGGTGGGGCCGTTCTATTGCCCGGGCGACCAGAAGGTGTACCTGGATGTGGCGTTCTTTCAGGAGCTACAGAACCGCTTTCACGCGTCGGGTGACTTTGCTCGTGCCTACGTGATCGCGCACGAGGTGGGTCACCACGTGCAGAACCTGCTGGGCATCTTCGATCAGGTGGAACAGGCGCGCCGCCGTGGAGCACGGATGGAAGGCGCAGATGGCCTGTCTGTGCGACAGGAATTGCAGGCGGACTGTTTCGCTGGCGTGTGGGCCAACCACACTCAGCAGCGTCTGCAGTGGCTGCAACCGGGCGATATCGAGTCGGCGCTCAATGCCGCCAGCAAGATTGGCGACGACGCGCTCCAGCAGCAGGCGCAGGGCAGGGTGGTGCCGGACTCGTTTACCCACGGCACCTCCGCGCAGCGCGTGAAATGGTTCAAGGCGGGCTTTGCGAGCGGCGATATGGCGAGCTGTAATACGTTTGCCGGGGAACCGTAAGAACGCACGTTGCCGGATGCAGGTACTCACCGTCGAAGGCCCGCGCACGCGGGCCTTCGACGTTCTAGAATCCCGCTGCTGCGCGCCAGGGGGTGCGCTTCCGACATTCCGCATGGTCCATCCCTGCCTGAGTTGCGGCGCGTGCTGCGCCTATTTCCGTGTGGCCTTCCATTGGTCGGAGGCGGACGCTTCGCTGAGCGGCGTGGTGCCGCCGGCACTCACGGAAACGCTGGATCCCCACCGTCTCGTCATGCGTGGCACACAAGCCTCACGCCCGCGTTGCACCGCTCTGCAGGGCACGGTGGGCGACGCGGCGCACTGCGGCATCTACGAGCGCCGTCCATCGGTGTGCCGAGAGGTGGAGCCGTCCTGGGAATTTGGCCGCCCCAGCGCCCAGTGCGACAAGGCGCGACTCGGGCATGGATTGTCCCTACTGACGCCAGACGACTGGGCGGTCGCCGCAACGGCCGCCTGAGTCGGTCAGCGTGTCATCGCTGGGTTGGCGTCGTTCTGGAAGGCCAGCACGAACTGCCTGAGATCGCCCTCGTTGACGTCTGAAATGGCGACATAGCGCATGCCGTCGCCGGTCCAGCGGATCACCGTATAGCCGTGCTCCTGTGTGGTGGCGGATGCGGATGTACTGCCATCAACCGGCCACTGGAACAGATTGATCACGTGCAGGCGGCGCTTGTAGACCAGCGCCGCCACGCTATGGCCGTCCAGTGCATCCATGCGTCCGCCGACCAGTGGGAAGCCTTCGCTGGCGAGATCCTTCACGCGGGGTGAAAAATCCAGCTTGCCTTCGAACCACGGTTTCACCGTGTGCTGGTCGGTGGACACCACGTCCATCAAGTGTTCGCCTTGAAGCGAGCGGACATGGCTGGAAATAACTTGGGCGACAACGTCGTTCGCACCTCGCGAGGGTAGCCAGTGCAGCCATGCCGGTGTCGAAAGAAGCATGGCCGCGGCAAAGCCTGCCGCCGCCGCAAAGGCGACAGGAACGCGGCGGCGTATCGGCAATGGCGTTGGTGTAGCGCTCGCCGTTGGTGTGTTCCAGCGAGCACGCAACGCATCCGGCGTGCGGTGATAGAGCGAGGGTTCCGACAAGGCCTTTTGCATGATCGTGTAGGTCTCGTAGCGCGCCTTGCAGGCCGCGCATTGGTCGAGATGGCGCGCCATGGCCGCGCTATCGGCTGCGTCCAGTTCGTCGTCGAGATAGGCATGCATGAGCAGCCCGGCGTCATCGCAGATCATGGCGACGTACCTCCTTGGGCCGGCAGGTGAGTTCGTCTCGCAGGCGTTCGCGCCCGCGGGCCAGTCGGGACATGACCGTACCGATCTTCTGTCCGGTAATGGTGGCAATTTCCTTGTATGAGCATTCTTCCAGCTCGCGCAGGACGAGGATCTCGCGCAGTGGTGCCGGCAGTCGTTCCAGTGCGGCCTGTAGCGCGCCGACGTCCACCGCCAGTAGGGTCAGTGCCTCCGGTGAAGGCGCATCGTCAGCCAGTGGGTGCGCGTCCTCGTCCAGTTCGTCATGCAGCGCGTCCTGCGGGTGTCGGCTACGCAGTGTGTAGAACGTGTTGCGTACGATGGCCAGCAGCCAGACGCGTGCATCGCCGCCGTGGAAACTGTCGAAGTAGCGCAGTGCGCGCAGCATGGCTTCCTGCACCACGTCCTGTGCGTCGGCCGGGTTATGTGCGAGCCAGTACGCGAGGTTGTAGGCCGCGTCGAGATACGGCACCACCAACGCCTCGAAGCGTGCGCTTCGTGCGGCATCGGTACCTCTCGGACGGGCGTTCGGCTCGGTCGGCATAAGAGGGTATACCTCGCTTCGAAGCACTTTATTCCAATGCCTTGTTTTTCGCCTGTATCGGGGAATAGATCATCGCGTTGGCGGGTATCCGGGGTAAGGGCTGCGAGCGATGTGCTTGCCGCCGATACCGGAGAACCGATCATGAACGACATCGAAGACCGTAACCTCGACGGCCGCCGCCAGTTCCTCAAATGCATGGCGTGGGCAGGCGCCGGTACCTTGTGGCTGATGCATGGCGGCGTGCTTCGCGCGCAGCCTCTGACCACGAAGGGCGCGGCCTTGGCGGCCGACGCCAGCTTCGGCTTCGTGCAGATCAGCGACTCGCATATCGGCTTCCACAAGGCTCCCAACATGGACGTGGCCGGAACGCTGCGCGAATCGCTGGCGATGATCAATGCGCAAAAAGTGCGTCCGGAATTCGTGTTGCACACGGGTGACCTCACCCATCTTTCCCGGCCCGAGGAGTTCGACACCTTGGCCGGCATCATGCAGGACGCACGCATGGGCAAAGTGTTCTATGTGCCGGGTGAGCACGACGTCATCGGTGACAACGGCGCCGAATTCTTTCGCCGCTTCGGCGAGAAACAACAGTCGGGCGGCTGGTACAGCTTTGACCATCGCGGCGTGCACTTCGTCGGCCTTATCAACGTGCTCAACCTGAAGGCCGGTGGGCTCGGTTCGCTTGGCGCGGATCAACTGGCATGGCTGAAGAAGGACCTCGCTGCGCTGTCACCGGATACACCGCTGGTGGTCTTTGCGCACATGCCGTTGTGGCCCTTGTATCCGGATTGGGGCTGGGGCACTGATGACAGCAACGAAGCGGTGAGTTACCTGCGCCGGTTCGGCTCGGTGAGCGTGCTCAACGGACACATCCACCAGATTCAGCAGAAGGTGGAGGGCAGCATCACGTTCTATACCGCGCGTTCCACGGCGTATCCGCAGCCGGCTCCGGGTACGGCGCCTGCGCCGGGGCCGATGAAGGACATCGCGCCCGGCGATCTGCATCGTTACCTCGGTATCCGCGATGTGCGGCACCTACAGGGGAGCCATGCGCTGGCCGTGACTGAGGAGGTGATGTCATGAAACGGGTGACTCGCTTCTCCGCGGAGATGGCGGCGTTGCTGCTTTCCGCGTTGATGCTCTCGCCGGTAAATGCCGCCAGTGCATCGACCAAGCCGGTTGCGGTGGACATCCGCAACTTCGCTTTTTCACCCAAGACGCTGACCGTATCGGCAGGCACGCGGGTGGTGTGGACCAATCGCGACGACGAGCCGCATGTCGTGGTCAGTGCGGGTCATCAGTTCGAGTCATCACACGCGCTCGATACCAGCGACAGCTACGCCATAACGTTCGACCACGCGGGCACCTACACCTACTACTGCGCCATCCACCCGATGATGGTGGGCACCATCATCGTGCAGTGACGGGACTGTCGAAGCGATAGATGTCCATGGCGAGCAACCCGTGCTCGATCCCTGCATCGATGCGCTGGGCGTGCGAGTGATCACCCGCCGCGCCCAGCGCCACGAACAGTGGCAGGAAGTGCTCGTCGGTGGGATGCGCGCGCTCGGCGAATGGTGCCTGTCGACGGTAGTCGAGCAAGGCGGGCACATCTCCCTCCGACAGCTTGCGTTCGATCCACTCGATGAAGGGACGCACGTACGGTGCTTCGCGTTCTTCGCTGTAACCAGCGCGCAGGTCATGCAGATTGTGCGTGATGCTGCCCGAGCCGATAACGAGCACGCCTTCGTCCCGCAGCGGCGCCAGTGCCCGGCCAACCGCATATTGGTGCGCAGGCCCCAGTTGTGGCTGGATCGACAGCGGCACGACTGGAATATCTGCTTTCGGATAGAGCAGGCGCAGCGGTACCCATGCGCCGTGGTCTAAACCTTGGGTCGGATCGAGCGTCGTCGGCAGCCCGGCTTTGTCCAACAGTTCGGTCACCTGCGCTGCTAGTGCGGGGTCGCCCTTGGCCGGGTACTGGATATCGAACAGTGCCTGCGGAAAGCCGTAGAAGTCGTGGATGGTCTCCGGACGCGCCGCGCCACCGACATGGGGCTGACGTGCGAGCCAGTGCGCTGTGGCGATCACGATGGCCCTGGGGCGCGGCAACGCGCTCGCCAGCTCAGCCAGTCGTTCGCCCACGCGGCGTGGCTGGATCGCTGTCATGGGGGAGCCGTGGGAGATGTAGAGGCTGGGGAGGGCGGTCATGGTGGTTACCTCGGGGGACCACCATAGATTAGGGATATCGCGGGGGATTGCAGCGCTTGTGGGGTGAACGATGCGTTGTCGGAGTGGAACGATGGGGATGATGCGATGTTGTGTTTTCTCCCACTCCCCTACGGGGAGAGGGTTGGGGTGAGGGGTCAATCTGGCCTCACTGTTTGAGTCGTCATCCCTGCGCAGGCAGGAGGCGCTTCTTAACAGCCGAATGGCTGGTCATCCAGGGCGGTATCGCTTGGTTGTCGCGTGGCGGCGACCTGGCCGCCTACGCGGCGGGCGTTTCGCCCTTCTGCCGAAGGCCGAGTCACTTTTCTTTGCTTGCCCAAAGAAAAGTAACCCAAAGAAAGGGCCCCCCGGATGAGGCGCCTTCCGGGCCTACGGCCCTCCAGGTACGCGGACGGGTTCCGGGCTTTTCGACGGGGCTCCTGCCCCGGCGAAAAGGAATCGGCATCCCTGCCGATTCCCCTGCGGGCCTTTTCTCCACCCGCCCGCCGCCTCATACGGGGCCCAGTAGATCAAAAGCACAGAGCAGACGGCTCGTGCAGCGTTGCTGCACATCGCATCGCGGCAGGTCGCGTTGCTCCTGCTCTAGGGCACAAAGCCAAGGCGGAAGACAAAGACGATGCCCCTTGGTGGCGAGTTCTCCGCGGCGGTCGGGAAGCGTAGCGTCGTCTTTCCCTGGCCTCAGCGATCGGGAAGCGTAGCGCGGCCTGCTTTAAGTCCTCACCGCCACGGCGCGTTGCGAAGCGCTTGGCAGTGCCCGCTGTGTAGAGGCGAAGGTGACCAAGCCACAACGGTTCGGGCTTATCCCAACGACATGCTGCGGGCGTTGGCTTTGCGGCCATTTTCTTTGGGTTACTTTTCTTTTGGGCCAGCAAAAGAAAAGTGACTCGAGCGTCGGCAGACGATCGAAACGCCCGCTGCGTAAGCGGCCAGATCGCGATGAGGCACGATGCGCCAGCCAAACACCGGCGAAACGTGGTTTTGGTTCTCATTGGAACAACGGAACAGATAAAACGGCGAGGCGAGCACTCACCATTCTCCCCGAAAGGCAGAGGGAGCAGAACTAAAGTGTTCTAGGCGGTTGGCGCTGATGCGGCCCAAACACTCTTGGAGTGTGTTCGCGATGATGAGGGCGTAGACGAAACAGTGAGGCCAGGTTGGCCCCTCACCCCAACCCCTGTCTCTTATACACATCTCCGAGCCCACGAGACAGGACAGGCCATCGCGTATGCCGTCTTCTGCTTGAAAAGGGGGGGGGGGGGGGGGGGGGGGGGGGGGGGGGGGGGGGGGGGGGGGGGGGGG
>NZ_JAELTQ010000458.1 GCF_016428905.1 Dyella sp. ASV24 | reverse complement strand
CCCCCCCCCCCCCCCCCCCCCCCCCCCCCCCCCCCCCCCCCCCCCCCCCCCCCCCCCCCCCCCCCCCCCCCCCCCCCCCCCCCCCCCCCCCCCCCCCCCCCCCGTTTCAAGCAGAAGACGGCATACGCGATGGCCTGTCCTGTCTCGTGGGCTCGGAGATGTGTATAAGAGACAGGTACAACTCAACCACCCAGGCATCTCCTTCCTTCCGACCCGCGTAGGGGTGGAGGATTTCGCCATCCGGCCGACACCGATCGAAACGCAGCACGCCTTCATGCGGATAGCGGCCTCCCTTGTCCTGG
>NZ_JAELTQ010000457.1 GCF_016428905.1 Dyella sp. ASV24 | reverse complement strand
TGATTCTCGCCAGTGCCGTGTTGACTGCACTCGTTGACGTCCTCTTAGCCATGACAGCACAAGTACCGGCAGGACAGCTCGCTCCGACACTCGAAACGCGAGCGATCTTTGGCGACTTCATCAGCAACTGTCTCTTATACACATCTCCGAGCCCACGAGACAGGACAGGCCATCGCGTATGCCGTCTTCTGCTTGAAATGGGGGGGGGGGGGGGGGGGGGGGGGGGGGGGGGGGGGGGGGGGGGGGGGGGGGGGGGGGGGGGGGGGGGGGGGGGGGGGGGGGGGGGGGGGGGGGGGGGGGGG
>NZ_JAELTQ010000456.1 GCF_016428905.1 Dyella sp. ASV24 | reverse complement strand
CCCCCCCCCCCCCCCCCCCCCCCCCCCCCCCCCCCCCCCCCCCCCCCCCCCCCCCCCCCCCCCCCCCCCCCCCCCCCCCCCCCCCCCCCCCCCCCCCCCCCCCTTTTCAAGCCGAAGACGGCATACGCGATGGCCTGTCCTGTCTCGTGGGCTCGGAGATGTGTATAAGAGACAGGGTGGGGGCGGTGTAGATGCCATCCGGCCAGTAGCCCTGGTCCAGCGTCGCCAGCAAAAAAGTCGGCTTGCCGTTCAACACGATGCGATTGCGCCCGCCTACCTTCGCGACACCGATGCTGCGCAGG
>NZ_JAELTQ010000455.1 GCF_016428905.1 Dyella sp. ASV24 | reverse complement strand
CCCCCCCCCCCCCCCCCCCCCCCCCCCCCCCCCCCCCCCCCCCCCCCCCCCCCCCCCCCCCCCCCCCCCCCCCCCCCCCCCCCCCCCCCCCCCCCCCCCCCGCTTTTCAAGCAGAAGACGGCATACGCGATGGCCTGTCCTGTCTCGTGGGCTCGGAGATGTGTATAAGAGACAGGCCTAGGGCCGGCTGCAGCGTCAACGTACCGTTGGCTTGCAAGTCGCCCTGGGGTTGCTTGACAGTCAACGCATGCAGGTTGATCAGCTTCTGCGTACCGTCGAGATCGAGCGTGACGTCTGCGAGC
>NZ_JAELTQ010000454.1 GCF_016428905.1 Dyella sp. ASV24 | reverse complement strand
CCCCCCCCCCCCCCCCCCCCCCCCCCCCCCCCCCCCCCCCCCCCCCCCCCCCCCCCCCCCCCCCCCCCCCCCCCCCCCCCCCCCCCCCCCCCCCCCCCCCCCCTTTTCCAGCAGAAGACGGCATACGCGATGGCCTGTCCTGTCTCGTGGGCTCGGAGATGTGTATAAGAGACAGGCCCGGGGGCGCCTTGGCGACGTGGTCGCCGTGACTCATCCAGACGTCCAGGCGGTGCGCGCTGTCGTGGTCGCTGAGCTCAGCGAACAGGCGGCTCTTGGCCACGATGTCCACTTCCGCATGACCG
>NZ_JAELTQ010000056.1 GCF_016428905.1 Dyella sp. ASV24 | reverse complement strand
GAGCCCCGTCGAAAAGCCCGGAACCCGCACGCGTACCTGGAGGGCGAAGCCCGGAAGGCGCCGATTCCGGGGGGCCCTTTCTTTGGGTTACTTTTCTTTGGGCAAGCAAAGAAAAGTGACTCGGCCTCCGGCAGGAGGTCGGAACGCCCGCTGCGTAAGCGGCCAGATCGCGATAACGCACGACGCGACAGCCGACCACTGGCGTCACTGGACCCCGGCCCTCGCCCCCTTTTGTGGGGTGCGCCGGGGTGACGGTTTCATCGAAACCGTGCGGCGAGCACCCGACCTTTACCCCCTTTTCGGGGCTCACCCCAACCCTCTCCCCGAGGGGGAGAGGGAGTAAGAGCAGGCCGCGCCATCCCGCGAACTCCAAAAGAAAACGCCGCCCAAAGGCGGCGTCCCCAGAAATTCCTGAAGGCGAAGCTTTACTTCGCCTGATCCACAATCCAGTGCACCGCGGCCTTCACCTGATCATCCGTCAGCGCCGGATTACCACCCTTCGCCGGCATCATGTTGCCATCAGGCCCCTTGTAGCCATCCGTCGCATGCTTGACCAGCGTATCCAGCCCCTGCGCAATGCGCGGACCCCAGTTGGACTTGTCGCCCAGCTTCGGTGCGCCCGCCACGCCAGCGGTGTGGCAGCTGTGGCAGAGGTTGTCGTAAATGGTCTTGCCGTCGGTGCTGCCACCGTAGGCAACCTGGGCGGCGGCGGCCTTGGCGGCGGCGTCCTGCGCGGCCTGCATGGCGGCGCGGCCCGTGTCGCCCGCGTAGACGGCGCCGGCCGGCGCAATGCGCGCTTCGGTCTGGGCGGCGGTTTGCGGATTTACTTCTTTCGGCTCATGGTCATAGATCAACCACGCGCCGCCGATCAGCAGCAGAGTCAGTACAGACAAGCCCACGATCAGCAGGGAAAAGCTGCGCATGAAGCTCTGGTCGGATTTCGTCAGGGAACCGCTCACGCAATGACTCCAATTCAATGGACAGATCAAAGGACGGCCACGTGGCCGGGTTGGGCAATGGTTCAGACAACAATTGGTCGAGTATAGACGAAGGCCGCGGCAAGTTTCAGTCGGGTACGGGTGGCGTCGTGTCGCGCCCACTACGCAGCAGGTGAATCGCTGATTTCATGCAAGTTTCTTTATTTTGACGCGATAAGCTGGCAAAACCCTGCCATCGGTCATAGGGCACCCATGTCAACTGGCATTGTCTATTGCCGTTGAACTGACCCTATCCTTTCATACGACACATAGGTCAGGCGCGCGGAGCGCACCGGTGGGGTCGGTAGGCCTGTCTTTCATTCTGGGAGTTTTTCATGTCGCGTTTTTGGAAGATCGCGCTGATCGTTGTGGCCGTGATCGTGGTGGGAGGCATCGGCTTCCGTTTGCTGCATAAGCCTGCTGCCGAGGAAGGCGCGCAGGGGCAGCACCGTGGTCAGCACAAGGGGCAAGGCGAAGGCCAGGCTGATGCCGCCGGCCAGGATAAGGACAAGGATGCCGCGCCCGTGCCGGTGACGGTCGAGCCCGTGGTCAAGCAGGATGTGCCGGTGTATCTCACCGCGCTGGGCACCGTGCAGGCGCTCAACACGGTCACCGTGAATCCGCAGATCAGCGGCCAGATGCTCAGCATCAATTTCAAGGAAGGCCAGGAAGTGAAGAAGGGCGACCTGCTTGCGCAGATCGACCCGCGCCCCTTCCAGGCTGCCTATGATCAGGCCGTGGGCAAGCAGCAGATGGACGAGGCCCAGCTCGCCACTGCACAGAGCACGCTCAAGCGCAACGACGCACTGGTGGCCAAGGGCTACGTGGCCCAGCTGGATATGGACACCTACCGCAACAACGTGGCCAACCTCGCCGCCAGCGTGGCGGCCGACAAGGCGGCGGTGCGCGCGGCCAAGGTCAACCTTGACTACACCCGCATTATTTCGCCGATCGATGGTGTCGCCGGCATTCGTCAGGTCGATCCGGGCAATGTGGTCGTCACCACGACCAACCTGGTCACGCTGACCCAGATCCACCCGATCTACGTGATGTTCAACCTGCCCGAGCAGAACCTGGAAGCCGTGCGCTCGGCGTCGGGCGGCGGCGATCCGCTGGAAGTGCTGGCGCTGGACCGCGCCGATGCGCACACCATCGCCGACGATGGTCAGCTCAACGTGGTGGATAACCAGATCGACACCACCACCGGCACGTTCAAGCTGCGCTCGGTGTTCCAGAACGCCAAGGGTGATCTGTGGCCGGGCCAGTTCGTCAACGTCCGCCTGAAGGTGCGCACGGTGGCGGGTGGTCTGGTTATCCCGGCCCAGGCAGTGCAGCGCGGTCCGGACGGTGACTACGTGTATCTGCTGCAGCAGGACCAGACGGTCAAGATGCAGCCGGTGAAGGTGGCTAACGAAGTGGGCGACAGCCACGTGATGATCACCTCGGGCCTGGCGCTCAACGATCAGGTGGTGACGGAAGGCCAGTTCCGCCTCAAGCCGGGCAGCAAGGTCAAGGCGCTCAAGCCGGGCGAAGTGCCGGCAGCGCCGACCTCGGCCGAGATGGACAAAGCCAAGAAGAATGCCAAGCAGCAGGGCGGCGGCGGTCGCCGCGGCGGCTAAGCGGGCGCAAGGGAACCAAGCAGCGGAGGCCGGTGGCTTCCGCTGCCGGTGGCAGGGCAAGGACGCGCTGTATGCCGTCGCCGCCACCCCGACAACGCATTGCGCGAGCAAGCTGACAGCCACTCATTGACGGCAAACTTATGGGCTTCTCCACACTCTTCATCCGACGACCCATCGCCACCTCGCTCTTGATGGTGGCGGTGCTGCTGCTCGGTATCCTCGGTTACCGCGAGCTGCCGGTGTCGGCGCTCCCCGAGATCGACGCACCCAGCCTGGTCGTGACCACGCAGTATCCGGGCGCCAGCGCATCGACCATGGCGTCGCTGGTCACCACGCCGCTGGAGCGCAACCTCGGCCAGATTTCCGGCCTGAGCATGATGACCTCCGACTCGTCGGCAGGTCTTTCGACCATCGTGCTGCAGTTCGCGATGGATCGTGACATCGATATCGCGGCGCAGGACGTACAGGCGGCCATCAACCAGGCGCGCGGCACGCTGCCCCAAACGCTGCCGTATCCGCCGGTGTACAACCGCGTGAATCCGGCCGACGCGCCGATCATGACGCTCAAGCTCACCTCCGACAGCTTGCCGCTGCGCGATGTGAACAACTACGCCGACTCCATCCTCGCGCAGAAGCTCTCGCAGGTGCAGGGCGTGGGCTTGGTGTCCATCGCCGGTAACGTACGCCCCGCCGTGCGCGTGCAGGTGAATCCGTCGCAGCTGGCTAACCTCGGCCTGACGATGGAAGACGTGCGCAGCTCGCTCACCGAGGCCAACGTCAACGCCCCCAAGGGCACGCTCAACGGCGCTACGCAGTCCTACAGCATCGGCACCAACGATCAGTTGGCGACCGCGGCTGAGTACAAAGACACCATCATCGCGTACAAGAACAACGCGCCGGTGCGTCTGTCCGACGTCGCCGCCGTGGTGGATGGCGTAGAGAACGACCAGCTCGCCGCATGGGCGAATGGCAAGCCCGCCGTGCTGCTCGATATCCGTCGTCAGCCGGGCGCCAACATCGTGCAGACGGTGCAGCAGATCCGCGCGATCCTGCCGCAGCTGCAGGCCGTGCTGCCGGCGGACGTCCATCTGGATGTCTTCGCTGACCGCACCATCACCATCCGCGCCTCGGTGGAGGACGTGCAGTTCACGCTGATCCTCACCATCTGCCTGGTGGTGGCGGTGATCTTCGTATTCCTGCGTCGCCTGTGGGCGACGGTGATTCCGTCGGTGGCGGTGCCGCTGTCGCTGATGGGTACGTTCGGCGTGATGGCCTTCACCGGCATGTCGCTGGACAACCTCTCGCTGATGGCGCTTACCGTGGCCACCGGTTTCGTGGTGGACGATGCGATCGTGATGATCGAAAACATCGTGCGCTACATCGAGCAGGGCAAGGAAGGTAAAGAAGCAGCCGAGATCGGTGCAAAGGAAATCGGCTTCACCGTGTTGTCGTTGACGGTGTCGCTGATCGCGGTGTTCCTGCCGCTGCTGCTGATGCCCGGTGTCACCGGTCGCTTGTTCCACGAGTTCGCGTGGGTGCTCACTATCGCGGTGGCCATCTCCATGCTGGTGTCGCTGACGCTGACACCGATGATGTGCGCCTACCTGCTGAAGCCCGATGCACTGCCGGAAGGCGACGACGCGCACGAGCGTCATGCCGCTGCCGGCAAAAAGACCTGGTGGTCGCGCCTGGTCAACGTGTATGAGAGCTCGTTGGACTGGGTGCTCGGCCATCAGCGCCTGACTATCCTGATCGCGGGCGCGACGGTCGTGCTCACCGTGTTCCTCTACATCGTGATCCCCAAGGGCCTGCTGCCCGAGCAGGACACGGGCTTGATCACCGGCGTGGTGCAGGCTGACCAGAACGTCGCCTTCCCGCAGATGGAACAGCGCACCAAAGCCGTGGCTGACGCGCTGCGTCGTGACAAGGCCGTGACGGGTGTGGCGGCCTTTATCGGCGCCGGCTCGATCAACCCGACGCTCAACCAGGGGCAGCTCAGCATCGTGCTGAAGGATCGCGGCGACCGCGACAGTCTCGACGACGTGGTGGCGCGCCTGCAGAAGGAGGCCGCTGGTATTCCGGGCGTCGCCCTGTACCTGAAACCCGTGCAGGACGTGACGCTGGATAGCCGCGTGTCCGCCACCGAGTACCAGTACTCGATGTCCGACGTGAATGCGACGGAGCTTTCCAGCTACGCCACGCGGATGACGCAGGCGCTGCGCGAGCGCAAGGAACTGGCCGACGTCGACAACAACCTTGCCGACCAGGGCACGTCGCTCAAGCTCACCATCGACCGCGAAAAGGCCAGCCGCCTCGGCGTACCGGTGCAGACCATCGATGACACGCTGTACGACTCGTTCGGTCAGCGCCAGATCTCGACCATCTTCACCCAGCTCAACCAGTACCGCGTGGTGCTGGAAGTCGCGCCGCAGTTCCGCACCAGCACCGCGCTGCTCAACCAGCTCACCGTAAAGAGCAACGGCAGCGGCGCATTGACGGGTAGCAACGCCACGGCGTTCGGCCAGGTGGCGTCGAGCAACTCGTCGACCAGTACCGGTCTGGGTGTGTCCAACACCGGCGTGATCATCGGTGCAGGCGGCACGATCCCGCTTGCCTCACTGGCAACGGCGGAAGTCACCACCGCACCGCTGGTGGTCAGCCATCAGCAGCAGCTGCCGGCGGTGACCGTCTCGTTCAACCTCGCGCCGGGCTACTCACTGTCCGAAGCGGTGGAAGCGATTCACGAGGTGGAGCAGCAGCTCAACTTCCCGCCGCAAGTGCGTGGCCAGTTCATCGGCAAGGCAGCGGAGTTCTCCACCTCGCTGACCAACGAAGTGCTGCTGCTGGTTGCCTCCATCGTGGTGATCTACATCGTGCTCGGCGTGCTGTACGAGAGCTACATCCACCCGTTGACCATCATCTCGACGCTGCCGCCGGCCGGTGTGGGCGCGTTGCTGGCGCTGATCCTGTGCGGCATGAGCCTGTCGGTGGATGGCATCGTGGGTATCGTGTTGTTGATCGGTATCGTGAAGAAGAACGCGATCATGATGATCGACTTCGCGATCGAGGCGCAGCGCGAGGGCATGAAGCCGCACGAGGCGATCCGTCGCGCGTGTCTGCTCCGCTTCCGCCCGATCATGATGACCACCGCGGCGGCCATGCTCGGTGCCTTGCCATTGGCTTTGGGCAACGGCATCGGCGCCGAGCTGCGCCGTCCGTTGGGCGTATCCATCGTCGGCGGCCTGCTGTTGTCGCAGCTGGTGACGCTGTACACCACGCCGGTGATCTACCTCTACATGGAGCGCTTCTCCGACTGGCTGCGCGAGCGTCGCGAACGTCGCGCGCTCGAACGGGCACAGACGCGCGGCGCGGTGTGATGATGTTCGACCGGCCTGGCATGTACCGGGCCAAGCAGTAAGACCACCCAAGGGGCGCGGCCATCATGGCGCGCCCCTTTTGGCGTTATCCGGGCTCTGACACAAGGATCGACATGGACATGACAAGGAAACCCCAGGTATGCGTACTCGGTAGCGCCGAACCTGGCTCGAAGGCATACGAGTTGGCCGGACAGGCCGGGGCCTTGCTGGCACGTGCGGGCATCACGCTGGTGAGTGGTTGCGGTAGCCCCGCCACGCGGCACGCGGCGCAAAGTGCGATCGATGCAGGCGGCCTGGTCGTCAGCATCATCCCCAGCGGCACCATGCCGGCCGTCGACTGGCCGGCGACCGTGGTGATTCCCTGTGGGATGGGCGACGCGCGCAACCTGTTGATGGCGCTGGCCGGCGATGCTTGCCTCGTGATTGGCGGACGCGCAGGCACGATTTCCGAAGTGTGCCTGGCCTGGCTTCATCATCGGCCGCTCTTGCCGTTGACCGGCTGCGGTGGCTGGTCGGATGGATTGCTGCAGAATCCGCCCGACGAGCGCGCCAATTCCCCCATCCTCCCGTGGGATTCCGTCGAGGCACTGGAGGCCAAACTGAGATCGCTGGGGCTGGTACGCATTTAGACGTCTAAGTGATTGTCGTCTAAGGGACGCCTAAGGGCTGCTGCCGTACCGTGAGCACCATGTCCCTCACCGTCATGCTCCGTTTTCGCGGGCATGGCGCGAGGAAGGTCGAGCTGCCGCGCAAGCGCAAGAATCTATCAACCAAATCCGCAGTCATGCGTTCTGCAGTCAATGTGCGGTATATACGTTTACTCGTGCGTGCGCCCTGACATGGTGTGCGGCTTCTCTGAACACCCTCGCGCCTGGCGCGTTGCTCCTGGTTTCCTGACGGCATGAACATCTCCGGCCCCTTCATCCGCCGCCCGATCGGCACCTCGCTGCTTGCGATGGGCGTGTTTGTGGTGGGCCTGATCTGCTACGCGCTGCTGGGTGTGGCGGCGCTGCCGAACATGCAGTTCCCGGTGATCTTCGTGCAGGCCAGCCAGGCCGGCGCGAGCGCAAGCACCATGGCCTCCACTGTGGCAGCACCGTTGGAGCGGCACCTGGGCCAGGTGCCGGGCATCGACACCATGCGCTCGTCCAGTTCGCTGGGCAGCACGCAGGTGTTCCTGATGTTCGACGCGGGGCGCAATCTGGATGCCGCCGCGCGCGACGTGCAAGCCGCCATCAATGCGGCGCAGTCCGACCTGCCTAGTGGCCTCAACGCGCCTCCGAGTTACCAGAAAGCCAATCCGAACGACGATCCGATCATCGCCTTCGCGTTGACCTCCGAAACGCAGTCGGCGCGTGAGCTTTACGACATCGCCGATTCGCTGCTCGCGCAGCGCATCCGTCAGCTGGACGGCGTGTCGGAAGTGGACATCCTTGGCGCGGCGACCCCGGCTGTTCGCGTCGACGTGAACCTGCGTCAGCTCAACGCGCTCGGCCTGTCACCGGACCAACTACGCAACGCGCTCACCGCCGCCAACGTCACCTCGCCGCAGGGCTTTCTGTCGGACGGCAAAACCACCATGGCGGTGACGGCGAACGATTCGCTGCACACCGCAGCGGATTTCGCGGACCTGGTCATCGCCTCCAATAATGGCGTTCCGGTGCGCCTGTCGGATGTGGCCAAGGTGTACGACGGCTTGCAGGACGCGTATCAGGCGGCGTGGTTCCAGGGTAAGCCGGCGATTCTGATGTACGTCTATCGCCAGTCCAACGCCAACATCATCGGTACCGTGGATCGTGTGAAGGATGCGGTGCCGCTGCTGCGCAGCTACCTGCAGCCCGGTACCACGCTTACACCGTACTTTGACGGCACGCCGACCATTCGCGCCTCGTTGCACGAAGTGCAGGCGACGTTGCTGATCAGCTTGGCCATGGTGATGCTCACCATGGCGCTGTTTCTGCGCCGCCTCGCACCTACCTTGATTGCCACGGCCGCCGTACCGCTATCGCTGGCGGGTGCGGCGATGGTGATGTACATCCTTGGCTTCACCCTCAACAACCTGACCCTGCTGGCCTTGGTCATCGCCATTGGCTTCGTGGTCGACGATGCCATCGTAGTGATCGAGAACATCGTTCGACACATCGATCAGGGCATGACACGCATGGAGGCGGCGCTGGCTGGTGCGAAGGAAATCGGCTTCACCATTGTGTCGATTACCGCCTCGCTGGTGGCCGTGTTCCTGCCGCTTCTGTTCATGAGCGGCATCACGGGTCTGTTCTTCAAGGAATTCACCATCACCCTGGTGGCGGCGATCATCGTCTCGGCGTTCGTTTCGCTGACGCTCACCACTTCGCTGTGCGGTCAGTTCCTGAGCAGCCACGAGCAGGACAAGCCGACCACGCGCGTCGGCATCGCCCTGGAGAAATTCCAGGCCGGCATGCTAGGCGTCTATTCGAAGTGCCTGAAGTTCTCGCTCAAGCACGCGCTTGCATTCTCGCTGACGCCCCTGGTGCTGATTGGTATCACCATTTTCCTGTTCGGTCAGGTGAAGACAGGTCTGTTCCCGCCACAGGACACAGGCCTGATCCGTGGCCGTGCGACCTCGGGTGCCACGGTGTCGTTTCAGGATGCCGTCGAGCGCCAGCAGCGTCTGATCAACATGTTGCTCAAGGATCACGATGTCGCCCGTGTCGGTTCGCGCCTGGGTACCAGTCGCCAGGGCGCATCCGGCACGTTCGATATCGAGCTGAAGACGCACGCGCAGGGTCGCAAGGAAGATACCTTCGCCGTGCTGGCGAGACTGAGCGCCAAAGCCGCGCGTTATCCCGATCTCAACGTGCGCCTGCGTCCCATCCAGGACCTGCCCAGCTTCGGCGGTGGCGGCGGCACCAGCCAGGGCGCGCAGTATCAGGTGTCCCTGCAGGGTGATGACCCGGAAGAGCTGACCCAGTGGCTGCCCAAACTGGTCGCCGAGCTGAAGAAAAATCCCAAGCTTAAGGATGTGGGTAGCGACGTCGACGACGCAGGCCTGCAGCAGAATATCGTTATCGATCGCGACAAAGCCGCGCGCCTCAACGTAGGTATCGGCACCATTGATGGCGCGTTGTACAACGCGTTCGGCCAGCGTCAGATCAGCACGATCTATTCCGACCTCAACCAGTACAAAGTGGTTGTCAACGCATTGCCGAATCAGACGGCAACGCCGGCCGCCATTGATGCGATCTACGTGGCCAGCAACAGCGGCAAGATGGTGCCGCTCACTGCGTTTGCGCATCAGGAAGCGGGACTGGCGCCCACGCAGATCTCGCACGAAAACCAGTACACCGTGATGAGCATGAGCTTCAATCTCGCGCCAGGCGTGAGCATGGGCGAGGCGTTGCAGATCATCCAGCAGACCGGTTCGCAGATGCGTCTTCCGGGCGATATCCGTATCAACATCGGTGGTGACTTCCGCCGCTTCCAGCAGTCGCAGAGCGGCATGCTGTGGTTGCTGCTCGGCGCTATCGTGGTCGTCTACATCGTGCTGGGCATGCTCTACGAGAGCCTGATCCACCCGGTGACCATCCTTTCCACCCTGCCAGCGGCAGGCGTTGGCGCGTTGATGGCGCTATGGATCACCGATACCGAGTTGTCGGTGATCGCGCAGATCGCGCTCGTCTTGCTGATCGGCATCGTGAAAAAGAACGCGATCATGATGATCGACTTCGCGCTGGTAGCACGTCGCGAGCACGGGCTGAACGCCGCCGATGCCGCCTACGAGGCGAGCATGGTGCGCTTCCGCCCGATCATGATGACCACCATGGTGGCGATTCTCGCCGCCGTGCCCATCGCCATCGGCCTGGGTGAGGGTTCGGATCTGCGCCGCCCACTGGGTATCGCGCTGATCGGCGGCCTGCTGATCTCGCAGAGCCTGACCTTGCTCAGCACCCCGGCGCTCTACGTGATCTTCTCGTGCCTGGCGGATCGCTTCAGTGCATGGCGCGCCCGGTTCCGCCAGCCACGGCGCTTGGCGGCTGGCGAGAACGCCTGAGCGACAATAGTCCCTATCAGGAGCGCATCGCGCTCCTGAAAAAAGCCTGCCGAACCATACCCTTGCGCATTGTCGGGCGCCGCGCTTTCGTGCTTCACCCGAAATCGCGACAATGAGGGGCTTTCGTCCGCCCGTTTCGCCCCCATGTCGATCGGCTCCGGACGTTGGGCGCGTCCGCGCATGGCTCTGTCTGCGCGTCGCACCTTCCCCTTGGTAATGCCGCAGCCAGTGAGGTCATAGCAGACAATGTCGAACACGCCGAAGATCATTTACACGCTCACGGACGAAGCGCCGTACCTCGCCACGCATTCGCTGCTGCCCATCATCAAAGCGTTCACCAGCACTGCTGGCATCGCGGTCGAAACGCGCGATATCTCGCTGGCCGGGCGCATCATTGCCCAGTTCCCGGACATCCTGCCGGACAACCAGAAGATCGCCGACGATCTGACTGAACTCGGCCAACTGGCGACCACGCCGGATGCCAACATCATCAAGCTCCCCAACATCAGCGCCTCGATGCCGCAGCTGAAGAGCGCGATCAAGGAACTGCAGTCGCAGGGTTACGCGCTGCCGGACTACCCGGAAGACCCGAAAGACGTCAGCGAGTGGAACGTCAAGGCGCGCTACGACAAGGTAAAGGGCAGCGCCGTAAACCCCGTGCTGCGCGAGGGTAATTCCGATCGCCGCGCGCCGCTCTCCGTGAAGAACTACGCGCGCAAGCACCCGCACAAGATGGGCGCCTGGTCCAAGGATTCGAAGACCCACGTCGCTCACATGGACGGCGGTGACTTCTACGGCAGCGAGAAGTCCACCGTGGTCGACAAGGCCACCACCGTGAAGATCGAGTGGTTCGGCAAGGACGGCACCAGCAAGGTGCTGAAGGAAAAGACCGCACTGAAGGACGGCGAGATCATCGACGCCGCCGTGATGAGCAAGAAGGCGCTGACCAGCTTCATCGACGCGCAGATCGCTGCTGCGAAGAGCGAGGGCATCCTGTTCTCGCTGCATTTGAAGGCCACCATGATGAAGGTCTCCGACCCCATCATGTTCGGCTTCGTGGTCAACGAGTTCTACAAGGACGTGCTGACCAAGCATGCCGACACGCTCAAGGGCGTGGGCTTCGAGCCGAACAACGGCATTGGCGACCTCTATGCGCGCCTCAGCCAGCTGCCGCAGGCCAAGCAGGATGAAATCCTCGCGGATATTGCTGCCGAGTACGCCAAGCGTCCGGCGCTGGCCATGGTCAATTCCGACAAGGGCATCACCAACCTGCACGTGCCGAGCGACGTCATCATCGACGCCTCCATGCCGGCGATGATCCGCGACTCCGGCAAGATGTGGAACACCGAAGGCAAGCTCGCGGACACCAAGGCGGTGATCCCCGATCGCAGCTATGCCGGTGTCTATCAGGCTGTCATTGAAGACTGCAAGGCGCACGGTGCGTTCGACCCGGCGACCATGGGTAGCGTGCCCAACGTCGGCCTGATGGCGCAGGCCGCCGAGGAATACGGTTCGCACGACAAGACCTTCCAGATCGCTGGCGATGGCGTGGTCAAGGTCATCGACGAGTCCGGCAAGGTGTTGCTGGAACAGCCGGTGGAAACCGGCGACATCTGGCGCATGTGCCAGACCAAGGATGCACCGATCCAGGATTGGGTGAAGCTCGCCGTCACGCGCGCCCGCCTGTCCAACACGCCGGCTGTGTTCTGGCTCGATATCAACCGTGCGCACGACGCGCAGGTGATCAAGAAGGTCGAGCGTTACCTGAAGGACCACGATCTGTCTGGCCTGGACATTCGTGTACTTTCGCCGGTCGATGCCACCACGTTCTCGCTGGAACGCATCCGCAAGGGCCAGTACACCATCTCGGTGACCGGCAACGTGCTGCGTGACTACCTCACCGACCTGTTCCCGATCATGGAGCTGGGCACCAGCGCCAAGATGCTCTCCATCGTGCCGCTGATGGCTGGTGGCGGTCTGTTCGAAACCGGTGCGGGTGGTTCGGCGCCCAAGCATGTGCAGCAGTTCCTGGAAGAGGACTACCTGCGCTGGGATTCGCTGGGCGAGTTCCTCGCTATCGCCGCTTCGCTGGAGCACCTCGCCAACCGTTACGACAACGCCGACGCCCGCGTGCTGGCGAAGACGCTGGACGAAGCCAACGGCAAGATCCTCGACAACAACAAGTCGCCGGCACGCAAGGTCGGTGAGCTCGATAACCGCGGCAGCCACTTCTACCTCGCCATGTACTGGGCACAGGCACTGGCCGGGCAGAACGACGACGCCAAGCTCAAGGCGAAGTTCGAGCCGATCGCCAAGCTGCTTACCGAGAACGAAGCCAAGATCATTGGCGAACTCAACGGCGTGCAGGGCAAGGCTATCGATATCAAGGGCTATTACCACCCGAGCACGGATCTGATTACCCAGGCCATGCGCCCGAGCAAGACCTTCAACGACGCACTGTCGTCGCTGGGCTGACCAACCCTTTATGGGTGAATCAAAAGAAGGCCGCGCAAGCGGCCTTCTTTCGTTCCAGCGCTGGAAAAGCATCCGTAAAGCGCTTGAGCTAGGCTGCCGCGCATGAGCGCTTCTCCGGCCAGTGATGTACCTTCAAGCAGGCGTGTCGGCGAGGTCTTTCTCGCCTTCCTGTCCCTGGGCCTGCGCTCCTTTGGCGGCCCCATCGCGCATCTCGGGTATTTCCGCAGGGCCTTTGTCGACCAGCGCCGCTGGTTAGACGATGCGCAATTCACGCAATGGCTGGCGATGTGCCAGTTCCTGCCGGGTCCGGCGAGCAGCCAGCTCGGCTTTGCCATCGGACTTCATCGCGCTGGCTGGCGCGGCGCGATAGCAGCTTTCATCGGATTTACTCTGCCATCCGCACTGCTCATGTCCGCCTTCGCCTGGTGGGTGCCTTACTTGCAGGGCGTCTGGGGACGGGCCTTGCTGCACGGTTTGAAGTTGGTCGCAATCGTGGTGATCGCGCAAGGCGTGCTCGGCATGTGGCGTTCGTTGACGCCCGACTGGCCACGGCGCGTGCTTGCCATCGCCGCTTGTGCCGTTCTGCTCTGGCAGTCGCAGGTATGGGTGCAACTGCTAGTCATCGTGGCCGCAGCAGCCGTTGGGCCGTTGCTCTGTCGTCACCTCGCGGTACATCAAGGCAGCGCCTTTGCGCTGAGCTACGGGCGGCGCACGGGTGCCGCGCTGCTCGCGATCTATGCCGTTCTGCTGCTTGTGGCGTTGACGGTGGGTACACGCGGTGCCTTGTGGCTGCAGACCGCTGCTGCGTTCTATCGCGCGGGTGCGCTGGTGTTCGGTGGTGGACATGTGGTGCTGCCTTGGTTGCGTCAGGCTCTGGTTGATCCGGGATGGATCGATGAGAGCAGCTTTCTGGCCGGGTATGGCGCGGCACAGGCTATGCCGGGCCCCATGTTTTCCCTGGCCGCGTACTTGGGTAGCCGCATGTCGGGCGGGCACGGCGGCCCGATGGGATCGCTGGAGGCCTTGCTAGCGATTTTTCTGCCGGGCTTTCTTCTGCTCAGTGGCGTGTTGCCGTTCTGGCAGCGCCTGTCGGCTCGTGCGAGTGCGGTGCGTGTCGTTGCCGCAATCAACGCTGCCGTGGTCGGTTTGTTGGCCGCTGCGCTTTATCGCCCGGTGTGGACAGGAACCGTCGGCAACATGGCGGATGTCGTGATCGTCGCCAGTGGTTTCGTCATGCTGGTCGTCGCACGGCAGCCCGCGTGGGTAGCGGTGCTGTGGTGCATGGTGGCCAGCTGTTCGTGCCGCTGGCTGGGGTTTTGACACGCGCAGCCTTCGACGGGAAGGCTGCGCTTTGATGCAATCGGTTCAGTGCTGATGACAGGCCATGCACGAGTAGCTGCTGGACAGCATCATCGGCGTGGTGGGCTTCTGACCCGGTGTTGGCGCTGCATTGAGTGCTGCGACATTGGCCTGCGCATCGTGGATGCGCCGCTCCAGCACGTCGCGGTACGGCCAGCTCGCATAGTCCGGCGAGCGCTTCGCCAGGGCGTACACCTTTTGCGCGGTCTGCCAGTCGCCTGACTTGGTGAGCATATCGCCCATGTTGAGCAGAAAGCCTTCCTCGTTGTGTGGGGCAATCGACGAGTTGAGGCAGGCACGCGCATCGCGCGAGCCCGTGCTTGCCTTGAACATCACGTTGGAGAGTTGATCCAGGTTGCCGCCGTGGCGGTCGAGCGTGGTGTGTGCGCACACCTCCAGGTTCTGCCATTGCTGGTCAAGTGCGCGCTTGAAACTGTCGCTGTCGGCGGGTTGGTTGCTCGCTACATAGCCGGCGGTGAACAGGTTGAAGGCCGGCCAGTCCTTGACGGCCTGCTGCATGATGGCTGCGCCTTGGTCGCGCAGCGCGGCATCGCGGTCGATTTGCGCCTCGGCGAGGATCGCGCTGGCCAGGAATCCGCGAAAGCGTGCGTCATCCGGCGCGAGGTCTACGGCCTTCTGGAAATACTTGCGCGCCAGCACGGCGTCGTCAGTGATGCTGGCCGGTGTTTGATCGAGTCGGTTGTGCTCCGACAGCCGCCACATATGCAGCCAGCCCACGTGGGCCGCGGTGACCGCATCGTTGGGGTTGCGCAGGTAGGCGGCGGTGCTTGCTTCCAGGCTGGCCTGGATCTTTGCGTAGTCGCCGCTGTGGAAGGTCTCCCAGAACAGTCCATCGGCCTGTAGCGCCGCGGGCTGGCGTGCGGGTGACGTATCGGCCAGCGCACGGCCGGCTAGCAGCCCGCCGGACGCGGTGGTCACGAACAGGCTGGCGACGATCAAGGCGTTCCGTAGGGCGGTCTTCATGGTCGGTCATCCATGGCTGGGGCGATAAGCCATAGACTGAACGCGACGCAACTCTGGCTGCAGGGCCAGTTATCAACTTTTGGCTCTGACAGCTGTCACTTTCTGAGGCAGAGCGCCCCAGGCAGGTTAAGGGGCGTGTGAATGTCAGCCCGGTGACCCCGGCCGGGCGTCACGACCGTGTTGGATAATTCATTCTTCAAACGATTCCGTTACTGGAGCTACGCATGCGTCCACCGCTGTTCGCCGCTGTGCTTGTTCTCGCGGCAAGCGCACCTGCCTTCGCTCAAACGTCTGGTGCGCCCGCACCCGCATCGACGTCCGCAGCCGTCAACCTGGACGCGGTGACCGTCAGCGGCGTGCAGCCTGGGCCGGGGCTATGGCGAGTGAGCAAGGGCGACCACGTGATGTGGGTGCTCGGCACCCTGTCACCACTGCCAGACAAGATTCAGTGGAAGGCCGACGAAGTCGAGCAGACCATCGCCAGTTCGCAGGAAGTGCTGGGCCCGCCGTCGATTCAGCTCAAGCCCAAGACCAATTTCTTCGGCAAGCTGTTCCTGCTGCCCTCGCTGGTGGGGGCACGCAAGAATCCCGACGGGCAGACGTTGCAGCAGATGGTGCCGGCGACCGATTACGCGCGCTGGCTGACGTTGAAGAAGCAGTACATCGGCAACGACAACAGCATTGAAAACTGGCGGCCGATCTTCGCTGCGGTGGAGTTGTACGACAAAGCGATCAAGCGTTACGGCCTGACCTCATCCGGTGGTGTAAAGGACACCGTGCGTGACCTGGCCAAGAAGCACAACATCAACTTCAACACCGTGCGTTACACCATGCTGGTGGAGGAGCCGCGCACCGCGGTGAAGACCTTCAAGTCGTCGCCGATGGACGATCGCGAATGCTTTGGCCGCACGCTGGATACGGTGGAGCGTGATATGGGGCGCATCACTGAGCGCGCGAACGCGTGGGCCACCGGCGACATCGACCTGCTGCGCAGCCTGCCCATGAACGACCAGCGCGAAGCCTGCCTGTCGGCGGTAACCGAAGCGGGCTTCGCCAAGCAGCTGGGTTTCAGCGACGTGAAGCAGAAGGCCGAGGCGATGTGGATCACCGAGGCGGAGAAGGCGATCAATACCAACACGCAGACCTTCGCCATGTTGCCGATGGAAGAGGTGTTGTCGCCCAAGGGGTTGATCGCTCGCCTGAAGGCGCAGGGTTATCAGGTGGAGGCGCCTGACGGCAGCGACGCCGAGGGTCAGGCCACCACGCAACCGTGATGATGCGCCCCGTTTGCCGGGGCGCATCGTGTTGACGATTACGCGCTGGCTTTGTCCAGCGCGGCAATCTCTTCCTTGCTCAGCTTGAGTTCCACGCCGGCCAGCAGTTCCTTGAGCTGGGGAACGGTGGTGGCGCTTGCGATGGGTGCGGTGACGCTGGGGCGTGCAATCAGCCAAGCCAGCGCTACCTGTGCGGGTGTGGCGCTGTGGGCGGCCGCTACCTTGTCCAGCGCAGCGAGCACGCCGAGCCCTTGGGGGTTGAGGTACTTCTGCACCGAGCCCCCGCGTGCGGCGCTCTTGGCAAAATCAGCTTCGCTACGGTATTTGCCGCTGAGGAAGCCGCTGGCGAGTGCGTAGTAATTGATCACGCCAACGTTTTCGGCGATGACCAGTGGCTCCAATTCCTTCTCGTAACCCTTGCGGCTGACCAGGTTGTATTCCGGCTGCAGCGTCTCATAGCGCGGCAAATGGTATTCGGCGGAAATCTTCAGTGCTTCGGCAAAGCGATCGGCGACGTAGTTGGAGGCGCCGATTACGCGCACCTTGCCCTGTTCGATCAGCTTGCCGAACGCGCCCAACGTCTCGTGCAGCGGTACGGTCGCATCGTCTTCATGCGCCTGGTAGAGGTCGATGTAATCGGTCTGCAGGCGTTGGAGTGAACCTTCCACGGCCTGGTTGATATTCATCGGCGACAGACCGGGATGTTCGGCCCACTTCGCTACCTTGGTGGCAATCACCACCTTGTCGCGCTTGCCGCTGCGCTTGAGCCACTTGCCGATGATCGTTTCCGATTCGCCACCGCGATTGCCGGGCACCCACGCTGAGTAGACATCCGCTGTGTCGATCAGGTTGAAGCCTGCGTCGACAAAGGCATCGAGCAATTCAAACGAGCGTTGCTCGTCCGCGCTCCAGCCAAAAACGTTGCCGCCGAAGGCGAGCGGCGCGACAGAAAGGGAGGATCGACCCAGGGGACGCAATGGCATGGACGTGCTCCGTGTTCAATGTAGTGGCAATGGGGTTGGTGCATACTCGGGGACCTGAGCGAGTATACGCGCCGCCCATGTGAGGCCAGTGCGTAGCCGCGCCGACACTGGAGGAATGCGGATGAAGAGCAAGGCAGCAACACTGCGGCGCGCGGTTTTGACGGGCGCCATTGTGATGGGTTTGTGCACGGGTTCAGGCATGGCATCCGCACAGACGCTGACCCGCCCGTGGAACGACACCACGTTGTCGCCCGATGCGCGCGCCAAGCTGCTGCTCGCGCAACTCACGCAGGACGAGAAGTTCCAGCTTCTCCATAGTTATTACGCTGGCCCGGATCGCCCGGCCGATAAACCGTTCCCCAAGGGAGCGATGGCATCGGCCGGTTATATCGCGCCGATTGATCGGCTTGGTATTCCGGCGCTGGAAGAAAGCGATGCAGGACTCGGCGTCGCCAGTTCCAGCCGCATGCGCCCTGGCGATCACGCCACGCCGTTGCCTGCCGGGCCGGTGACGGCAGCGAGCTGGGATCCAAAGGTTGCCTATCGCGGTGGCGCCATGATCGGCAGCGAAGCGCACAGCAAGGGTTTCAATGTGTTGCTTGCGGGTGGCATCAACCTCACGCGCGAGCCGCGCAATGGGCGCAACTTCGAGTACGCCGGTGAAGATCCCTTGCTGGCGGGCACCCTCGTCGCCGAAGCCATCAAAGGCATTCAAGATCAGCATGTCATCTCGACCATCAAGCATTTCGCGTTGAATGATCAGGAGACAGGGCGCAACACCATCAACGTGCAGATCGGCGAGCAGGCCATGCGCGAGTCGGATCTGCTTGCGTTCGAGCTAGCCATCGAGCGCGGCAAGCCCGGTTCGGTGATGTGCTCGTACAACAAGGTCAATGGCGATTGGGCGTGCGAGAACGACTACTTGATGAACCAGGTACTCAAGCGCGACTGGAAGTATCCCGGCTTTGTGATGTCCGACTGGGGTGGGGCGCACAGTGCCGCGAAAGCGGTGAATGCAGGCCTCGACCAGGAGTCGGCCGGCGAAGTGTTCGACAAGGAACTGTACTTCGACGCACCGTTGCGCGCGGCGTTGGCCAAGGGTGAAGTGAAGCAGTCGCGCATCGACGACATGGTGGAGCGCATCCTGCGCAGCATGTTCGCGGTGGGCGTATTCCAGTACCCCGCCGGCAAGGCGCCCATTGATCCGCAGGTCAACTTGAAGGTGGCGCGCGAAACGCTGGAGTCCGGCGCGGTGCTGTTGCGTAACGAACACGACACCTTGCCGCTGGATCTCACCAAGTTGCAGTCCATTGCCGTGATCGGCGCGCATGCCGACAAGGGTGTGCTTGCGGGTGGTGGTTCCTCGCTCGTCACCGCGATGGGTGGCAATGCTGTTCCCGGCCTTGCGCCCACCACCTGGCCCGGCCCGGTGATGTATCACCCGTATGCACCGCTCAAGGCGCTACGTGATGCAGCGCCCAAGGCCGGCGTGCAGTTCGCCGAAGGCAACGACGTCGCGGCTGCCGCTGCGCTGGCGGCGAAGTCGCAGGTTGCCGTGGTGTTCGTGCAGAAGTGGCAGACCGAATCGCTCGATTCACCGGACATGTCGCTGCCCGACAATCAGGATGCACTGGTCGAGGCCGTGGCCAAGGCCAATCCGCGCACCATTGTGGTGCTGGAAAACGGCGGTCCGGTGGCCATGCCGTGGCTCGATCAGGTCGGCGCCGTGCTGGAGACGTGGTACCCCGGTGGCGATGCCGGCAAGGCCATCGCCAACCTGCTTTCCGGCAAGGTGAATCCCTCAGGCCGCTTGCCGGTGAGTTGGCCAGCCGACCTTTCCCAGTTGCCGCGCAAAGATCTTCCCGCCGCTGCCGGCGGTACGCCGCCCGATGCGGTGGACTACACCATCGAAGGCGCCAACGTGGGTTATCGGTGGTACCAGTCCAAGGACATCAAGCCGCTGTTCCCGTTCGGCTACGGCCTGTCGTACACGCAGTTCACCCACGGTCCGCTCAAGATCGACGCCAACGGTTACCAGTTGAAAGTCACGGTGGATGTTGCCAACACGGGCGCACGTGCCGGTGCCGATGTGGCGCAGGTCTATGTGCGCGTGCCCGGCGCCAAGGCGTCCCGCCTTGCTGGCTACTCGAAGGTCTTCCTCAAGCCGGGTGAGCACCGCACACTCACCATCCCGCTCGAACCGCGTCTGCTGGCCGATTTCGACGTGAACAAACATGGTTGGGTGATACGCGGTGGCCAATACAGCGTCGCAGAAGGTCCCTCATCGGAAACCCTCGGCACCGCTGTCGATGTCCAGCTCACTGCTGGAAAGCTGTAACCGCAAGCGCCGGCCCTGGTGGCCGGCGCTTCCTGCTAGCCGCAACCGCCGTGGGCGAGCTTGGGCGGTGTCAGGCCCTTGCGAGCCGTGGCAACGACGCTGGGCGTGCGTTCCCGCTTACCGGTGGGGCGGGATTTTGGGGCAGGGGTATCAGCCAATCGGCGGGCCAATTCCGGGTCCGTGATGTGGCCATGCAAGAACAACAGGTTCGTGAAGAGCGAGCTCATGACATCCTCCCGTTGAGTCATTGTTTGAGCGCTCGCTCAACTTAGAGCCATCACGCATGGCGAAAAAGCGATATATTCGCAAGCCAGCCTTGAGAGATATTCAAGATGGGACGTGTCTCGCTGGATCTTCTCCAACAGTTCGTCCAGGTGGCCCGGTTGGGCAACCTGTCGCGTGCCGCCGAGCAGGCCAACCTTACGGTCAGTGCGCTCAGTCATCAGGTTCGCCAGTTGGAGCAGCGGCTGGAGCGCAAGCTGTTTGAACGTGGTCCGCGCGGCGTACAGCTCACCCCGGAAGGTCGCCGCCTGCTGGAGGGGGTGGGGCACCACTTCGAAGGTATCGATCGTGCGATGGCCGGCTTTCGCTGCCGTCGCGATGACGTGCTCACGCTGAGTGCCATACCCGGCGTGATGTCCAGCTGGCTGGTGCCGCGTCTGGCGCGATTGGTGGCAGCGCACCCGGAGCTGCAACTCAACCTGCAATCCAGTGTGGAGCTGGTCAACTTTGAGCGTGAGCCGGTGGATGCGGCGGTGCGCTACGGTCGCGGCCCGTGGCCGGGATTGATCACCGAGCGCCTGTTCGGCGAGTGGATCGCGCCGGTGGCGTCGCCTGCCTTGTTGGAACGCATGGGCGACGCAGACCCTAATGATCTTGGTCGATGGCCATTGCTTGGCGATCCCGGCGATCGTTGGCGCGATTGGTTTGCGCAGAGCACCGGCGAGTTGCCGCCCCGTTACGTGGCCCACTTCGATAACACCGATGCCTTGCAACGCGGTGCGTTGGAAGGCATGGGCGTGGCGCTGGGGCGCATGGTCATGGCACGTCCGCTGATCGAGGCCGGTCTGCTCAAGGTGCTCGGCAACCGCTATCAGCAGATCCCCGAGGCGTACTTCCTGGTGTATCCCGAGCACGCGAAGGACCACGCTGGATTGCGCACGTTCCGCGAATGGTTGCTGTGCGAGGCCGGCAAGTACGCCGAAGCCATGTCGTATGCCACCGGCAACAACGGTGACGCGTCGTAAGAGCACCTGACCATCATGACTGTGGGAACCCCGGCCTCTCGTCATGCATGATCGCACCCGCGTGAAAGACCGCCTCCAGCTTGTCGTGCTCCACTAGGCCACATGGCAAGGGATATCCTTCGTCCATCCACCGTTTGTATACATGGTGGCCTGCAAGCTGCGCCCGGTATGCTGTGCGCGTTGTTTCGTAGTTTTCGTTAGGGGTTTTCGATGAACAGCCGTGTGTTTCTGGGGCTGGCAGCCGTGCTGCTGGCGGCCTGCAGTGGTCAATCCGCGCCAGCCAGCGCACAGGGGCAGGATCAGCCTGCGGCGTTGGTGCCACCCACCAGCGCCAGCGATTTCACTGCGTCCCAGCTCGATCAGGTAGTGGCAGGTGACTGGCGTTCGCAGGACCACAAGGCGCGCGACGTGTATCGCCATCCCAAGGCGACGCTGCAGTTCTTCGGCATCCGCCCGGATCTCACCGTTGTCGAAATCACGCCGGGTGGCGGCTGGTACACGGAAATCCTGGCGCCGCTGCTGCACGACAACGGGCACTACATTGCCGCCACCCCCAAGCCCGCGGTCGATGGCGAAGCAAGCCGTGACCTCAGTGGGTTGAAGGGGAAGTTCGCGGCTGACCCGACACATTACGGCAAAGCGCAGATCGAAGAATTCGATCCGAAGGCCCCCGCATTCGGTGCCCCAGGTTCCGCGGACATGGTGCTGACCTTCCGCAACGTGCATAACTGGGTCGAAGCCGATACCGCGCCGGCCATGTTCAAGGCGTTCTTTGCCGTGCTGCGCCCGGGTGGTGTGCTCGGTGTGGAAGAGCATCGCGCTGCCGACAACGCAAGCCTGAATGCCGTAAAAGACAGTGGCTACTTGCCCACCAACGTGGTGATCAAGCTCGCTACGGATGCAGGTTTCCAGTTGCAGGGTTCAAGCGAGATCAACGCGAACCCGAGGGACACCAAGGACTACCCCAAGGGCGTGTGGACCTTGCCGCCCACGTTGACGCTTGGCGATCAGGATCGCGCCAAATACCTCGCCATTGGTGAATCGGATCGCATGACGCTTCGCTTCACCAAGCCGGATGCCTCTGCATCCTCGGCGCCGACGCACTAAAATACATGGAGAGCGGCAGCCCGCAACGGGCTGCTGCGGAAGTTGCATGCTTATTGCGCTCAACAAACCCTATGGCGTCCTTTGCCAGTTCAGTGATGCGGACGGCCGTCCCACACTCGCGTCATTCGTTCGGCAAAAGGATGTCTACCCGGCGGGACGACTCGATCACGACAGTGAAGGCTTGCTCCTGCTGACCGACGACGGTCGCCTTGCACACAAGCTCACCGATCCGCGGCACAAGGAACCGAAGACCTATCTGGTGCAGGTCGATGGTCAAGTCACCGATGAGGCGATCGATACGCTTCGTCGTGGCGTCGTGCTCAACGACGGACTGACGCTGCCAGCACAGGCAGAACATGCGGTCGAGCCCGATTGGCTGTGGCCGCGCGATCCGCCTGTGCGTTTTCGCAAACTCATACCCACCAGTTGGTTGCGACTCACGCTCCGCGAGGGCCGTAACCGCCAAGTGCGACGCATGACAGCAGCCGTGGGCTTCCCCACGCTTCGCCTTATTCGTGAGCGCATCGGGCCGCATACGCTCGAGGGTCTTCAGCCGGGTGACACGCGCATCCTGGAATGACGCGCGTCGCACGATGTAGGGGATGCCCTGCCAGGATGAGGGCTTCACTGTCAGCCCGCGGACAATCCGAAGAATGCCCGCGCCGTCGCCGTGGTGTGCGTGGCAGTCTCTTCCACAGACTCATCACGGTCACGCGCAATTTCGTTACAGATATGTCGCAAGTACATCGGCTCATTGCGCCGGTGCGAGGGTTGCGGCCTGACGGTGCGCGGCAGCAAGTACGGCGAATCTGTTTCGATCATCAGTCGATGGGCTGGAATATCCTTCACCAACTCGCGCAGATGCGTGCCACGGCGCTCGTCGCAGATCCAGCCTGTGATGCCGATGTGGCAATCGAGCTCCAGGTAGTCGCGCATGGCCTCGCCCGTATCGGTAAAACAGTGCACCACGGCCCCTGGCACCTTGTCGCGATAGCGGCGCAGCAACGCGACAAAGTCATGATGCGCATCGCGCTGATGCAGGAATAGGGGCTTCTGCACGTCCACGGCAATCTGGAGCTGCCGCTCGAACACGGCGAGCTGCACATCGCGTGGCGAGTAATTGCGGTTGTAGTCCAGCCCCGTTTCACCCACGGCACGCACTTCCGGATGTATCGCCAGCTCGCGCAGGAGCGTATCCGTCGCGTCGTCGTACTCAATGGCGTGGTGTGGGTGGACGCCGGCAGTGGCATAGAGCAAGCCGGGGTGTGACTTGGCGAGCGCGAGCGCATGCGTGCTGCCATCCCGCGACGCACCCGTTACCACGAGCTGAGCCACACCATGATCCCTCGCGCGCTCCAGCACAGCATCGAAGTCGTGGTGGAACGACTCATGGGTGAGGTTGGCGCCGATGTCGATGAGTTGCATGGTGATGCCGTGTGTATAGAGAAGAATCCTATTTTTCCAGAGTTCTTCGCTTAAGCAAGTGCTAATTTTTCAAGGCGATACAGCAATGGCGCGTCGCGTTGTGTTGTGCGAAATGGGTTGCCTTCGAGCGGCGCAACAAACCATGCGCGGCAGTATCGGACGACGCCTACTCGGTTAGTAGGCAAACGGCGGCTGTTTAGATGGCCAAAAGCCGATTGTTTAATCCTTGTCCATGCGCCGATAGTCAATCCACCTTCGTTTGTTCAATCACCGGCCATCACTGGGGAGTGATGTGGGTGAGGCCGGCAACGGCGAAGGCATCCGGCCCGTTATGGCCGTCCAATTGCTTCATCGGGGAGTATCAAGCTAATGCCATGTTTGAAATTCAAGGGGGCGCTTGCCGCCTCCATTGGCCTCGCTTTGTCTGTTGCTTTCAATGCTCAAGCGCAAAGCGTGGCGGGTGGCGACGATCTATCGGCACGAATCAACGTAACGCCATTGACCAGCAGCGTCAGCTATAGCGATTTCATCGTTCGCTATCGCGACGACGCACCCACCACATCCGTTGCCGCTGAGCAAAATGCAAGTGCGGCCATGACCCGCGCCGTTGGGCTACAGACATCGTTGTCCATCGGCAGGCCGCAGGTGAACTACAGGCGCCAACTTGCAACAGGAGCGCATCTGGTCACAACGTCCCGCAAGCTTAGTCAAACGGAGGCGGTCGCTTTCATGCGGTCCATCGCAAGTGATCCGACGGTGGCTTACGTTGAGCCTGACGTTATGATGCATGCGATCGGCATCGCAGCGCCTGCGGCCTACACACCCAACGATCCAGACTTCAGCAAGTACCAGACCGACTACTTACCGGGTAATGGTGCGTTGACGACGGCTGGCAGCTCCGTAGCCAACTGGGGTGGCGCAAACGTTACCGGCGCGTGGCAACTCGCTGACGGCACCGGCATCACTATCGCCGTGCTCGATACAGGCATCGTGCAGCACGCAGACATTGATACATCGTTGGCTGATGCAGGTTACGACTTCATCAGTAGCGGTTACAGATCCGGCCGACCCGCCGATGGTCGTGCGTCAGGCGGCTGGGACCTTGGCGATTGGACGACCGGTTCACCGTATTCTGATGGATCGAGTAACGCCTGCGTTGCTCAGGATCAGGGAAAAAACAGCTCCTGGCACGGATCCCACGTAGCAAGCGCCAGTGGTGCTGAGCGTACGAACAATGGCCTTGGTTTGGCCGGTGTTGCCTATGGGGCGAAGGTGTTGCCGGTGCGCGTGCTCGGTCATTGCGGTGGCACCACTAGTGATATCGCGGACGCCATCGTGTGGGCGTCGGGCGGCCATGTCGCCGGTGTACCCGATAACACCCATCCCGCTCAGGTCATCAATATGAGCCTTGGCGGCACAGGTGACTGCACGGCTGATAGTGTGACGGGACAAGCCGTTGCGACAGCTCGCGCCAATGGCGCAACCGTCGTGGTGGCGGCTGGCAACGACGGCACAGATGTCTCCAACCATTCGCCGGCTACTTGTCCTGGCGTCATTACGGTGGCATCGGTGGGTGTCGGCAGTGGCTTGGCCTACTATTCTGACTACAACGTGCCCGGTGAGACGGTTGTCAAACTCGCAGCTTTCGGTGGCGGCGTGTTTCCCAACGAGGCTTCGTCGGGTTCGGCGTATTTGAATCCCGAAGGCTTTGCCTGGCAGGCCATCAACACTGGAACCACCACGCCGATTCCCAGTCCCGGCGGCGACAAATACGGCGGCATGGCCGGCACCTCGCAGGCGGCACCACACGTCGCGGGGGCGGTTGCGCTCATGCAATCCGCACGGTTAGCAGCAGGCTTGCCGCTACTTACTCCCGACCAGGTGCTTGCGGTTCTTCAGGATACGGCCCGCACGCCTCATACCATGCCCAATAGCGCCAAGACCTTTGGTGCGGGCATTCTCGATACGGGGGCCGCAGTTACCGATGCGCTCAACCCCACACCGCCGGTACCGCCTAACTCCATTGAACTGACGAATGGCGTGGCGCTGCCGGGGCAAAGCGGGTCTACAGGCAGCGAGACTTACTACAAGATTGCCGTTCCGGCCAACGCGCGTGCACTGGTGATGCGTACGGCAGGTGGCACGGGTGATGTTTCGCTCTATGTAAAAGCGGGTGGAACACCAACCAATAACTTCAACGATGGCTCGTCAGTGCATGTCGGCAATGCGGAGTCGGTGTCGATAACCCGAGTTCCTAACGCGACGACCTATTACTTGCGTGTGGTTGGCGTGCAGGCATACAGCGGCGTAACTGTGCAGGCGACCTACACCCCTTAGTCCAGCGCAGTCCTAGGGCGGCGTGTCGGTATGACGCGCCGCCCAGAAATGAATCGACTCAATCCATTCGTGAACAGTGCGTTGGCAGGCCTGCGCACCGCGGAGTCGCGCGCCCGCGATTTCCGTCGATAAGTGATGGCCGCCCGCCGCGTTGCTGTTCGCATCAGATCAGGAGCTTTCGCATGAACAAGATCTACAGCAAGGTATGGAATCGTTCCCTTGGCCAACTGGTTGTGGCTTCAGAGCTGGCCTGTAGTTGCGGGGGAAGCCCAGGGACGCGCAAAAGCATTGCGGCAGCCATGGTGTTTTGCGCAGCGTTTGGTACTGCTTCCAGCGTGAGGGCGGACTCCTACGCCGTTGGCATTCTCGACCCCAATGCGCCTACGTGTTTGAGCTCATCCATCCTGGGTGTGTTGGACACATCATCCGTTCGTTGCAACTCGGGTGGTGGCCCTACGCAAGCGGCTCTCGTCGCTTACGATAGTGCTGGAAACTGGGGTTCCTTCGTTACCGCGCAGAATGCCAACACGCTTTCATTGGGCGCTGGCGGCCATGTGAAACTGCAGATTACCGGTCAGGGGATGACGGCATACGGCGCGTTGTCGATGTCCAACAACAAGATCACCAACGTCGCCGCCGGCACCGATGCGACAGATGCCGTTAACGTGTCGCAGCTCAACGCGGCGACTGCTTACTTCAAGGCGGATGGCGCCGGCGATGGCAGCGATAACAGCCAGGTTGGCGCCGGTACGCATGGTGTTGCCGCTGGCGCAAACGCAGCGGCGAGTGGAAGCAATGCGGTAGCGGTGGGATACAACGCCAATGCCAGTGGAACCAACAGTCTCGCGATGGGTGCCAATGCAATGGCCAGCGGTCTGAACTCCATGGCGCAAGGCAGCAGCGCGAGTGCGACAGGAAGCGCCGCCATCGCCATGGGTCAAGGTGTAAGCGCAGCGGCTGCCAATGCCATTGTCCTTGGCAGCGGTAACTCTTACACCGGTCCGCTTTCAACGGGCGCCATTGTTATTGGTAAAGGCGCGGCAGCAACCGATGGCACTAACCCAAAGAGTCTTACGACGCCCATGGGTTCCATCAACAGCATTGTCATCGGTAATTCGGCGTTGGCCTTCTCGGGTGCGCAATATGGCGTGGCCATTGGGCCAAGCGCCGCGCTAGCGCAGGGCACGCTTAACGGTGTCGCCTTAGGACGCAGTGCCATCAGCTATGGGGATAATTCGCTCGCATTGGGCTTCAAGAGCTATTCCACAGGTTACGGTTCGATGGCGCTGGGGCCTTCCGCGTGGTCCCAAGGCACGTACGCCATCGCGCAGGGCAATGCAACGAATGCCAACCAAGACAACAGCCTGGCACTCGGAAACGGCGCCTTCGTATATGGAACGGCAGGAAATGGGGATGGCACGACAGGCGGCGGCATAGCCATTGGCTACCACACGGTTACTCAGGCTTACTTTGGTGTTGCCATTGGTCAGGGGGCCTTGACCGGCAAAACGGCCGTCAATGCCGTAGCTTTGGGTACCAATAGCGTCGCTTGGGGTGCCCGCGCCCTGGCAGTTGGCTATAACGCCGTAGCTGCTTTGAACGACGACCAGGCCATGGGCGCCAGCGCCTGGGCAGGTGGTGGTTATGGCACCCGCAACATGGCTATCGGCAACGGCGCCATGGCGGGTGACAACGATGCAAGCTCCAACGTAAGTGATGCCATCGCGTTCGGCGCCGCGTCGCTCGCCACCGTCAATCAAGCACAAGCCATGGGTGTGAATGCATCGGCATCGGCGTTGCGTTCTCTTGCCGTGGGCTATCAGGCCGACGCGGAGGGTGAGGACAGCACGGCAACGGGCGCAAACAGCGCGGCCTTTGCGGACAGGAGTAGCGCCTTTGGCGCCAACAGCATCGGAAATGACGTAGAGAGCACCGCCGTGGGCTACGGCAGTGTGGCTTATGACGCCAATGCAACGGCGGTCGGTGCGCATGCGCTTGCGCAAGGAGTTGGTTCATCCGCTTTTGGTAGCGGTGCGGGTACGAGCGCAGCTTATTCGACTGCCATCGGCTACGGTGCCTACGCCGCTGCGGATAGCAGCGTGGCCATCGGCGCCAACGCCGTTGCGGACCAGGCCAATACGGTGTCCGTGGGCAGCGCCGGCAATGAACGTCGCATCACCAACGTGGCCGCAGGCGTCGCCGATACCGATGCTGTGAACATGTCGCAGATCCAGGCCACCGGCATCATCAACGGGAATGGTCAGGTATCCCAAGCGGTGATCTACGACAGCTCGCTCATGAACAGTGTGACTTTCGGCGGCGTCGGCGCGGTTACACCTGTCGCCCTTCACAATGTCGCGCCCGGTCTGGCAGGCAACGATGCGGTGAACGTGAACCAGTTGAATGCTCTGCAGGGCCAGGTGACCAATTTGAACGGTCGCGTCACCGCCATCGAGAACAATGGCGGCGGCAAGCCTGTGCCGTACATCGATGGCAACAGCGGCAGCTCCAGTAACGCGAGCGCCAATGCGGGCAATAGCGCGGGCGTCGCGGTGGGTTACAACGCCAACGCATCCGGTGACAACGCATCAGCGCTGGGTCAGAACGCGACGGCACTTGGTCACTACGGCACAGCCATCGGCAACGACAGCTATGCAGCCGGCCCCAACGATACCGCCATGGGTGGCAACGCGAAGGTGCACGCGGATGGCAGCGTGGCTGTGGGTGCAAGCAGCACGATCGCAGCGGCAGCCACCAATGCGGTGGCGGTAGGCGCCAACGCTGCGGCAACGGCTGCGTCGGCAACTGCTGTCGGTCAGGGTGCATCGGCAACGGCAGCCGGTTCTGTCGCGCTAGGTCAGGGCTCCGTGGCTGATCGCGCTAACACGGTATCCGTCGGCACCGTGGACGCCAATCGCCAGATCACTCATGTCGCAGCAGGCACGCAGGGCACCGATGCCGTCAACGTCAATCAGCTGACCCAGCAGACGCAACAGGCACTGCAGAGCGCCAACAGCTATACCGATCAGAACATACAAGCCCTCAACAGCAGCATGAACGACCAGTTCAAGCAGCAGAGCAAGCGCATCGACCAAACTGGCGCCATGGCTGCCGCATCAACGCAGATGGCACTCAACACCGCCGGCCTGAAAACTGACAACCGCATCGGTGCGGGTATCGGTGGACAGGGAACGCAAACCGCGTTGTCGGTGGGCTACCAGCGCGTGCTCAACCAGGCAGGCACTGCCACCTTGAGTGTGGGTGGCTCCGTTTCCAACGGCGGCAATGCCTCCTTCGGTGTGGGTGCTGGCTTCGGCTGGTAAGTGCCTAGGTGCCATCCGGCTTCCATGTCGGATGGCACCCATTTCATCGCGTGCGGGTTTCCATTCTTAGGGAAACCCGCATCGCGATAAATGTGTGCTGGTCATGTGCACTGACAGCCTGTGGGCCGCTGACGGTGATTAGAGCCGAGATCCAACACGTAAGTGGAGCAGTAACGCGGCTCCTCGACAGGTACATCGGTTCCAGCTTGTCAGCGTCAGCGAATGGCCTGAGCCTATATGCGCCATCACCGGAAATGCCTCGGGGTAGGGTGATCTATCCCATCCCTGTGTCAGGGCGGTGACCTCAAGCCTTCATCTTGAAAGGGGCGGCAGTGGTCGACCTGAGGGGTGACCCGGCTGGATGGGGTCGAGCGTCTGATCCTCTGGGGGCTTGAATCAGGCCGGGTAGGTGCTTCAACGGACCTATCCGCAAAATATCGCGTATGGGCCCCGTGCCCCTTTTCCGGCCCTCCGGGAACCGCAAGTGGCGGCCACAACGCATCTTTACTCTCAGGGTACGGAACGCTGGCGCGAGAACGCGGTCGCACATGAGTGACCAAGGTGAGAACCGTGCTCGCGCATTCGCGGGTGGGTGTGTTAACAATGCTTCTTCGGTGCCGTTGGGGGCGGTATCTGAGGAGTCGGACCATCTGGAAACGGGGTGAAGCATGTCGGCAGTCGCCAAGCCGGCGGCCAATGTGGAGGGTGCGGCAACGGAAAGCCGCGAGGTGGCGGTTTGTTCGCTGCTGGTCTCCCGTGGGCGGCTGAAAGATACAGATCTTGCACGCGCGCGGCGCCTGCATGAGGAATCCCCCGACGGTACGCTGACGGGCCTGATGGCGCGGCTGGGCCTGGTGTCCGAGCGTGATCTGGCAGAAGCGTGGTCGGAGTTGCTGGATACGCCGCTGCTGGCGGCCCGTGACGCCCCCGACATGCCACCCGCCGAGCTCGACGTCTCTGTGCGCTTCCTCAAGCAACAGCATGTGGTGCCGGTGCGTGTGGGGGAGGACGGCGTGGGACTGGTCGTCTCCGACCCGGCCGATCCCTATCCGCTACAAGCCCTGCAACTGGCGGCCGGTCGCCCGGTGGCGCTGCGCATTGGCCTGCGCTCGGAGATCGACGACCTGATCGAGCGCTACTACGGCTCGGGCCGTTCCGCGATGGGCACCATCGTGGAAAACCTCGACGGCAGCGCGGCGGTGGAAGACGACGTGGAGCACCTGCGCGACCTCGCCTCCGAAGCGCCGGTGATCCGCCTGGT
>NZ_JAELTQ010000453.1 GCF_016428905.1 Dyella sp. ASV24 | reverse complement strand
CAGGCCGCGCGCGACGCCGGCGCCAAGGTGATGGTGTTGTCGCATCTGGGCCGTCCGAAGGAAGGTCAGTTCGATGCCGAGTCCTCGCTCGCGCCGGTCGCCAAGTGGCTCAGCGACAAGCTTGGCCCTGTCTCTTATACACATCTCCGAGCCCACGAGACAGGACAGGCCATCGCGTATGCCGTCTTCTGCTTGAAAGGGGGGGGGGGGGGGGGGGGGGGGGGGGGGGGGGGGGGGGGGGGGGGGGGGGGGGGGGGGGGGGGGGGGGGGGGGGGGGGGGGGGGGGGGGGGGGGGGGGGGGG
>NZ_JAELTQ010000452.1 GCF_016428905.1 Dyella sp. ASV24 | reverse complement strand
CCCCCCCCCCCCCCCCCCCCCCCCCCCCCCCCCCCCCCCCCCCCCCCCCCCCCCCCCCCCCCCCCCCCCCCCCCCCCCCCCCCCCCCCCCCCCCCCCCCCCCCTTTTCAAGCCGAAGACGGCATACGAGATGGCCTGTCCTGTCTCGTGGGCTCGGAGATGTGTATAAGAGACAGGTATTAAGTGTCCTGAATTTGAAAAAATGGCTGGCTTCGATCTAAGCGAACATTCAGTGATTTAGAGGTTCAATGTTCGTACTGGGTCGAATTCAAGGCGGGAGCGGGGGCGCTCCGCCGGTCCAGA
>NZ_JAELTQ010000451.1 GCF_016428905.1 Dyella sp. ASV24 | reverse complement strand
GAACTTGCTCGTGCGCAGATCGTCCAGCGTATGGGTGGCTTCTTCGATGCGGTCTTCCAGCACCAGGATCTGCTCGGCCAGCGTGCGCATCTCGCGCTCGCGCGCCAGTACGCCGACCTGATTACCCCTGTCTCTTATACACATCTCCGAGCCCACGAGACAGGACAGGCCATCGCGTATGCCGTCTTCTGCGTGAAAAGGGGGGGGGGGGGGGGGGGGGGGGGGGGGGGGGGGGGGGGGGGGGGGGGGGGGGGGGGGGGGGGGGGGGGGGGGGGGGGGGGGGGGGGGGGGGGGGGGGGGGG
>NZ_JAELTQ010000450.1 GCF_016428905.1 Dyella sp. ASV24 | reverse complement strand
GGCGGTAGGAAAGCGTAGCGTCCTCTCTCCCTAGCCTCAGCGATGGGAAAGCGTAGCGAAGCCTGCTTTAAGTCCTCTCCGCCATGGCGCGTTGCGAAGCGCTCCGGCGTACCCGCTGTGTAGAGGCGAAGCTTGCCAAGCCACAACCGTCCTCAGCCGATCGGGCTTATCCCAATGTCATGCTGCGGGCGTTGGCCTTACGGCCATTTTCTTTGGGTTACTTTTCTTTTGGGCCAGCAAAAGAAAAGTGACTCGAGCGTCGGCAGACGATCGAAACGCCCGCTGCGTAAGCGGCCAGGTCGC
>NZ_JAELTQ010000449.1 GCF_016428905.1 Dyella sp. ASV24 | reverse complement strand
CCCCCCCCCCCCCCCCCCCCCCCCCCCCCCCCCCCCCCCCCCCCCCCCCCCCCCCCCCCCCCCCCCCCCCCCCCCCCCCCCCCCCCCCCCCCCCCCCCCCACCCCCCCCCCCCCCCCCCCCCCCCACCCCCACCATTCCAGCTTCGTCGGCAGCGTCAGATGTGTATAAGAGACAGTCGCAATGCAATGCCTCACTCCAAGGTATGCTGCGACGCGTTCCTCAAACTGCCTAACCAGGGGCCCGTTATTGGTGAGCCATCGACGCGCAAACATTCCTTGAAGAAGGTCCATGAAAGCGCGCTC
>NZ_JAELTQ010000448.1 GCF_016428905.1 Dyella sp. ASV24 | reverse complement strand
CTGGGCACGATCATGCCCTTGGCGTGCTCTTCCCAACGTTTGAAGAAGCGACCGAAGAACGACTGCCGGGGAATCGCTTTCTTCGCGCGCTCGCGCAGCGCGTTGAGGCGGCGGCTGGACATGGCGCTGTCTCTTATACACATCTGACGCTGCCGACGAAGCTGGAATGGTGGTGTTGGGGGGGGGGGGGGGGGGGGTGGGGGGGGGGGGGGGGGGGGGGGGGGGGGGGGGGGGGGGGGGGGGGGGGGGGGGGGGGGGGGGGGGGGGGGGGGGGGGGGGGGGGGGGGGGGGGGGGGGGGGGGG
>NZ_JAELTQ010000055.1 GCF_016428905.1 Dyella sp. ASV24 | reverse complement strand
TCCGTAGCCCGTGCGCCCGTAAAGCCCGCCTCGGCCGCAAACGTCGCAGGGTTCTCGATAACCACCAACGGACCATCGGGGGACCGTGCCCAGAGGCAAAAGAGCGTATGGCCCGCTGGCTGCCCCTTGGACTGGTGATCGATGGCCTCCATCGCGATGGGCAACGTTCGTGGAACGGTGGTGAACCCAAACGTCGCTTTACGCCGCCAAAGCCATGCTTCAGAAATGTGGGGAAAATGAAGTTGCATGAGCGCAGCGGCACGTTCTGCCATGCCCGCTTGCCGTGCTCGGTTTTGCCTGAGGTTGACCATTTGCTGACCGCCTTGCCTTCGATGGGCATCACTGTCGCATTCAGTACCGATTGGCCGCCACCCGTTTCGGCGCACACTAGAACAGGTGGCTTCGCCATGCGGAACGTATGCCTGACACCCCTAGGCCGTCAACAAATCAGAGGGCTATAAGTGATCGTATACGCATGATTCCGCACACAAAAATGCATATAAAATCAGATAAATCAATTACTTAATGTCTTTCTTCTGTGCTCGTGTGCTCCGGTTCTCTTGGTGCTCTTCGTACTCTTCGTGCTCCAGGGGTTTCCAAAGGGGGCAATTCCCCGGCCGTGCCCGCTAAATCTGAGGGCCGCATGCGATTCAGATTCCATGGAACCGGCATCAGAGGTTCGCCAACTCCATCAGGTAGAAGGCTTAGTGATCGTGCCCGTCATGGAGATTCACTTGCACACCACCACCGCCCCCCGTCGTGGGGCATTGAGGGTGGCGCCAGGTTGCTAAGGGCATCACCGAGGCTCTTGACCGAATTATTTCCTGACACTGCCGCGTGCTTGTCTGACGACCGTGCCGTTCTGGCAGCGCCGCCGATCGATGGTGGAGACGCATGCCGGATCTCCTCGCCTTCGCTGGCCGTGCTTGCTGCCGAATTTGCGGCTGCGGCGACAGGCTTGGCCACATCCTTTCCAGTATCGGCTTTCGGAGTGCCAGGAGCCTGATTGCTCGCTGCGCTCTCCCTTGCCGACTGCACCTTGTCCGCCAGGTTGTTCGCAGCGCGCGTGCCGAGATTGCCGATACGATTGCCGCTGGCATCCTTGGCGTTTGGCGATTGGGGGCGAATGCCTAGATGGGCACTTGCGCTGCGGCCCGCCTCTTGCCCTGCGGCGCCGATGGCATTGCCGATACCCTTCACCACCGCGCCGGCACCGCTGGCTCCCGCTCCGCGAGCCAGATCCATACCTGCCATGCCCGCCTGAGCAGCGCCACGAACTGTGGCCATCACGGCGCCGCCTGTCGTCTTCGCAGCTACCAGCCCCAAACCAGCGGCCCCACCAGCCATACCCATAGCACCTGCGGCAACGCCAATTCCATCGGCTGCACTCATGTTCACCGCACCCGACGTGAGTGCGCCGGCGATGCCGGGCACCTTCCAAGCGACAGCCGCGAACACCAACGCCGATACGACGATGTAGAACACGTTGTGCATGACATCCGTCCCCTCCGTGCCAGTGGCCACCATGGCTGGCCATTCCTTTGCCAGCCCAAGACCCACCGTCACGACCAGGTACAGCACAAAGATCCGTACGCCGACGTTGATGGCATAGACCAGGTAGTTCTTGGGAATGTCGCGCGTCCACGGCATCGAACCGAAGCCGAGCATGATGATGCCGCCGTACATCACGAAATAGGCTTCGATCATCACCAACAGGAACAGAATCGCTACGGCTGCAAAACAGAGCAGGATGCAGATGCCGGCAAACGCCAACGGAAGTCCGAACGCCGCCGTATCACCCCACCCCATTTTTCCGATTACGTCGAAGATGCGGAAGAGACAGTCAAAACCGATGATGACGATGCCCGACGGCGAAAGCGCCTGCGCACTACCGCTCGCTTCCATTCCGGCTTGCTGGAAGCTAGCAATGATGGCTCCCGAGAAGGAAGGGCCTTCGTTGACGAGCAGGAAAAAGAATCCGAGCGTGAGAACCTGCCTGACGACGGTAGAGAAGATCCCGTCGAAGTTGCTGGGCTTTATCGCCATGCGAATCCCCGTCCACCCGAGCGAAATCACCGCACCTAGGTAGAACGTGTTGTTGGCGATCGTGTGGAGCTTGTCTTGCCAGCCCTCTGCCGCATCCCGGTACGTTCTCGCCAGGTCATCGAGCAGGCCAGCACTCGGCAAAGCCGCGCTCGATTGCGAAGTATCTGCAAGTGCGCCGTGCGACCACAGCAGCACGGCGACAGCAACGACGCCAAAGACTGGCCAGATGCGTTTGTTGCGGCTCATACGTGCGTCTCCGTGGTATCGGCCGGCGCGCGTTTCGTGCACCAAGCTCGGAAGCTGTCGTGTTCGTCCATAAAGGCAAGGGCGATGCCCTCGACAATCTGCTGCATGCTTCCACCCACACTCTCTTCCTCTACCAGAAACTGGCGGTAGCGCTGCAGCAGGAGGACCGTGGCTGGGTCGCTGATAGTTATTTGAATTACCCTTTTGCTGGCCATGACTCACCTCTCGCTAGGTCAGTTGTGGAGGCCCGCCGTGGTGCTCGTAACACCGCGGCGGGCCACGATTGAGTTCAGTCGCTCGGCGAACCTGCGGTCATACCGGGTCTTTTTCCCGGGCACCTGCCCGCGCGGACTACGATCGCCTCCCCTTTGAGTAGAGTTTCTTGAGTACTACTCAAATAACTTCCGCTCTATCGCCCGCCTTATCGAGCCGTTGGCGTGTCGTCGGGGCTCGACCTCACCAAGGCCTCAGAGACGCCTGTTAGGCCTCCGCCCGACTGCAGTGATAGCGGTAGCTGCTCTATCAGCTTCCGGTAGCGTTGCTCAGCGGATGCGGCCTGAGCGTCGATTGCATCCTCCGGCACCGGAGGGGTATGAAACAGGTAGGTACGCGCAAGCATGTCGAGGAATGCCATCGCGACATGCAGCTCGTTCTGCATAGCCCTCATCTGCTTTGCCGTGCGTATCGCCACTTGAACGGCTGGATCATGCGTTACGTGTCCGCGGCCCTGGCGGCTTAAGTAAGCATCCACTGCTTCTCTAACTACGGAAGCAACGGCGATGGATCGCTGCCCGGCAATGGCTTCGATCCTATCCAGAACGCGATCCGGAAAGCGCACAGAGACTTGAGAGGTCGCCATATCCACTGACATTCAAATGAGGTTCAAATGCAAAACGGTGTAGTCACAAAAACCTACGAGGCATCAACAACCTAAGCCGCGTAATGCAAAGAAATGTCTACACCCCTTTATGTTCCACTACTCAAGAACTGCAGCGTGGTTTCGACATATCTGGTTCACTGCTGCTGTCTTGGGGCAAGCACTCTCAAGGACGGTTCTTGAGTAGTACTCAAGAAGAGCTCCTTCGAGCTACAGGGCGCCCACTGACTTTTTGGCTTCGAGGAAAGCGCGCTTGGACTCAGGTGAGCTCGCGGCGTCACGCTGCCGTTGCTTGGCCTCGCGCTTAGCCGCCCGGGCGCTTTCGCTTGCCTCAAGCTGCGTGCGTGCGCACCTGGCGTCAACGCCGGCGCTCGGAACGAACCGTCCATTCCAGTACTGGTCGACGACTGCTCTGAACCACTGAGCGACTGTCGTCCGAATCTTCCCCTGGCGAACGACGCTGTCTAGTTCGTCGAGCAAGATCTGGGCATGTTCTTGAGGAACACCCTGAAGGAACCTGAGCACCGCTGAGCGCTCACCGTCTGTATCGAACTGCGGCATTCGCAGATCGGGGAATCGCGCCTGTCGTTGTTGTAGTAATTCCTTGGATAGTTCAGTTGGTGGTTCTAGGGCCGACAAGGTCTTGTCACCCCCACCCCGACGCAGCTTTGACATGCTCCCCATGACAGCCGTGACACCCCGAGGGTGACAATCGGTGCCTTGCTCAGAATCAGCGGAGGACGCTACAGAGGCTGATTCCGCTGCGAGGGTAAGACGGAAGATGTTGCTGCTCTGCCTGCCATTGGGCTCGAAGTACGCGCTGGCAACGACGTAACCCTCTTCCTGGAGCTCTTTCAATAGGCGCTGCACGGTTCTCTTGGAGCACTTCAGATCCTTCGCAAGACTCGCGATGCTTGGCCAACACTCTTGGTCATTGTCGGATCTGAAGTCGAGCCGTAGAAGCAGGAGCTTCTTAGCTTGCGAAAGATCAAGGCCCCAGATGAGCGACGCACGGTCGAAATTCACGGATAGACCCCGCCCTGGCCTGCACCCGATTCATCCAACTCAGGAGAGATCAGAGCCGCTATCTGGCTGCTGCGAAAGTAGACGCGACGTCCAAGCTTGATCCGCGCCGCCCGCAGGGCGGTCGAAAAATCTGAATCTCGCTGCCCTACGGAAATTCGCAGACCCGCAGGACTGCGCTTAAGGAGGTCGGCGAGCTGCTCATAAGTCATCAGCTCGCCGAAGCGTTCGATCAGCCTTTCGGCTGCCCCTGGGAGAGCCCCAATGGATTTATGCCGTTCGGCTCGGACCGATCCATTTACATTGGCTTTCATTGGCTAGCCTTTCGTCAGTTGCGTTGACGTAGACTGTCCTTCGTAACTACTTGAAATCAATGGGGAAGTTTGATATATATATATCAAACTATGCCAGTTTTGGAGGCCGATCTGTCGTATTCATATCAGACCTCTTTTGACAAATCTGAATCTGCATCTGTAGTTGCGTTCGTCGAAAAGAAGACCACTGAAATTTAAATGCAAACTAAATGACGGAGAACGCGGAGCATCGCAGCTGCTTCGCGTAGCATTCGAAGTGACCGACTGATCACATTAGGTCTGCCCCTACAACGAGAGCACCTCCACATGATTTGTTCTAGTCACGCAAGAGTGCTGCTTGCCTTCGAGAAGGCCTTTGTCGAAGCAGGCGAAAGAGGCGCTCGTTTGGCGGCCGCAAAGGCAGCCGATTTAGGGCTTACGGTGCCTTATTCAGATGGCGCCAATCTGGTTGAGGTGCTACCAGATGGAACCGCCCGTACCGTGAAGCCGCTCGACCCAGTGCGCATCGGTAACGATCCGATTGAGAGTGACATGGCGCCTCTTTCCGGCGCGTTCGAACCGCGCGATTTTGAGGTCTGAGGCTAAGTCAATCGCCTCGGCCTTGTGGAGCGTCTTCTATTCGTCACGGACTCGTCGCGTGCGGTGTAGCGACTAGTGCTAGGTGGCTACTCTATTACTTCGACGTCGACATAAACACGCTTGATGTTGTACCGCGCCACCGAGCCGGCCACGGCCTTTTGTGGATCAAATAGTGCGAGGTTCATTCCATCGCTGACAGAACTGCGGTAGACAACGCCGTCATACCTTTTTTTCTTGATGAACTCGCACAGATATTGGCTGGGGATGTAGTCAATAGCCGCACTTCGGGGAAGCACAGGGCGCGTCAGCTCATCTCCAAGTCGTTCCAAGAATGGAATATCGGCCCGCAGCTGACCGATGGCTCCTGCATCTGCTAGAACAAAAGGAGAAACAAGCTTTCGTGGATTACGCAAGTCGATCGCGGCCAGCGGCTGCCCCACCCTAAAATCCGCCACGCACGCGATTTCGCCGGTATGTGGCCGCACTTCGGCCGCAGCGGTATCAGGGATCGAACCGAGATAGAGGTATGGAATACCGGCTGGATTAGCGCGCCCATGCGAGACAAGGCGACCGGGTGGCGCGCCCATCTCCTCAATTAGGTAGGGTGCTTCCCCGGTCATGATCCGTGCCCGATACCAAATGTCGGGTAGATCGTCCGCGAGAAGATGGGCTAGAAGCTCGCCCAACCTGTCAGTGTCGAGCGCCTGATCCAAGAAGTACCGGTTCTTATGGAGCAGTTCGTCTTTCAGTGTTTCCCATTGAACCAGGCCATCGCTCCTGTAGGTCGCTGAGGGCGAAAAAGTTTGGCGAACGATTTCACCATCATCGAGGACCTCGCTTAGAAGTTCCCGAGAATGCGCACCATCGAGCCTTGGATGGGAGAAGAGCTCCCAATCGGTTTTGAGCCAATCGACCAGAGGCTTTCCATTGGGGTCCGGCTCGTAAATGCTTATCAGGAGCTCGAACCAATCTAATAGCTGGGCCGGCTCTACTAGATCAACATCGTCCGATCCGCAGTAGTCACACCTTCCCCGACCTGGATTGAGCGAGGGGATGATGTTCTTCCTCAAGCCGCGATCGCCAAAGCATTCGGCACAACACCGGGACGGCATTTTCATTTCTCTACGCGAAGTAGCGAGCAAGCGTTTCGATATGGTGCTTCATCGAAAGCTTTTTTACGTAGCCGAGACCAGGAAAGTGTTCCTTAGCATGCAGATCACGAAACTCCGCAACGGCTTCGGTCTCGTATACATTCGACTCCCCTGTGTCGAGCTTTTTGACAAGAGAACTCAGTGCCTGACTGAATTTTCCGGCGGGGTCAGTGGGAGTATCTCGAGTCTCTGATACGAAGTGGTACGTATACATGACATCGTCCCGGCTTGGGTCGATGTAGGTGAGATGGATGGCCACGGCGTAAGCTGGCCCACCACCTTCGGTGTAATCGTTACCCACGATTAGAAAATCACCAAAGCCATTCATGCCTTCTTCTTCGTACGTAACATGCAGGTCAGAGAACTGCTCTACGTCCGGATAGTCCGCGTTTCGTTGGCGCTTGAAACCATCACGCACAAGGATTCGAGTGGCTCCCTTGAAGTGCTTGCGGTACGGCTTTCCGCAATGCTCCTCAAGGAAAACGTGCTTGGATTCACCAAGTTTCTCCCCAAGCTTCTCCGCCAGCGCCTTAGCGTCCAAGAAACCAGCGTGTACGAAAACCGGAGCATGATTTGCGTGCTCATCATGATAAGCGAGGGCACCTTCAACACTCATTTCTTTCTTGAGTAGGATGCCTGCAGCGACGTTGTGGCTATCAAATGCTCCCGCTTTGAGGAAAGCAGAAATATCCGCCCCGTCTTGAGCGTGGTCCCCAAAGTCCGGGTTGACAATAACAATGGCGGAGCCATTCGCCTCGCAGATCGACTTTAGTGCGCGCCCTAAGCCAGTTAGCGCTTCCCTTACCGGCTCAATGATCGGCACAAAGTTTGAAGCAGCGAGGAGCGCTGCAGTTTCACGAATGGTGAGTAACTCGAATTGCTTCCCTCGAAAATATGGATGGTACATGTCGTCCTTTTATGTCCAAGTCATCGCTTCGCTAAGGGGAGTTCTTACCGCCCGCACAAGGCGCTCATGATCTGCATGGCGTACTTGCGTCGAAAGGGCCGCGGGCTGCAGTGAGGCGGGCAACTGATCAATCAGCTCGCCTAGAGAAGCCAAATTCCGGGTGACCTTTAGGGTCTTTACCATCGCGGCATGGACCTTCGCCGCGTCGAGGCCAGAGAAGCATTCGCTCATAGCTGCACGAAGCTTCGTATTAGGCACTTCGGGGACCAATGCCCCGACATCCTGCAACACTACCCGTGCCTCAGACACTCTTAGCGACTCGAACAATGTGACCGGGCAAATATGGTCATAGCGTTCCATCGCCTCGCGGACCGTGTGGATACGGTCCCAACGCACCAGGCTCATTACGCCAACATCCGAGGGCGTAGACTCTAGAACGTCCTGGACATGAGCCTCACCTGCTATTACGTAGATCTTCGCAAAAACCTTTCGGTAGTTTGCAATCTGATTGGCCAGACGGGTCAACGAGTCGCGCTCAGACTTGATCTCATAGACGGTCGACGTGCCATTCAAAATAATCAAATCGGCCTTACACGCTCCCGCTCGAAACTCAGTGAGCATGCTCGCTGTCTTGAGCGAGTGTCGCCCCAAGAGAATGTTGTGGGTCAACGCGGCTCGATAGACGTATTCGTCTCGCATGCCTGACTTTCGCAAAAGCGAAAAGGCGGCATCAAATGCAGAGCTTACGGTTTCAGACGCTAGCGACCCCGACGAGAAAAGCTCGACCTCGGCCAAAAGCCGGGCGAACATAGGCGAACGACCTTGCCCCGCCATCTCTCGAAAGACGCCAGGTGAGAATAGTCGCGATAGCGCCGATCGCTGCGTTGAACTTAGAGCCATGCTTCTCCGAAGTAAGTCGCAAGTGAGCCCTTTGGGATTGCACCAGTACGCCAGGGATTAGAATAGTTGTAGTTGAGCCAATCTGCACCGTCCCGCCCGGAGGACCTCCTTACCTCTTTCGCAAAGAATCGAGGCGGCCAACGAGGTCCTCAGCTCGGAGATGAGTGTAGCGCTTTAACATTTGCATGGACTTGTGGCCGCTTATAGCTGCGACCTCCTGGTCACTAAGCCCTCCCTCGACCAACCTACTAACCGCTTCATGGCGAAGATCGTGGAATCTTAGATTGTTGACGCCAAGCTCCGCCTTGATCGTCAGCCATGCCTTATTGAAGTTGTACGGTCTACGCAGCCCATCCCTACCCGGCTCCCCAAAAAAGATCAGGTCGCAGTCCTTGGGCCTTACAGGATTAGCTAGCGCCGCCGCTAGAATTTCCTTTGCGTGCAAGGTCAGCGGGACGGTCCGCGCGCTGTCGTTCTTAGTTTTGCTAAGGCGCACAATCCGCCGATGTAGATCGACTTGGCCCCTTGTTAGTCCGGTGATCTCTGAAGATCGCATTCCAGTCTCTAGCGCAAGGTCAAATATCCAGCGAAGCATTGGATTTGAATGCCTCGTCACCGCCTTGCGTAGCCGCTTTTCCTCTTCCTTCGACAGTCGCCGATCGCGGCCTTCGCCGACACTTGGCTTTCGAATGTTTGCCACGGGATTGTGGACAACACCTATTCGCCACTCACGGATAGCCGTGGTGAAGAGATGGCCAGCCAACGCCAGTTCCAAACGAACAGTGTTGGGCTTCTTGCCCTCACCCAGGCGATGGTCGCGATAGCGCGCAACTAGGTCAGTGTTGATCGCGGCCAACGAATACTTTCCGAAGTACAAACGAAGCGACGCGGCTTTAAGCCGCTCTGCGCGCTGCGTTGATTCTTTCTTTGTTGGCGTGACTTCTGCCAAATAGCGATCAAGCGCCGCCCCAAACGTCATACGCTCCGAAGGTGCTCGCTCAATGAAGACACCACGAACCATCGCGTCTTCCGTCCGCCGCGCCCAATCTTCCGCGTCGCGTTTGGTACGAAAAGTCTTTGCTGCAGTGGGCCACCCTTGCTTCCGGATGACTGCTTTCCACGTACCCGAAGGTGTCTTTACTAGAGTCGCCATGGACAGGTCGCGTTTCAGTGGTGTACTGAAACTGTACCTCGGATCAAGGGACTTACAAGTGGATTTGCGCTAAACCATTGCAATATATGGTGGGCCCACCAGGATTCGAACCTGGAACCAAGGGATTATGAGTCCCCTGCTCTAACCGTTGAGCTATAGGCCCATGCGTGCCGGCGTTGCGCCGGTGTGGGGCGGACATGGTAGCGGGGGTTGGCGGGGGCGTCGACGGGGGGCGGGGTCAGGTTTGGCTGGAAATTCGGCGGGATGGCGTGGGTAACGTAGACTTTGCGCTGTCGCGCCGGGTTTGGCGCCTGATTTTGAAGGATGCGCCATGCGCGAGCTGATCGAACGTTACCTGGCTGCCTATAACCGCATTGACGTTGACGGCATGGTGGCGACGATGCACCGCGAGGTGGTGTTTGAGAACTATACCGCAGGGGTGCTGAGTGTGCGCACGCTGGGGGCGGATGAGTTGCGGCACCTGGCGGAGAGTTCGAGCTTTCTGTTCTCGGCCCGGCGACAGGTGATCTTGGCGTATGAGGAGCGGGATGGCACGGCGACGGCGCACATTCTGTTCGACGGGACGTTCGCGGTGGATCTGCCCAATGGGGTTCGGGCGGGGCAGTCGATTACGTTGAATGGGCGTAGTGAGTTTAGGCAGCGGGATGGGCTGTTGGTTTATATCGGGGATTACAGTGAGTGATGCCCCTACCCTTGCCGTAAAGCCTTAAGGCCGAATGTGCGCATGGCGAGAATCGCGCCGTAAGGCGCTGGATTACTCGCTCTGCTCGCCCCTCCGGGGCCGCCCTTTGGGCGTTCTTCGCGCTACGCGCTCGTCCGGCCTCCGCCGGAATGACGTGAGGCAAAGATGAGCGGTGAGATACCGCTCAGGCCCTTCCAATCCGTTAGTCGTTGAAGCCGGCCGCTTGCGCGTCGGCCTTTAGGCTGCCCGGATCTGATCGGCGCAGCAGGGCGTTGCGCCAGTGTTGTTGCTGGGTGGGTGTGGATTCCACCAGCCATTGGGGTTTGTTGGCGACCCAGGCGGCGACGGGTACGCCGTCTTCGTAAAGCACGCGGGTGCCGGTGACGGCGGGGAGTTTGTTGCCTGCGAGTACGGTGCCGGCGAGGTTGAGGGGATCAGAGCCGTTGATGAGGACGAGTTCGCCGCGGGCTTCCTGCTGGCGGATAGCGCGCAGGCGGGTGATGGCTTCGGGTAGGGCGAATTGTTCGCCGACCAGGCCGTCGACGAAGCGGCCGCCGCGGATTTCGCCGCGGGCTTCCAGGCGGTGGTAGACGCGGAGTAGTTCGCGCCAGCTGGGGAGCCAGGGGGCTTCGCGCTCCAGCAGTTTCCAGAAGATGACGCCGTAGCGGCGGAGGAGGCTGCGGGCGATGTGTTCTAGGTGGTCTGGGTCGAGCTTCGTTGAGCTAGGAGGTGTTTTGGCGAGCACCCGACCTTTATCCCCTTTTCGGGACTCATCTGCCCTGCCGGGCATCTTCTCCCCGAAGGGGAGAAGCGATGCACGGTTTGACCGTACGAGAGACCACCTTCCTGCGTCTTCGATGCCGGTGAGCATGTGGCGGCGTAGGCGGCGGTGGCGGTGGGCGTCGCGTTTGGCGGCGGGGACGAGCAAGGCGCGCAGGCCGGCGAAGCTGTCGGCGGTGACGCGGCCGGCGGCGACGAGTTCGCCGAGGGCGTCTTCCAGTTCGGTGCGCAGCAGGTGGGTGTCGCTCATCAGTTCGTCGAAGAACAGTGCGCCGTGGTCGCGCAGTGCGTCGAGTACGGCTTGGGCGCGGGAGGAGACGATGACCTCTTGCGTGTCGGCGTCGCGGGCGGCGGCGCTGGTCCACACGGGCAGGCTGCGGCGCGGCAGCAGCACGATGGGCGTGGCGCGCACGGGGCCGCCGCCACTGCCGTTGCCGCTACGCAGGCGGCTCCAGCTGACGCGGCCGGCGCGGATCTGTTCGTCCAGCCAGGTGATGGAGTAGTCGTCGATGCGTGCGGGCAGCAGTTCGCTTTCCCATGCGCCGGCGGCGGCTTCGAAACCTTCGAGCTGGGTGAGTACGGCGGGCAGCGCATCCGGACCGCTGAGGCGCGCGCCGGGGGCGACGTGTTGCCAGTCGAACAGGAAGCGCATCAGGTCGCGGCGGCTGACGGGTTCGATCTCGCGGCGCAGGCGGCCGATGGTGTAGCGGTGGATGCGTGCGAGCAGGTGGCGTTCGCACCATTCCACGTCGGTGGTGCCAGGCGTGAAGTGGCCCTGCATGACGTAGCCTTCGGATTGCAGGCGCAGCAGGGTGAGGTCGATGTCGGTGGGTTCGACGTGTAGCGCGTGGGCGAGTTGCGCGACGGTGATGGGGCCGGCGCCGGTGAGGCGGCCGCGGATGAGTTCAAGCAGGGCGTCTTCGCGGGACCAAGGTTGGGATGCGTAGTCGGCGGGGGCGTCGATGGGTGGGTTGAGTGGCGCGTTGGGGTGAGCGGCCTGCCATTTGGGGAGGTGTTCGGCGGTGGTCCAGATGTTGTGCGAGCTTGCCGCCGTTTTGGACTGAGGCAAGAGTGGCCCCTCACCCCGGCCCTCTCCCCGGAGGGGAGAGGGAGTTAGGAGCGTCGCACGATGATTCTTTGCGAGTGACTTTAGCCATGCGTCCCAGCCTTCATTTGCATCGGCTTCGGCTTGGGTGATGCCGCCGAGGATGGTGAGGGCTTCGTGCATTTCGTCGGCGCTGCGTACTTGCGGCCAGGCTTCTTCGCGCACGGAGGCGATGGCTTCCGGGTCGAGGCGGCCGAGGTCATCGGCGCTTTCGGGGTCGGACCAGCGGCGGGATTGCACGGCTTGAGTGCGGCGCTCTTCCAGCGGGGCGTCGTCGAGGTAGGCGTAGGGTGCGGCGGTGAGTACTTCGCCGGCGAGTGGGCTCGGCGCAGCCAAGTCGCGCGCGACAACGGTGATGCTGCCCTCTTCCAGCCCGCGCAGAATGTGCAGCAGGCCGTCGATGTCCATCGCTTCGCGCAGGCAGTCGTGCAGGGTCTGGTTGACTAGCGGGTGGTCGGGAATCTCGCGCTCGCCGACGATGTTTTCCAGGCACGCGACCTGATCGGGGAAGACGGTGGCGAGCAGGTCTTCGCTTTTCATGCGCTGCAGTTGCGGCGGCACTTTCTTGCCGCCCTGGAAGCGCGGCAGCGCGAGCGCGGTGGTGGCGTTCCAGCGCCAGCGCACGGGGAACAGTGGTGCGTCGAGCAGCGCCTGGATCAGCACGTGTTCGGCGGTGTTGGAGTGCAGGTAGCGGGACACTTCTTCCAGCGGGAAGCTGTGGCTGGTGGATAGCGACAGCACGATGGAATCTTCGGTGGCGGCGGCTTGCAGTTCGAAATTGAACTGACGGCAGAAGCGTTTGCGCAGCGCGAGACCCCACGCGCGATTGATGCGGCTGCCCCACGGCGTGTGGATGATGAGCTGCGTGCCGCCGGATTCGTCGAAGAAGCGCTCGAACACCAGGGTCTGTTGCGTGGGTAGCACGCCGAGTGCGGCTTTGGCGGCGGCCATGTAGTCGGCGAGTTGCTGTGCTGAGGCTTCGCCCATGCCCAGCGTGTGCATCAGCCAGTGCATGACGGCGGGCACACCGCCATCGTCGAGGCGCGTGGCGATTTCTTCGCGCAGGCGGGAGACGCCATGCGAAAGCTCGGCAGTACGGCCCGGCGCTTCGCCCAGCCAGAACGGGATGTTGGGCGGCACGCCTTGTGCGTCTTCTACGCGTACGCGGTCGCGCTCCACGCGGAGGATGCGGTAGCTGGAGTTGCCGAGCTGGAAGATGTCGCCGGCCAGGCTTTCCACGGCGAAGTCTTCGTTGACCGAACCGATGATGGTGGCTTGCGGTTCCAGCACCACGAGGTAATCGGCGGTGTCGGGAATGGCGCCACCGGATGTCACCGCCGTAAGGCGTGCGTTGCGGCGTGCGCGCAGTTGTTTGTGCACAGCATCGCGATGGATGTATGCGCCGCGCGGGCCATGTCGCGTGGTGAAGCCATCGGCGAGCATGCGCACGGTGTCGTCGAACTGTTGGCGCGGCAGGTCGCGATAGGGGTGCGCGCCACGCAGCGTGTCGTAGAGCGCGTCTTCGCCCCACTCCTGACAGGCCACTTCGGCGACGATCTGTTGTGCGAGCACGTCCAGCGGTTGCGGTGGCTGGATCAAGGTGTCGAGTTCGCCACGACGCACGCAGTCGAGCAGTGCGGTGCATTCCACCAGGTCATCGCGCGAGGTGGGGAACAGGCGTGCTTTGGGCGTGCCGTTCACCGCATGGCCGGAGCGGCCTGCGCGTTGCAGGAAGGCGGCGATGGAGCGCGGCGAGGCGAGCTGGCAGACAAGATCGATGTCGCCGATGTCGATGCCCAGTTCCAGCGAGGCGGTGGCGACGAGCACGCGCAGGTCACCGCGCTTCAGGCGTTGCTCGGCATCGAGGCGTTGTTCTTTGGCAAGGCTGCCGTGGTGAGCGGCGACGGCTTCTTTGCCGAGGCGCTCGGAAAGGTGGCGCGCCACGCGCTCGGCCATGCGACGCGTGTTGACGAATACGAGTGTGGTGCGGTGCGACTCCACCAGTTGCGCGAGGCGGTTGTAGACGAGTTCCCAGCAGTCGTTGGACATGACGGCTTCGAGGGGAACGGGTGGGACTTCGATGGCGAGGTCGCGGTGGCGGGTGTGGCCGACGTCGATGATCCGCACATCGTCTTCCTCTCCCCTTGGGGGAGAGGATGGAGGTGAGAGGGTGGGGCTTGCCTCAGTGGTTTTCGGAGCGGGCTTTTTTGCTTGCTTGTCGCTAGGTTGGCCCCTCACCCCAACCCTCTCTCCCAAAAGGGGACTACCTTCGGGTCGCCCGGAGGGGAGAGGGAGTTGGGCGTGTGCTCCGACTAGGAAGCGTGCAACCTCTTCGATAGGTTTTTGTGTGGCCGACAAACCAATGCGCAACAAGCGTCGCTGGCACAGCGATTCCAAACGCTCCAGTGACAACGCCAGATGCGCGCCGCGCTTGCTCGAAGCGATGGCGTGGATTTCATCCACGATCACGGTGCGCGTGGTCTTCAACATCGCGCGGCCGGATTCCGAGCCGAGCAGGATGTATAGCGACTCCGGCGTGGTGACGAGGATGTGCGGCGGTTGTTTGCGCATCCACGTGCGTTCGGCTTGCGGCGTATCGCCGGTGCGTACGGCCGTCCGGATGTCTACATCGGGAAGGCCCAGCTTGCGCAGTTCGGCGCGGATGCCTTCCAGCGGTGCTTCCAGATTGATGCGGATGTCGTTGGAAAGCGCCTTCAGTGGGGACACGTAGACCACGGTGGTGGCGTCGGGCAATGCGCCGTTGTTGGCGATGCCTTCGCGCACCAGGGCGTCGATGGCGGAAAGGAAGGCGGTAAGTGTCTTGCCTGAGCCTGTCGGTGCGGCGACCAGCGTGTGGCGGCCTGACCGTATGGACGGCCATGCGGCTTTTTGCGGTGCCGTCGGTTCAGGAAAGGCACCCTGGAACCAGGCGGCCACGGCCGGATGAAAATCGTGCAGGGGCATGGACTTAAGTGTCGCGCAACGCGTTCTCAGAGTGAGAGACATGGGGCTGTCAAGTGCGTTTAGCAACGAATCGCACGATTTTACGCTTCAGTCCCTGCCAGAATTACGTGACAATATCGTTAAGCCGCTTCTTACGAACGATTCTTGCGGCGTTTTCTTGCTGCACTGTCCAGCTTCTTGCCTTTTCAATCCTCCGGGGAAACTCAATGACCGCCGCCAGCCCGACGCGTTTCGCGTTGCTCGCCCTTTCCATTGCCAGCGCCCTTGCCGTGACCACCACGGCTTTCGCTCAGGACGCCAATCCGCCTGCCACCGCGCCGGCAAAGAGCCAGAACGGCAAGCCCGTTCAGCTCGAAACCGTCAACGTGACCGCTGAAAAGCGCGTCGAGAACATCCAGAAAGTGCCGGTCTCCATGACGGTGGTGACGCCTGAGCAGTTGGGCAATTACGGGCAGGCCGGCGACACCGTGCTGCAGTTGGCCGGTCGCGCGCCGAGCGTGTATGCCGAGACGTCGTATGGTCGTGAGTTCCCGCGTTTCTACATCCGCGGCCTGGGCAACAGCGACTTTGATCTGAACTCGTCGCAGCCGGTGTCGATGGTGTACGACGACATCGTGCAGGAGAACCCCATCCTCAAGGGCTTCCCGCTGTTCGACTTGGCGCAGGTAGAAGTGCTGCGCGGTCCGCAGGGCACCATGTTCGGCCGCAACTCGCCGGCGGGCGTGATCAAGTTCGACTCGGCCAAGCCGAGCCAGGAAACCACTGGCTACGCGAAGGCGTCGTACGGCACCAAGGGCACGGCGAATGCCGAGGCCGCGCTGGGCGGTTCGCTGGGCGGCAACTGGTCGGGTCGCGTGTCGGCGCTGGCGCAGCATCGCGATGGCTGGATCGACAACGACTACACCGGCAAGAAGGACGCGCTGGGCGGCTATAACGACCGCGCCGTGCGTTTCCAGGCCATGTATGACGTGCAGGATTTCAACGCGCTGATCAACGTGCACGCGCGCTGGCTCGACGGTAGCGCCATGGTGAATCGCGCCAACGCGATCGAACTGGGCGCGGACAGCTTTGTGCCGGGCTTCGACCGTAACGTGGTGTACCAGGATGGCAACAACCGCCAGCACCTGTTCACCTGGGGCAGCAATGTGCACCTCACCTGGAATCTGGGTGACTACACGCTCACCTCGATCACTGGCTTCGAGAAGGCCGACACGTACAGCCTTGGCGACGTGGACGGCGGCATCGCCATTCCGCAGAACCCGAGCCAGCTGCCGTACGTGACGCCGTTCCCGTCGGAAACGGCGGATGCGCTGCCGCATGATCGCCAGATCACGCAGGAATTCCGTCTGGCCAGCAATCCGCAGGATCGCCTGAACTGGCAGGTGGGTGCGTACTACTTCAACGAAAACATCGCGATCGTCAATTACGACTACAACACGCTCGATAACCACGCACTGGACGGTTACGCGCAGCAGAGTCAGAAGACCACCGCGTACGCGCTGTTCGGCTCCACCGACTACCACCTGACCGACGATTTCGATGTGCGCGCCGGTGCGCGCTGGTCGCATGACTCGCGTGACTTCCACGTGGATCGCATCTTGTCGCCGATCGGTTCCGGCCCGCTGTCGCTGGGCGCCAATCCGCACGATTCGCGCTGGAGCGGTGACCTGACGGGTACGTGGGCGGTGAACCAGAACGTCAACGTGTATGGCCGCATCGCCAACGGCTTCCGCGCGCCTAGCGTGCAGGGTCGCGTGCTGTTCGCGGACTTCATCTCGCAGGCCAAGCCGGAGACGATCACTTCGTACGAGCTGGGCATCAAGACCACCAGCTTCGACAACCGCCTGCGCTTCAATGCGGACATCTTCGACTACACCATGCACAACCAGCAGCTCACCGCGGTGGGCGGCGATCTGAACGTGACGCGCCTGGTGAACGCGAAAGAGACGCAGGGCCACGGTGCCGAGTTCGACATGGAGGCGTATGTCACGCCGAACTTCATCCTCACGGCGGGCGGCAGCTACAACCACACCAAGCTGGAAGATCCGACCCTGGCGGTGGCGCCGTGCGGCGCGGGCTGCACCATCCTCAACCCGCTGGATGCGAACGGCAACGTGCTGATCAACGGCAACTCGCTGCCGAACGCGCCGGAGTGGATCGGTAACCTCACCGCGCGCTATGGCATCCCGTACGGCGAGAGCGGCGAGTTCTTCATCTACACCGACTGGACCTACCGCAGCGAGGTGAATTTCTTCCTGTATGACTCGGAAGAATTCCGCGGCAAGCCGATGCTGCAGGGCGGTGTGCGCGTCGGCTACAACTGGGATTTCGGCAAGCGCGAGATCGCCCTGTACGGCCGCAACATCACCAACAAGCAGTACATCACCGGCGCGATCGATTTCGACAACCGCACCGCGTTCGTCAACGACCCGCGCATTATCGGCGTGGAGTTCCGCGCGGACTTCTGATCGGCCGCCAAGCGCTGATCGTGCACTGCATCAAGGGAGCGGCTTGCCGCTCCCTTTTTCTTTGCCCGCCGGGCAAGGCGGCAAAACCCGCGCGGCTTGTTGCAGAATGCGGGGCTTTCCCGTTGAGAACGCGATGTGAACCACCCGGGCGACCACGGCAGCGAACGCAGCCAACTCCTGACCATGGCCGACGGCCAGCCCTTGTTTGTGCGCGACTGGCCGAACAGCCGCGCGCAGGACGCGGTGCTGATCGTGCACGGGCTAGGCGAGCACAGCGGCCGCTACCAGCGCCTGGCCACCTGGTTCCGCACCCGGGGGTTCGCTGTACGCAGCTATGACCAGCGCGGCCACGGCCAGACACCCGGCCGGCGCGGGGCGCTATCCGATACCAACGACCTGCTGGAAGACCTGGCCACGGTCTACAACGATTACGCCAACACCCAGCCCAAGCGCCCGCTACTGCTGGGCCACAGCATGGGCGGATTGGTGGTTGCGCGCAGCGTGCTCGACCGCCGTGTGGAGCCGCCGGCCCTGGTGCTGTCCTCCCCTGCCCTGCGCACCTGGGAGCCGGCATGGCGGCAGAAGCTGGCCGCCGCGCTGGCGAAGGTGCTGCCCAGCCTGCCGCTGCCCAATGGGCTGCCGTTCGACAAGCTCTCGCATGATCCGCAGGTGGAGCAGGCCTACCGCGCCGATCCGCTGCGCCATGGCTGGATCACCCCCCTGCTGGCGGATTTCATTTTCCGCGCAGGCGATGCCTCGGTGGCGGATGCCGGCAAGCTCACCATTCCGACGCTGCTGCTGGTGGCGGGTTCGGACAAGTTGGTGAACCCGGCCGGCAGCCGGGATTTCTCCTCCGGCAACTGGGCGGGCAGCCAGCTCACCACGCGCTATTTCGATGCGCTTTATCACGAGCTGTTCAACGAGGCGGAGCCGGCGCGCAGCCAGGTGTTGAAGCAGCTGGGGGATTGGCTGCAGAAGCGGGGCTGATGCCGCGTTACAACCACTCTCGCCGGCCGGTGAAGACGATGGTGAGCCATTCGACGCGGATGTCGCTACCGATGCGGCGGGCGATCTCGCTGCGCACCTCGTCGACGTCACCCATATCACCTAACGGCCGCGACGATTCCACCAGGATGTGGATGTCGATGAAGCGCATGCGGCCGATCTTGGCCACGTAGCTGGTGAATTCCAGATAGCCGCGCTCCTGCACCAGCGACTTCATCACGTCGCGCACGCGCTGGTCGAGGGCATCGGGCGCCAGTTGCAGCACTTCGCGCAGGGCCTGCCACAGACTGCCCAGCGGCAACGGCAACAAGGCCAAGGTCAGCAACAGAAGAACGGCGGAATCGACGTAGCGGGTCCAGTCGTTCAACGAGCCGCCCTTGATCAGCGCAGCCAGCACGAAACCCACGAGCACCGCGAGGCTGATAGCCCCGCCGATAAACCAGCCTTTCGCATCGAGCTGCAACAACACCGAGCCGAGCGCGCTGGCTTCGCGACGCATATACAGCGCCATGGCGAAGCTCGCCACGCCCATGACGGCGGCCCATACGGCGCCAAAACCGAAAGCCAGTTCGTGGCCGCCGGTCATCAGGCCATGCAAGGCGGTGAAGCCGCCGTAGCTGCAGATGACAGTGAGCACCGCTGCGTTGAACACCAATACCAACGGCTCCAGGTGCCAGTAGCCGAACTGAAACCGGCGGCTGCCCTCACTGGTGACCAGATGCGATACCGCCAATGATCCCGCGGTGAGTACCACGTCGACCAATGAGTAGAAGCCGTCGAACGCGATGGCTTGCGAGTGCATCAGCACACCCACGGCGACGCAGGCCACGCCGACCAGCAGCGTGACGCCGATGGATAGACGCAGCAGGCGTTGTTCGCGGGAGTTGTCCATGGGCATGGAGCGAACGTAGCGGGAACGGGAGGTGGGCGGAAGAGGGATGGGAGAGCAAGAGCCGAGGTGCTTTTCTCTGGGCCTGCCTCACGCCGGACCAGGCGAGGCCGTCATTCCGGCGTACCCCGAAAAGGGGGCAAGGGCCGGAATCCAGTCGCGACCAAGCTGGGTTTTCGCTCGACACTTGGCGAAAACCGGACATCACGGTTACTGGATTCCGGCCTGCGCCGGAATGACGAGCTGGAGGGCGCGCCCGCCTGGACGACTGGCGCGCCTCTCGACTTACTTCTTCAACACCTCCACCACATACCGCGGCCCATCCTTATCCTGCTCGATGATCAAACCGTGGATGTCGGACTCGAACCCGGGGAAGCGCTCGTTCTGTTCCTTGGCCGTACGCAAGCTTTCGATAATCGGCGAATCCTTCGCGCCAAACTTCTCGCCCGGCATGATCACCGGGATGCCCGGCGGATACGGCACCAACATGGTGGCGGCGATACGACCGGCGAGCTTGTCGATCTCCACGCGCTCTACTTCGCCGCGCACGAGGCGGTCGTAGGCTTCCCACGGTGCGAGTACCGGCTCGGGCAGTTCCACGTACATTTCGCGCATCACCTGCGCCACCTTGTTCTTGGTGTTGAACGCGTGCAGCGCGTCACACAGATCACGCAGGCCGGTGTTGGCATATGCGGTGGGGTTCTCCTCCACCAGCGAGGGCAGCGCCTTGCTGAGCGGTGCGTTGGCGTCGTACAGCTCCTTGAAGGCCAACAGTTCGGTGGTGAGCGTGCTCCACTTGCCCTTGGTGATGCCCATGGAGAACAGGATGAGGAAGGAGTAGAGGTTGGTCTTCTCCACCGTAATGCCGCGCCCCCATAGGAAGCGGCTCACCACCGCGGCGGGGATACCCTGCTTCTGCGTCTTGCCGTCCATGGTCAGGCCCGGCATCACCAGGGTGACCTTGATCGGGTCGATCATCACGTAGTCGCGTGCCAGTTCACCGAAGCCATGCCACGCGGCCTTGGGCGCCAACCGCCAATCCGCCTGCTTGGTGCTGACGGGCTGGCCGGCGCGCTCGCCTTCGTCCAGCCGTTCCTGCAAACCATCAGGCTGCCACACGCTGAACCACCAGTCGCCCTTCTTGATGCTATCGCCGACATGCAGCACGGCGCGACGGAAGGCAATGGCCTCCTTGTGCATTTGCTCGATCAGGCTGCGGCCGGCGCGACCTTCCATCATGCGCGAGGCCACATCGCACGAGGCAATGATGCCGTAATGCGGCGAGGTGGACGTGTGCATCATGAAGGACTCGTTGAAGCGCTCTGCATCCAACGCCCGCGTGCGGCTGTTGCGCGCGTGGATCATCGAGGCTTGCGAGAACGCCGCGAGCAGTTTGTGCGTGGACTGCGTGGCGAAGATGATGGGGTCCTGGTCGCGCGGCTTGCCCTTGGCCATCGCGTAGTGGTTGTCGTACATCTCGTGGAAGGCGGCGTAGCCGTACCAAGCCTCATCGAAATGCAGGAAGTCGACGCCACCGCCGATGTCCTTGGCAATCTTCTCCACGTTGTAGCAAAGGCCGTCGTAGGTGGAGTTGGTCACCACGGCGATCTTGGGTTTGAAGTCCTTGCCCCTGACCTTGGCGACCTTGCTGGCCAGCGGATTGGCCGCGATGGCCTTGGCCATGGCCTTGGGATCGAACTGATCCAGGCTGATCGGCCCGATGATGCCGTGCGCGTTGCGACTGGGGATGAAGTACACCGGCACCGCACCCGTCATCACCAGCGAGTGCAGCAGCGATTTATGGCAGTTGCGATCCACGAACACCACATCGCCGCGAGCCACCGTGCCATGCCACACGATCTTGTTGGCGGTCGAGGTGCCGTTGGTGACGAAGAAGGTGTGGTCCGCACCAAAGTTGCGTGCAGCTTCCGTTTCGGCAGCCTTGACCGGGCCGGTGTGGTCGAGCAGCGAACCGAGTTCGGGCACCGACACGGATAGATCGCTGCGGAAGGTGTTCTCACCAAAGAACTGATGGAAGGCGCGCCCTTCCGCCGACTTGGTGAACGCCACGCCGCCGCCATGGCCGGGCGTGTGCCACGAGTAGTTCGATTCCGCTGCGTGATGCACCAGCGCCTTGAAGAAGGGCGGCATCAGGTTGTCCATGTACTCGTCGGCCGCGCGCATTATCTGCTTGGCGATAAAGGCCTTGGTGTCTTCATAGAGAAAGATGAAGCCGTGCGTGATGCTTAGCAGCTTGGTGGGAATCTGCTCCACCGTGCGGCGCTCGCCGTACAGGAAGATGGGCAGGTTCTCGCGGTAGGCCAGCTGGGTGTTGAGGAACTCGTACAGGCGGTCGAACTGGTGCGGGCCTTCCTCTTCACCGTCGATAGAGATAAGCACCGCCGATGCCGCGTTGTATGTGCGCGCGCCGGCTTCCGCGTCGCTCATGGTGAGGCCGCTCAGCACGCGATGGTTGTAGCCGCGAATCTCGTCCGCCAGCGCGCGAATGAGGATGCCGTTGATGCGCGGCGAGTCGTAGTCGGCGTCGATGATGACGACGGGGTAATCGAGGGCGTTGAAATACATATGCAAACTCCATCAATCGCGGGGGCGAGGGGAAACGATGATCAGGTGCGCGGCGTGCCGGGCAGCTTGGCGCGGCTGGCCTTGTCTTGCCGGCGCTGTTCGCTGAAGAACGGATAGAACACGCTGATGAACAGCATGAACAGGAAGGCGTAAGTCACCATCTGGCCGTTGGTGCCGAAGATGGCCCACAGGCAGTACACAACAGTGATGCTGGTGAGCACCCAGTAGACGCCGGTGTGGATGGTGGTGTGGCTCAGATCCACTGCGAAATAACAAGCCACGCAGGAATAGATGTAGGGCAACAGCGTCAGCACCACGGCGGCCTGCGTGATCACTTCAAACTGCTCCGACGCTGTCGGCGATGCCGCGGTGACCAGCACGATCAGCGACATCAACACGCCGACAATCAACAAGCCCTGCACGGGCGTGTCGTCTTTGTTCGCCTTGCTGAAGATTTTCGGGAACAGGCCATCGTCGCCGGCGGCCTTGGCGCTCAGTGCGGTCAGCAGGATCCAGCCACCCAGCGAGCCGCCAGCACCCAGCGCGGCGCACAAACTCACCACACCGCCACCGATGTTGCCGATGGCCACCTGCGCCGCCAGCGCGAAGGGCGCGTCAGCCACTTGCAGTTGGTCATTGGGGATCATGCCCATGATCACGGCGGAGCTGGAGATGTAGACCACGGCAGCCAGCGCGACGCCAGCGATGGTGGCGATGGCCACGTTCTTTTCGGGATCCTTGACCACCGCCGCCGACACCGATGCGGATTCCACGCCGATAAAGGCCCACAGCGTCAACGAGGCCGCGCCCGAGATCGCCTGGAAATCACCCTTGCCGGTGACGTTGTACGCGGCGGAGTACAGGTCACTCTTGAAGAAGAACCAGCCGAAGATGGCGATGCCGAACAGCGGTATCAGCGCGAAGGAGGTGGTGATCGACTGGATGCGCGTTACGACTTGTGCACCAAGGATGTTGGCAAAGGTAAACAGCCAGATGAGCACCAGCACCACGACGGTGCGCACCATCGGTTGCGACAACGCAGGGATGAAGTAGCTGAAGTAACCCACTGCCGCGACAGGCAGTGCCACGTTGCCTATCCAGTTGGCAAACCAATAGATGGTGTTGGTCTGGAAGCCCATGTACGGGCCGAAGGCGTCACGCGCGTAGGCATAGGGACCGCCCGCCTTGGGTGCCAGGCGACCCAGCTTGGCGAACACAAAGGCGAGCAGCAACGAGCCGATGGTGGTCACCACCCAGCCCCACATCGACACGCTGCCGATCTTGGCCAAGCTGCCCGGCAACAGGAATACGCCCGAGCCCATCATGTTGCCCGCCACCAGGAAGGTGGCCGCTACAACACCGATCTTGCGCTTCTCATCAGCCATGACGTGGCTCCCGATAGTTCAAACGGAAAAACGCGTGCCCGCCATCGCACAGAAAGCGCGAAGCGAAGACAGCGATAAAGACATAGGCGTGGGTAAAACGGCGAACGCCATCCCTGACGCGCGTTGTTCCATGCGCGTGATACCGGCCACGCCTCGAACGGCTCGCAGGATCATCGGGTGACACACTCCATGTCGGACCGACCTCACTGTCACCCGGATACAGGGAAGCGCCACACCACCCCTGCCCCCGAACCGCATCACGACCAACGTCCGTCGGCCCCTGCACTCGTCGGGTGACACCATGAAGTTTGATTGTCGTCATGCAAGCGGTCGACATACCGTGAAGAATGGTCGCGCGATTGGTCTGAAAATGCCCTGCGCCATGCGGTTTCCATGCGTCGACATGTCAACGGACTTTCACGTTTTGCAGTCACCTGTCGCGTCAGCATGTGTGGGCACGTCGCGCGTCTGCTATGGGGGATGTCATGTCGAGCAAGCAACCCAGTTCGCCTTCGCGCCGCGACTTTCTGCGGCAATCACTGGTAGCGGTTCCGGCAGTCAGCCTGATGGGCACGGCAGCCATCGCGCAGACGCAGAGCGGCACCGCGGCAACACCAGCGGTTGCTGCCGGACCTAAATACACGCCGCGTTACTTCACCGCACCCGAATGGGATTTTCTGGAAGCGGCGGTGGACCGGCTGATTCCTTCCAACGAAGACGGCCCTGGCGCCGTGGAAGCGGGCGTTCCGGAATTTCTCGACCGCCAGATGGAAGCGGCCTATGGCCATGGCGGCCTCTGGTATATGCAGGGCCCCTTTGTTCCCGATTCGCCACCGACGCTCGGGTATCAATTGCGTTACACCCCGCGCGAGCTCTATCGCAAGGGCATCGCCGCGATCGACGACTGGTGCCAGAAGCAGCACAACCAGAAGTTTGCGGCGCTGCCGGCCGACCAGCGCGACGCCATCCTGCACCAATTGGAGAAGGGTGAGATCAAGCTGGATGACGTTCCGACCGCGGCGTTCTTCTCGCAGTTGCTCACCAACACCAAGGAAGGCTACTTCGCCGACCCGATGTACGGCGGCAACAAGCAGATGGGTGCGTGGAAGATGATTGGCTTCCCCGGCGCGCGCGCGGATTTCGCCGACTGGGTGGAGCAGCCGGGCAAGGTCTATCCGTTCGGGCCGGTGTCGATCGAAGGGGCCAAGTCATGATCCGTATGAAACCGGTCGACATCGTCATCGTCGGCTTCGGCTGGACCGGCGCCATCATGGGCATTGAGCTGGCCGACACGGGGTTGAAGATCCTGGCGCTGGAGCGCGGCGCTTATCGCGATACTTCGCCGGATTTCGTCTATCCACACAACGCCGACGAACTCGCTTATGGCATTCGCGGTGAACTGTTTCAGCCGCTGGCGCGGGAAACCGTCACCGTGCGCCACGCGGTGAGTGACACGGCCGTGCCGTACCGCCAGTACGGCTCGTTTTTGTTCGGCAATAACGTGGGCGGCGCGGGTATTCACTGGAACGGCCAGCACTACCGACCCTCACCCGAGGATCTGGAGATCCACAGTCACATCAGCAAGCGTTATGGGCAGAAGTTCATGCCCGACGACATGCAGATCCAGGACTACGGCGTGGCCTACGACGAACTGGAGCCGTACCTGGAGCAGTTCGAGTACCTGTGTGGCACCTCCGGCACGGCGGGCAACCTCAACGGCGAGATCAAGCCGGGCGGCAACCCGTTCGAAGGTGCGCGCAAGAAGCCCTACCCCAACCCCGCCGTGGCCGATACCTACGGCGCCAAGCTGTTTGCTGATGCCGCGCGAGCGGTGGGCTATCACCCGTTCCCGCAGCCCTCGGACAATGCTTCCCGCCCGTACACCAATCCCCACGGCGTTCGGCTGGGGCCGTGCAACCTGTGTGGCTATTGCGAGCGCTTCGGCTGCTTTATGTATTCCAAGGCATCGCCGCAGACGACCATCCTGCCGGTGTTGATGCGCAAGCCCAATTTCGAGCTGCGCACGCACAGTCACGTCACCAAGATCAACCTCGATTCCAGCGGCAAGCGTGCTACTGGCGTCACCTATATCGACGCGCAAGGTCAACAGGTGGAGCAGCCGGCGGATCTGGTGATCGTCTCGGCATTCCAGATGCACAACGTGCGCCTGATGCTGCTCTCGGGTATCGGCACACCGTATGACCCGAACACCGGCAAGGGTGTGATCGGCAAGAACTACGCCTATCAAATGATGAGCAGCATCGGCGTGTTCTTCGATAAGGACGTGGCGATCAACCCATTTATCGGCGGTGGTGCGGGTGGCGTGCAGATCGTCGATGATTTCAATGCCGACCATTTCGACCACGGGCCGCATGGTTTCGTCGGTGGCGCTTACATCTATGGCGGGCAGACGGGCGGGCGTCCGATCCAGCAATTGATCGTACCGCCGGGCACACCGTCCTGGGGCGCAGGATGGAAGAAGGCCGCGAAGGACAACTACCTGCACGCCACCACCGTAGCCACGCATGGCTCGGTGATGTCCTATCGCGATCGCTATCTGGATCTGGACCCCACCTACAAGGATGCCTTCGGGCTGCCCTTGCTGCGCATTACCTTCGACTGGCATGACAACGAATACAAGATGTCCCAGTTCGTGACGGAGCGCGCGCAGGAAATCGTCAAGCAGATGAACCCGAAGGCGACGTCGCTCACGTTGCGCAAGCCGGGGGACCATTACGACATCCGGCAATACCAGACCACGCACACAACCGGCGGCGTGATCCAGGGAGCATCGCCCGACAGCAGCGCGCTCAACCGTTTCCAACAGAGTTGGGACGTGTCCAACGTGTTTGTCACCGGCGCATCGGCGTTCCCGCAAAATCTGGGCTACAACCCGACGGGTCTCATCGGCGGCCTCACTTATATGTCCGTCAAGGCCATTCGTGAGACCTACCTCAAGCAACCTGGCCCATTGGTGCAGGCATGAACACCTTCGGCAAGCCACGTCGTCGCAGCGGTGGCGGTCTGTTGCGCCTTATCGTTGTGCTGATCGTGCTGGTGGTGATCGCGTGGGCGCTCGCCATGCTATTCCCGGGCGGTGGCGGTGATCCCGCTGCCAAAGCGCCGGAAGCCACAGCTGACCAGATCAAGCAAGGCGAATACCTCGCTCGACTCGGCGATTGCGCCGCCTGCCATACCGCGCCGGGCGGCCAGCCGTTTGCGGGCGGGCTGGCTATCGCCTCGCCCATTGGCACCATCTACAGCACCAACATCACGCCCGATCCGGATACCGGCATCGGCAAGTTCACCTACGGGCAGTTCGAGCGCGCGGTGCGGCGCGGCATCGACGACGAGGGCCACACGTTGTATCCGGCCATGCCGTATCCCTCGTATGCGAAGGTCAACGACCAGGACATCCAGGCGCTATACGCGTACTTCATGCACGGCGTGCAGCCGGTAAAGCAGGAGAACAAAGCGGAGGGCATCGTGTGGCCGCTCTCCATGCGCTGGCCACTCACTTACTGGCGCTGGCTGTTCGCGCCGAAGGTGACGCCTGTGCAGACAGCCGCCACAGGCGATGCCACGCTCGCGCGCGGCCAGTACCTGGTGGAAGGTCTAGGCCATTGCGGCGCCTGCCACACGCCACGTTCGTTCACCCTGCAAGAGAAGGCGCTAGGCCCCAACGAGGGTACGGCCTACCTGAGTGGCGGCGAGAGCGATAACTGGGTTGCACCCAGCCTGCGCGGGGACCTCGCCAGTGGCCTGGGTAGCGTGAGCGAGGAAGAGATTGGCGTGCTGCTCAAGAGCGGACGCTCTGAGCGCAGCGCCGTGTTCGGCGGCATGAGCGATGTGGTCGAGCACAGCACGCAGTACATGAGCGACCCGGATCTCGCCGCTATCGCACACTTCCTCAAGTCACTGCCGCCCGCGCGCGAAGAACAGGCAGTGACCTATAGCGACGCCACGCACACCGCGCTGAGCAGCGGCAATGTGAGTGCATCGGGCGCACAGCTTTATGTGGACAACTGCGCCACCTGCCATCGCACCGATGGACACGGCTATGGACAGGTGTTCCCCGCACTGGCCGGCAATCCCGTACTCAACGGTGACAACGCAGGCTCAGCCGTGCGCCTGGTATTGCACGGCGGCACCATGCCGTTGGGGCGTGACGCCCCCACGCAGTTCACCATGCCTGCTTTCCGCGAACGCCTGAACAACCAGCAGATCGCCGACATCCTTACCTTCGTGCGTTCGAGTTGGGGTAACCACGGCGGCGCGGTGTCCGCACAGGATGTAGCGCGGCTACGCGACCTGCCGCCGGCGGGGCAACCGTTGATGACGGGCTACGATCCACGCCAGCACGGATCGGACGCACCCGGCCCCAACGCCGAGGATCAGGCCGGCACGCCGGTAACCAATAAGTAGTGCTCGCCGTGGCGGTGTTCAGCGCTCCGCCACGGAATCCTTACCGGCATCACCGCCTGACCATCCGCCACCCAGCGCGCGAAACGTGGCAACGGCAGCGCGGGCGTCGTCCGCATGCACGCGTGCGAGCTCATCTCGCGAGGTGAGTAACTGGCGATCTTCATCTAGCACCTCGATCAGGCTGATAGCGCCGCCTTTGTAGGCATCTTGTGCGGCGGCTCGTGCCACTTCGTGTGCCTTCACTTCATCCGTCAGGTCGCGGTGCTGCGCTTCCAGTTCGGCCAGGGAGACGATCGCTTTTTCCACATCTTCGGTGGCGCGCAACATGGACTGGCGATATAGCGCGAGCGCTTCGGCGTTGGCGCCCTTGGCCTGCGCGACTTCTGCGTCGACACGGCCGAAGTCGAACAAGCGCCAATGCAGGCCGAGCGCGGCCTGCGGCTGGAAGGCCTGCGAGGAGAACAGCGAACCGCTGTGCAGACTCTCAAAGCCGAGCAGGCCACCCAGCGATACCTTGGGGTAGTACTCCGCCACGGCGACACCGATGCGTGCATGGGAGGCGGCGAGTCTGCGCTCGGCGGCGATCACGTCGGGGCGGCGACGGAGCAGCATCTGCGGGCCACCATCGGTGGTGATCGCGGGCACGCTGTAGGTTTGTGGGCTGTCCTTCAGTTCGCTGGCATAGGTGCCGGGCGATACGCCCATCAACACGTCGAGGCGATTGAGCTGCTGCGCCAGCGTGGTGCGCAACGGTGGCAGCGTGGCCTTTGCCTGCAGGACCAGCGCCTGTGCCTGCGCCACTTCGCGCGCAGTGGCAAGACCGCCAGCCAACCGTACCTTCACTAGCTCAAGCAACTGCGTTTCCGTGTCGATCTGCTGCTGTGCGAGGCGGATACGTTCCTGCGCACCGCGCACCTGGAAATAGCTGTCGGCCGCTTCGGCGGCGACGGAGATGCGCACACCATCCTGATTCGCCTCCGCCGCCTGAGCCTCGGCATCGGCGGCTTCGGCGCCACGATGCAGGCCACCAGCGAGATCCAGTTCCCAACTGGCGCCCACACCGATGTTCTCCAGTGTCTGCGTGCGCTTGTACCCGGGGGACTGGCTGGCGATCTCGCCCAACGGGCTCTTGGTGGACTGGTGGAGCTGCGTGACCTGCCCGTCGAGGCTGCCCTGCGGTGCAAGCTGCGCGCCTGCTTCGCGCGCGACGGCACGTGCCTGATCCACGCGCGCCATGGCGGCGGCGAGGTCGAGGTTCTGCGCCATGACGCGGCCGATGATGCGCGTGAGTTCGGGATCGTCAAACCCCTGCCACCACGCATCAAGCGCAGGGGCGGCACGCACGGCCTCACGCCCGTCCAACTGAGTGGAGCTAGCGTATTGGGCGCTGGACTGGATGTCCGGGCGCACATAGTCAGGGCCAACCGTACAGCCGGCCAACACCGCCAGCATCGCGCCCATGACCACCACACGCAGGGTGAAACGACGCGGCGATGAGCGTGACGCGCCGACAGAGGACGAAAGCGAAGTATTCATCGTGATATCTCGAGCAGAGAAAGCGATTCAGTGCGCATCGGCGGATGGGCCGGCTGGCGGCGCCACCTTGCGCATCAGTGGCACCATGGCCGTGGCGATGACGAAGCACAGCCCGATGGCGAGAAACGCGTCCGCGTAGGACAGGGTTTGCGCCTCGCGATAGGTCAGCTGCCACAGTTGGTGCAGTGATCCGTCAACATCACCCTGTCCCAGCTCGGTCAGGCGTGCGTTGGTTTGCGCCAGCCAGCTGTTCATCGCTTCGTTGCTAGCGTTGAGATGTTCCGCCAACCGATAGAAATGCAGGTTGGTCCGGTCGTTGAGGATGGTTGCGCATACGGCAATGCCAATGGCGCCGCCCAGGTTACGCATCAGATTGAACAGGCCCGAGGCCAGCCTCAGCCGCGCGGGCGCCAGGCTACCGAGTGTCAAGGTGACAGCCGGCGGCACGGCAAGCTGTTGCGCCATGCCGCGCAAAGCCTGTGGCAGCAGCAGTTCGTGCGCACCCCAATCGTGCGTGATGGGCGAGAAATCCCACATCGACACGGCAAATAGTGCGAGCCCGGCCATCATGATCCAACGCAGGTCGTAACGCCGCGCGAGGAAGGCATACAACGGAATGCTCATGATCTGGAACACGCCGGTGGAGAAGATGGCCTCACCAATCTGCAACGCGCTGTAACCGCGCACGCGCCCCAGGAACAGCGGCGTGAGGTAAATGGTGGAGAACAGGCCGATACCGGTGACGAAGGAGAAGAACGAGCCGAGCGCAAAGTTGCGGTCGCGCAACGCACGAAGATCCACCACCGGGTGTTCGTAAGTGAGGCTGCGCGCCACGAAGGCCACGCCTGCCAAACCAGATACCCACGCGTTGGCGAGAATGACCTGATCGCTGAACCAGTTCCAGCGAGGGCCTTCTTCCAGCGTGTATTCGAGGCAGCCGAGGAAGAGTGCGAGCAGCACCATGCCCAGATAGTCGGCATTGCGGAGCAGCGAGACATCCGGTCGATCGATGTTCACCAGCATGGGCACGGCCACGGTGACGAAGATGCCCGGCACGAGGTTGATGAAGAACAGCCAGTGCCACGACGCGTTATCAGTGATCCAGCCGCCCAACGTCGGCCCTAGCGTGGGCGCGAGCGAGGCGATGGCGCCGATGGTGGCCGCTGCGATCACGCGCTGCTTGTTGTGGAAGAACACGAACGCGGTCGTGAATACCGTGGGGATCATCGAGCCGCCGAGAAACCCCTGCAGCGCGCGGAACACGATCATGCTCTTGATGTCCCAGGCCAGGCCGCACAGCATGCTGGTGATGGTGAAACCTGCGGCGGAGGCAGCGAATAACCAGCGCGTGGACATGACGCGCGAGAGCCAGCCGGAGAGCGGGATCACCACGATCTCTGCGATCAGGTAGCTGGTCTGCACCCACGCCGTTTCGTCCGTACCGGCGGACAGCCCACCGCC
>NZ_JAELTQ010000447.1 GCF_016428905.1 Dyella sp. ASV24 | reverse complement strand
TTCGGCCTGAGTGCGGACACTGCGCAGAAGATCCTCGATTTCGTGCAGGTGCGCTCGACCTCGCTGCAGGATGCCTACGACAAGCTTGATGCACTGGGCCCCGGCCCGGAAGCGATGGAGCAGGGGCTGTCTCTTATACACATCTGACGCTGCCGACGAAGCTGGAATGGTGGGGTTGTGGGGGGGGGGGGGGGGGGTGGGGGGGGGGGGGGGGGGGGGGGGGGGGGGGGGGGGGGGGGGGGGGGGGGGGGGGGGGGGGGGGGGGGGGGGGGGGGGGGGGGGGGGGGGGGGGGGGGGGGGGGG
>NZ_JAELTQ010000446.1 GCF_016428905.1 Dyella sp. ASV24 | reverse complement strand
CCCCCCCCCCCCCCCCCCCCCCCCCCCCCCCCCCCCCCCCCCCCCCCCCCCCCCCCCCCCCCCCCCCCCCCCCCCCCCCCCCCCCCCCCCCCCCCCCCCCCCTCCCACCCCCCCCCCCCCCCCCCCCCCCCCCACCATTCCAGCTTCGTCGGCAGCGTCAGATGTGTATAAGAGACAGGGCGAATACACCCGCTCCATCTTCGAGGTGTCCGCCATCGCTTTGCTGGTGTCATGGCTAGCGGCAGTGATCGTGATTCCGTTGCTGGGCTATCACCTGTTGCCCGAGCACCACGCGCGACCGAAG
>NZ_JAELTQ010000445.1 GCF_016428905.1 Dyella sp. ASV24 | reverse complement strand
CCCCCCCCCCCCCCCCCCCCCCCCCCCCCCCCCCCCCCCCCCCCCCCCCCCCCCCCCCCCCCCCCCCCCCCCCCCCCCCCCCCCCCCCCCCCCCCCCCCCCCCCACACCCCCCCCCCCCCCCCCCCCACCCCCACCATTCCAGCTTCGTCGGCAGCGTCAGATGTGTATAAGAGACAGGGCCTGGTATGGGTGGGCTATCTCGTTCATGTATGGCGGGTGGCGGCGCGCAGCCCATTGGCCCCTGCCGAACCGATGACGACCCTCGTTTTTGGTCGCCGGCTGGTCGGGGACGTACCCGAGAAG
>NZ_JAELTQ010000444.1 GCF_016428905.1 Dyella sp. ASV24 | reverse complement strand
CCGATTCGTGCAGCGCCTGCTGGCCACGGCTCGAACGCAGATCGTTGAGCAACGGCAACAACACCACCGGCACATCGCGATGGCCGCCGGAAAGGCGTTCCAGGTAGTCCGGCAGCTGCATCAAGCCTGTCTCTTATACACATCTGACGCTGCCGACGAAGCTGGAATGGTGGGGGGGGGGGGGGGGGGGGGGGGGGTGTGGGGGGGGGGGGGGGGGGGGGGGGGGGGGGGGGGGGGGGGGGGGGGGGGGGGGGGGGGGGGGGGGGGGGGGGGGGGGGGGGGGGGGGGGGGGGGGGGGGGGGGG
>NZ_JAELTQ010000443.1 GCF_016428905.1 Dyella sp. ASV24 | reverse complement strand
GGCCATGCAGGTGCCGCATCTGCACCACCGATCCAGCGCAGCGGCATGCTGCCCATGCGTTCCTCATGCGGTGTCGACACGCCTCCATCCCAGGCCAGTGCCAGATCGAGGCGACCGGAGCCGACGCTGTCTCTTATACACATCTGACGCTGCCGACGAAGCTGGAATGGTGGGGGGGTCGGGGGGGGGGGGGGGGGGGGGGGGGGGGGGGGGGGGGGGGGGGGGGGGGGGGGGGGGGGGGGGGGGGGGGGGGGGGGGGGGGGGGGGGGGGGGGGGGGGGGGGGGGGGGGGGGGGGGGGGGGGG
>NZ_JAELTQ010000442.1 GCF_016428905.1 Dyella sp. ASV24 | reverse complement strand
CCCCCCCCCCCCCCCCCCCCCCCCCCCCCCCCCCCCCCCCCCCCCCCCCCCCCCCCCCCCCCCCCCCCCCCCCCCCCCCCCCCCCCCCCCCCCCCCCCCCCCCTCCCCCCCCCCCCCCCCCCCCCACCCCCCCACCATTCCAGCTTCGTCGGCAGCGTCAGATGTGTATAAGAGACAGCCTCCGAGCACATCCCCTCCGATGCCAGCCCTGCCCGTGCCCGACAAGTGGAGGACATGCTCCTGCAGCGCAGCGTCGCGCTACTGAGCACCCTGCTTCGACTCGGCATCACGCCAGCCAGCTCGA
>NZ_JAELTQ010000441.1 GCF_016428905.1 Dyella sp. ASV24 | reverse complement strand
CCCCCCCCCCCCCCCCCCCCCCCCCCCCCCCCCCCCCCCCCCCCCCCCCCCCCCCCCCCCCCCCCCCCCCCCCCCCCCCCCCCCCCCCCCCCCCCCCCCCCCTCCCACCCCCCCCCCCCCCCCCCCCACCCCCACCATTCCAGCTTCGTCGGCAGCGTCAGATGTGTATAAGAGACAGGCGTCAGGCCGTGCAGCGAACGGCGCGTGTGGCCTCCGGCTGCTGAGCGGAAGCATGTTCAGTGCATGCTTTCGCGGCTGGTGGCGCTGGGGTCGACGGCAAGCGTCAGCGTCGCCACCTGCATGTT
>NZ_JAELTQ010000440.1 GCF_016428905.1 Dyella sp. ASV24 | reverse complement strand
TTTTTGACCATCACACCTTCGCCGTTGTCGCCGGAGCAGCCCAGGGCTCCACCAACAGCACGCGTCACTGATCCAACCCTTGCCTGCGCTGACTTTCCATCAATCTTCTATCGGAGCACCTATGAACCTGTCTCTTATACACATCTGACGCTGCCGACGAAGCTGGAATGGTGGGGGTGGGGGGGGTGGGGGGGGGGGGGGGGGGGGGGGGGGGGGGGGGGGGGGGGGGGGGGGGGGGGGGGGGGGGGGGGGGGGGGGGGGGGGGGGGGGGGGGGGGGGGGGGGGGGGGGGGGGGGGGGGGGGGG
>NZ_JAELTQ010000439.1 GCF_016428905.1 Dyella sp. ASV24 | reverse complement strand
CCCCCCCCCCCCCCCCCCCCCCCCCCCCCCCCCCCCCCCCCCCCCCCCCCCCCCCCCCCCCCCCCCCCCCCCCCCCCCCCCCCCCCCCCCCCCCCCCCCCCCTCCCCCCCCCCCCCCCCCCCCCCACACCCCCACCATTCCAGCTTCGTCGGCAGCGTCAGATGTGTATAAGAGACAGGGCCACGGCCGAGCGCTCGAAGGCACAGTTCGAGTCGATGGAAACGCAGGCCGCGCGCATCAAGTCGCTCAACGGCGACCTGCGCATGACCAACGACGGCCTGGTGATCACCAGCCAGACCGAACTG
>NZ_JAELTQ010000438.1 GCF_016428905.1 Dyella sp. ASV24 | reverse complement strand
CCCCCCCCCCCCCCCCCCCCCCCCCCCCCCCCCCCCCCCCCCCCCCCCCCCCCCCCCCCCCCCCCCCCCCCCCCCCCCCCCCCCCCCCCCCCCCCCCCCCCTCCCCCCCCCCCCCCCCCCCCCCCACACCCCCACCATTCCAGCTTCGTCGGCAGCGTCAGATGTGTATAAGAGACAGGCACCGAGTAATGCGGCACACCCCAGCCCCAACCGATGATCGCGCCGATAAGCATCGCGATACCGACCGACAGGCCGACGAGATGGCCAATGGCGAACAGCGCGAAGGAAAGATTGAAGTCGAAACC
>NZ_JAELTQ010000054.1 GCF_016428905.1 Dyella sp. ASV24 | reverse complement strand
GACAAGGTCGCCGGTATTGGTCGTGACTTGTGTGTTGGTCGCGTTGAGTTGCTTGCCGGTCACCGCGTCGGTGCTGGTGGTCGACATATCGCCATCGGCCACGCCGGCGAGGGTGCGTGCGCCCGCTGTGCCAACCAGGTTCACGACCGAACCACCGGTCGTCGCCGCGACGGTGATCTGCCCCGCCGCATTCTGCTGCACCAGGCCCACCGTGCCATCCTCCAGTTGCGACTGCAGCTGTGTGATATGGGTGGTGTTGGTCGTTACACGGTTGTCCAGGCTCGTCGTGCTCGTGGTGAGCGAGGAGAGCTGGTTCGTGTTCTGTGTCACCTCGGTGCTGGTGGTGTTGAGCTGCGCACCCGTCACCGCCTGCGTGCTGGTGCTGGACAAGTCGCCATCGGCCATGCCGCTGAGCGTGCGAGCGCCCGCGTTGCCGGTGAAGTCCACCTCGCTACCATCGGTGGCCGCAGCTACGGTGATGTCCTGAGACGCGTTCTGCTGCACCAGGCCAGCTGTGCCCGCTGCAAGTTCTGTAACGAGATTGGTGATGTTTGTCGTCGTCGTAGCCATGCGGCCATCGAGATTCGTCACGGCGGCATTGACGTTGTTTACCGTAGCGCCCTGCACCGCATAGCTCGGCGCAGTGACGGCGCCCGTGGCGGCGTTGACCGACGCGCCCAGTCCGGCCACGGCTGGCGTGAGCTGGGATACGTTGACGACGTCGCTGGCCAAGGTTCCGGCCCCCATGTCGACCATCTGCCGGGTGCTGGCCGTTGTGCCGATAGACAGCGTATTAGCACGCGTGGCGGTACTGCCATAACCCAAGGCCGTCGTACCACTAACGGACTGGGTAACACGGGTGTTGCCGCCAAGCAGGGTGGCGGCGCTTCCGGAATTGGAGGCCAAACCACCGACAACGGTTGCACCGGTGTGCGCGAGCGCAGCGCTCGCACCCAGTGCCACCCCGTTGTTGCCGTAGATGTTGCTGCTGTTACCGATAGCGATGGAGCCGGCGGCGGTTACGGTGGAATTGCCGTTTGTTCCCTGAATGGTCGCATTGCGCCCCATCACGATGGCGCCTGCGCCCGTGTTCGCATTCCGGGCACCGTAACCCAAGGCGATGTTGCTGGTTGCCGTGCCACCCACGTTCGACTGTGCGTTGCTGCCGATAGAGACCGTGCCCGTGCCGGAAGCCGACGACGCCAGGGAACCATTGACCTTGATGTTGGCATCGTCAGCAGCCGCCATGACGCCAATGGATGATGTACCCGCCGCGCCACCGGCCGCGCTACTGATACAGAAGCCGGTTTCGTCGATCGCGCCAGTCTTGCCGCTGGGCATGCTGCATGAATCACCCGGACCCGCCGCCTGCGCGAACGCGCTGTGACCGCCCAAGCCCAAGCCGAGCATCGCGACAACGGCGATACCAGCAGCACGCGCGGAGGTCTTCTTTCGCCCCTTGGCGAGTTCGGACGCCACGACCCATGTGCCAGTAGCTGTATTCCAGACAATGCGATAGATGGTGTTCATGCGTCTTCCTCTTTGAAAGTCGTGCGTTGCAGTGGCCTGCGAGCGCAGGACGCCGCCGCGCTCAGCTGCTGCGCGTTACGCCGTTTCTCTCTCGGGTGATGCAGCCAGCAGCCAACGCAAGGAAATCTGCTATGGGCAACCGCACTGCGATGAGCTTTTCAGCTGGCCATCAAACGGGTTTCCGGCCATGGCTAAAGGGTAGAAATCGAAGGCCTGATGCGATATCTGACTCGGCCTAATTGACGCGCGAGAAACCGTCGAGCTTGGCGTTCGCGAACTTCCACGGTAGAAAGCATTCGAGCATCGCGCCCTCGGCGAGACGCATGATGGGTCGCTGCGTCTCCCAGAAAAAAAGCGCTCTGGCATCCACCGAAAGGAGTGGATACCAGAGCGCCAGGGGCTTACGCGACGCCTCTTGCCGGGCGCCTCATCGACGCTCGCATCCGTCGATTACCAGACCATCGCGGCACCAGCGCCGGCACCGGCGTCTCCGCGGTTGTTACCCACCACGCTGCCGCGGAACACCCAGCGACCGCTGGATGAGATGGTCGTCATACCTGCCGCCACGGCCGTCTGGCCGTTGAACGTACCGACGCCAGCCGAAACAGCGCTCTGCCCCGGGGCATACGCCTGCGGCAGGTTGGCCACGGCAATGGCCGCCGCCGTGCCTGCACTCGCGCTGCGGCTCACCTTGTCGATCTTGCGATCCAAAGCGTTGGCGCGCGAATCGGTGTAGCTCTGAGCCCAGTCACGCGCATCATTCAACTGTTGCACGTTGACAGCATCCGTCGGCGCCGTACCCGCCGCCACGTTGGTGATCTGGCGCTCGCTGCCTGCCGAACCCACCGATACGCTGTTGGCGCGATCAGCGACCGAACCCGCGCCAAGCGCGACTGAGTTGTCGCCCGTCGCTGCCGCACCCGCGCCAATGGCCGTGCCACTGCTGCCAGAGGCAACCGCACCGTTACCGATGGCCGAGCTGTTGTCGCCGGAGGCGACGGCACCATTGCCCACGGCTGCACTGTTGCTGCCCGAGGCATTGGCACCCTCACCCACGGCAAGGCTGTTTTCGCCTGTACCCGGCGCGGGCGTATAACCACCGCCGTTGCCCGGCCCCGGCTTGCCCACACCCTGCTCGACCACACTTACGCGGTCGCTCAACCGACCCACCTGGCCATTGAGGGAATCGACCTGGCCCTGGAAGTTCTGCTGCAGATCGTAGACCTGCCCACCGTTCACAGCCTGCATGCTGCCGGAAGCGATGCGGCCCGCAGCGAGATTGTCGATCACCGTGCCTGCCGTACCACCCAGTCGCGCGGTAGCCTTGGTGGCGTCGTCGTAAGTGAGTGCGGCAACCGAATTCCCATCCGCATCAACAAGCCCCACCGCTTTCAGCTGAGCAATGGTCACGGCACTGTCGTCGTCCGTGCCATTAGCGACACCGCTGACCACACGCGCGCCATTGGTGCCGGCCACGCTGACGTTGCCGCCCGTTGCATGGGCGCCCACCGTGATGTTGCCAGTGGCCGCATCCTGCTGGACCAGGCCCGTGGTGCCATCCTCGACCTGGGATTTCAGCTGGGTAACGTTGGTTTCGTTGGTCGTGACGCGCCCATCCAGGTTGGTCACGCTGGTGTTGAGCGTGCTGATGTTAGTGGTGTTCTGCGTCACCTGCTGGTTGATGGCGTTGAGCTGCTTGCCGGTTACGGCATCCGTACTGGTAGCGGACAGCGTGCCGTCGGCGACACCTGTGACTTTGCGCGCGCCATCCGTACCCGTGACATCCACGACGGCGCCGCCCTTGGCTGCCGCCACCGTAATGTTCTTGGTGGCCGCATCCTGCTGCACCAGGCCTATCGTGCCGTCGCCGATCTGCGATTGCAGATTGGTGATATTGGTTTCGTTGGTGGTGACGCGCCCATCCAGATTGGTCACGCTGGTGTTGAGCGTGCTGATGTTGGTGGTGTTCTGCGCCACCTGGTTATTGGTGTCATTGAGCTGCGAGCCGTTTACCGCTTCGCTGCTGGTATCGGACAGCGTGGCATTGGCCACGCCGGTGATCTTGCGTGCGCCATCGGTACCGGAAACGTTCACTACGTTGCCGCCCTTTGTGGCTGCCACGGTGACATTACCGGACGCGTCCTGCTGCACCAAGCCCACCGTACCCGCGCCAATCTGGGATTGCAGGTTGGTGATATTGGTTTCGTTGGTGGTAACGCGGCCGTCCAGATTCGTCACGCTCGTGTTGAGCGTGCTGATATCGGTCGTGTTCTGCGTCACCTGCACATTGGTGGCGTTGAGCTGCGAGCCGTTCACGGCCTGAGTACTGGTGTCGGACAGCTCGCCATTGGCCACGCCGCTGAGCGTGCGCGCGCCGTCAGTGCCCGTAAAGTCCACGTTGTTGCCGCCCGTACCTGCCGCCACCGTGATGTTCTTGGAGGCGGGATCCTGCTGAACCAGGCCAATGGTGCCATCGGCAATCTGGCTGGAAAGGTTGGAGATGTTCGTGGTGTTGTCCGTGGCGCGACCATCGAGGTTCGTAATCGCATCGCCAACGTTGTTCACCGTAGTGCCGCCGACTGAATAGGTCGGGCCCGTCACCGCACCCGTCGTGCCATTGATCGACGCCCCGCCACCCAGAGCCGTCACTACCGAGGTGAGCTGGGAGACGTTAACGGCATCGTTCGCCTGGGTGCCGGCGCTCACGTTTACGACCTGGCGCGAACCGACGGCAACCGTATTGTCACGCGTAGCCGAGACACCGCTACCCAGTGCCACCGAATTATTGGCCGAAGCCTTAGCGCTGTTGCCCACGGCCACCGAGTTGGCGCCCGTCGCCGAAGCGCCTGCGCCGATGGCAATGGCGTTGGTCTGCTGCGCCGATGCGTTCGCGCCCATGGCAATCGCGTTGTTGCCAAGAACCTTGGCGCCGTCGCCGATGGCAATGGAGCCCGCGCCCGTAATGCTGGAATCACCGCCCGACGCCTGGATAGTGGCGTTACGGCCCATGGCGATAGCGCCTGCGCCGGTATTCTGGATCGTCGCGCCGGAACCGATGGCCACGTTGCCGTCACCACCACTACCGGAGTCGGATTGCGCACCGCTACCGATGGCGATGGTGTTGGTACCGGTGGCAACGGAAGCGGCGCTGCCGTTCACCTTGACCATAGCGTCATCCACCGCAGCCATGGTGCCGATGGACTGCACGCCCATGGAGCCACCGGCACCGGTCATGCAATAGCCGGACCCATCCACGGTACCTTCGGCGCCGCTGGGCATGGTGCACGCATCGCCCGCTTTGGCGGTATCCGCCATGGCGACATTTCCACCGAAGCTCAGACCCAGGGCCAGCGCTACGGCGAAGCCGACGACACGCGCCTTCTTCTTCCGGCCCTTGGCCAGCTCGGATGCCACTACCCACTTGCCGGTGGCTGCATTCCAGACAATGCGATAGATGGTGTTCATGCGTATTCCTCAGGCTTGGATGAGCGGCTCTGTCCGCTCAGGGGTGTGCGAGACCGCCGCGCAAGAGGCTGCGCGCTTGTGAATGTCTCGTCGGTTTGGCCTTGGCGGACGCGTGGATCGAGGTCCGACATGGCGTGCCCTGTTCAATCGCCTTGGGCACAGTGAAAGAGTAGGAATCGGGCGACCGGGCCGATATCTGACAGGGCCTAAATTTCGGTCGAAGGCGGCATGGCAACCAAGTAAACGCGCTCGTTCACTTGCGTCCTCAACCCAACTGAAAGCTCAGTTGTAGCTGAGGTTGACCACGGCCATGGACTCCACGCTGCCCGGCGTAGCGCCGGGCGCCACCTGCCAATAACCCACTTGCAGATCGAGCCGGGCCGCACCGCTGTTCACCGGTACGCTGCGTTGGCTGTGGCTGCCGTCCGCAGTGACAGTAGCCCCATCGCGCGACTGCAGCTCGAACGCCACGCCCGCGGCGCTGCCGGCATTACGGTAGCGCTGTGAATCGAGCGGATCGGGATTACCGGTGATGGTGAAGGTGACCTGCTTCAGATCGGTATCACACCGCGTTAAAGACAGCGAGAACGGCACCAGACCTACCGCCTGCCCCTGGCGCAACTTCGATACGTCCACGGCCGGCAGTGCGACGTCGGTCAACGCATCGCCATCCCAATCACACGTCGACGCCGTGATCTTGCCGGTGAGACTGAAGTTGCTGTTCTGCGCGCGCGCGGCCATACCATGGACAACGAGTGCCAAGCCGAACAGGATCCATGGAAAGCGAATGCGCATCACAGTGCCTCTTCCCTCATCACAGGTGGGTGTCGCCAGCCTTGCCTCAGTTGTAGGCAATCTGGAGGGTGATTGGCGTACGCACGGTGCTGGCCGTCACACCGGGCGCGGACTGCTTGAAGCGTGCAAACAGCGTGCTTGTGAACGAGGCGTCTCCGATGGGATACGCCACAACCTGACTACCCGACGGCAGGATCGGCTGTTGCTGGTCCGGCCCCGTCACCTGAATGCCGGCACCAACGGTGCCAAGGAACAACGACGCGTCGGCCGCATCAGAGGGACCGGAGAAGTTCAGGCGAACCAGCAGGCTGCGCGGATCGCATTGCGTCCCGTAGACAATCACCTGTACCCACGGCGTGGTGGTGTTGCCGGTGAACGAGGCTGTCGTGAAAGTACCCAGGTCCACGTCGGGCACCGTGATGTTGCAAGGCGTGGGGGTGACTTCACCCGTGATGTCGAAGCTGGTCGTCTGGGACTGAGCCACAGGCGCTCCGATCAGTGCGGCAACTGCAACGCATAAGGCAAGGAAGGTTTTCATGAGTCGGTTCTCGGTCTTGGAGGACATCAATGGCTTTGCTGCGCCACGGCTGTCACCAGCCATGCAGGAACAAACGACAGCCATACGAGCCATGTCATCAGTTGTAGGTCATTTGAACGGTCACGGGCGTGGCGAACTTGCCTACGGCCACCGTCTCGGCCGTCTGGTAGTAGGCAGCTGTAACACGGGCCAGAAAAGCGCCTTTCGTGGGCACGTAGTCCACTGTGGTGCCCGAAGGAAGAATCATGCTACTGGCATCAGGGAAGACGCTTAGGTGGACACCGATGCCATCGATGCCGCGGAAAATGGTCGCATCGTTCGAATCAGCCGGACCTGAGTAGCGCAAATGCACCACGCCGATTGCCGGATCACATTGGCTGACGTTGATATTGACCGTTGTCGGGCGAAGCCGGGAGCCAACGTGAATGAACAGGGAAACCGGTGTCGTGGGGAGCGCGGTGTAGCTCGCCGTTAACTGACACGTGCTCGCTTGAATTTTCCCCGTCAGATTGAAACTGAGGGTTTGTGCCCGCGCCGTAGCGGCGCCTGCCAGCAACGTAGTGGCCATCAGGGCCGTGACTAAAACTTTCATCGTTCGCGACTCAGTTGTAAGTGATTTGGATGGTGACGGGTGCTTTCAAGCTGCCCGCGGTAACGGTCGGGCGTGTTTGCACCAGCCGTCCTCGCAATGTGTAGGTCGAGCCCATAGAAACCGGCCAAGTCAACATCGTGCCGCCTGGCCGGATATCGGCATTGCTCTGGTCCTGCAGCTGGATGGCCACACCGGAAGCGGTTTCACTCACACCCGGCAACGTCCCCACGGCGGCGAAGTACGCCGGGTTGGTACTGTCTTCCGCGCCCTGGAAATTCATGTTGATCTGGCGAATGTCCGCAGTGCAGGCGCCCCGGGCGATGGTGGTCTGCTTCCATGGCGTCATCGTGCTACCCGTAAATTCCGGGGCCTGATACGTACCCAGGTCCAGATCGGATACGGTGAACGAGCATGAACTGGCGACAAACTGCCCCGTAAACCGCACCGTCAGATCGGTGGCATCGATTTGCGTCGCGGGCAACGCGAGCAATGCCAGCAAACCAAGCGTGCGGATATGCATTGCCCGGCCCCTCACTGGTAGACCAACGTGATCGTCGCAGCGCCGTTGGCTGCACCGAGCGTCGGTGACGCGGACGTCTGGTAGTAGCGCGCCTGAAGGTTGAGCGTGTAGTTGGCGCCATCGACAGTCGTGAGGGCCAGCCCCGACGCCTGGGTTTGCCCATAGGCCAGCGGATTGCCGCGGCTGTCTGCCATCTGGATGCCGATGCCCGTGGCGCCACCCGACTGCAATGCCATCACACCTTGATTGGCAAGGGTCACTGACGTGGTGGGATTCACCGCGTACTGGATCGCGTTGGTCGCTAGCGTGCCTGTAGTGACGACGGCCGGCGAACTCCGAGTGTCGGTACGGATGCTGTTGAGATTGTAGAAAGCAGGGCAATTGTTCAGTGCAATGGGCACCGTTTTCCATGCCGTCGTACTGCCAACGCCCGTGAGCTCCGAGCTGTAGTGCGTGCCGAGATCTACCGTTACATCCGGCGTCGTGCAGGTGCGCGAGACGATATTGAGCGAACCGGTGATCTGCGCGTTCAACGTCGGGGTGAACGTGGTGCCGGATATGCCGAACTGCACGGTTGGCAGGGACGATCCGTTCAACGTACCGGTACCCACCGTGTCGGCTATCTTGACGATGCTGACGTCGAATGAGGTAAGGGCGTTGATGGACCCGCTCGCCAGGTAAAGAGTCAGTACCGTGGGGACCAGATACGAATAACTGCCTGCATTCAGTGCAGGTAGACCATCGCTATTTGACCAGATGTGAACACCAATGCCCGGAATATTCGTCTGGTACGCCACAGCGCCTCTGGGAGCCGTCCAGTTGGCCTTGGGGTAAGGTGTGGTGGCTAGTCGTTTCTGGAACGTATAGTTCCCCTCGTCACAGCCAAGCACCATCGTCACATTGCTCCAGAACGTGGTGCGATAGAGCTCCGTGCCGATCGGCACATCGCGCCCCACCGTGATGTTGCCGGACAGGGGAACCGTTCCGTTGATAGGGACCGTGGGAGAATTCAGTTTGCACGTGCCCGCCCACGCTGGCGCGAGGCCGAAAGTGGTGAGCAACAGCAACAAGCACAGCGCGCTAACAGCGCGGCGATAGCAATGACACGAATGGAACTTGAACATCATGAATCTCCTCGCTCACACCACTACCTGGTGATCAAGAGCGATCGAGGGAAACCGTACGGAGCCTTTATGGCCCGGCAATTCAGATATGCGGTGCCACGCTGCCGATGTGGGCTGTAATGGCGCCGTCGTGTTGGAGGCGCCGGATACACACGGCGCCTTGAGCATCTCGTAGCCGCCGGCCTTGGCCGGCTTTGAAGCAAGTTGCACGTCGATGCGGCAGGTGTCGGCGGCATCGTCACTCCAGCGCACCGTGAGCGAACCCGATTGCGCGAGGCCGGTGACAACGAGGCGACTCGCCTGCCCTACCACACCGACATTGGCGCCCTGCGCGTCCAGCACATCCGCACCAAACGGAAGCGGGCGGCCATCCGGCAGACTGCTGTCGATCATCAGCGCGCGGCCCGACTTGGTCTTGTAGCGAAGCCTCACCACTGAACCAAGCCGGGGTGACGTGTTGACCGACGTTTCGTCAAGCTCCACACCAACCGCCGTACCCTTGGGATCAAGCCGGATGGTGTTGAGCTCGTAGGGCATCAGGTACGGCACGACGGCGTAGCCGTGCTTGTCGACCACGGCGCCCTGCCCGTTCTCCACGCGTGCACCCGCCGCGTCCGGCGCCACGATCAACCCCACCGTGTCGCCCAGCGGCGGAGCAAACGTGACGCCACCACTATGGATCACCACACCACCGGAGGCGCCGACACCCATCTGGTTGTAGCCGGTGCTATGACTGGCGCCAGCGCTAATGTTGGCCGAACTGCCGGCGTATTGGCTGCTGAGGCTGACCGAGGTATTGCCCGGCGAACGCGACAGCGTGCCGCTGTAGTTGAAACGCCTCTCCGCACCCAGTGATCCCGACAGGGACGCCTGCGAGGTGTCGCCGTCGTTACTGGAGCGATTGGTCATCGCCATCAGTGTCGGCGCATTAGCGCTGCGACCCAGTGGCACGCTCATGCTGAAGAAGATGCGCGTGTCACGGCGGCCAGGCGTAGGCGTGACGAAGGCCTCAGCAACACCCGGAATGCGATTGACCAGCGGAGATGACGTCAGGCTGCTGATGCTGTCACGCGTACGCTGTGCCGAGAAGCTATAACTGACGGAACGCCACGTGTTGTTGTATCCGGCCGTGAAGTCGACCTGTCGGCCACTGCTGTTCCAGTAGTCACGCAGCGAGCCGGTAAGGAACAACGAGCCGCCGCGATCGCCCAATCGCTGGTTGATACTCACATCCATGCGGCTGCGCTGGCGCTGGATCACGCTGCTGTCGCCGCCCATGCTCACAGCGCCGCGCATGGCGACAGCATCGTTCAAACCGACGTAGCCGCTGGTGGAATAGCGATAGGCCGCCACGGCGAAATCCGTGCCGGTGTCGACAAAATTCTTGTTGTAACCCAGACGCAGGCTCATGCCCTGCGTGCTGGACTGATCCTGCAGGCGGTTGCTGGCCTGCGTAAGGTCCAGCGAGAACGCACCCGCTTCCGTGTTCAATGCGCCGCCAAGCAGGATGGCGCGATAGCCCGATGAGAGCGTGGCGCCGCCGTACGCGGTCATGCGATTGGTCAGGCCGCGCTGATACGTGCCCTGCACCAGGTGCGGCGAATCGTGCAGCCCTTGCTGACTGACCTGACCCGCAGCGAGGCTCCAGCGGGCCTGGCCCGGACGCAGCAACTGCGCCACTGCTGAAAACGGGACCGCGAAATGCTTGGTGCGGCCATCGGCTTCGGTGACTTCCACATCAAGGTCGCCGCCGTAGCCGGTGGGGTACAGGTCGTCGATGGAGAACGGGCCCGGAGCTACATTGGTTTCATAGATCAGGTAACCGCGCTGACGAATGGTGACCTTGGCATTGGTTTCGGCAATGCCGCGTACCACGGGCGCGAAGCCGCGCATGGACTGCGGCAGCATGCGGTCATCACTGAAAGCGCGCACGCCGCGCAAGCGCACGCTGTCGAACATGTCGCCGGGTGTGAACGTATCACCGGCCACCAGCTGCGCCTGCCATGCCGGCACATCGTGCTGCAGGTAAGTGGCAGCGCTCTGATAGTTGCGCCCTCTTCCCTGCATCATGCTCAGCGAGCCCTGATGGAAGGCGTGCCATGAGCCCAAATTGAGCGACGTGTTCAGGCCAAGATAGGCGCTTGTTTGCGAACCGCCGTGACTGGTGGTGCGATAGGCATTCGCGTTGTAGCTAACGGTGGCCGCGTTGATGCCGGCATCCCACTGCGATGGATCCACGTAACCGCGCGCCGACTGCTGCAAGTAGATCTGCGGCACCTGCAGGGTCAGCACCTGCGCGCCGGCATCGAACTCGGTGGTGGCGCCGGGGATGTAGTCACCCAGCTGGCCGCAGAAGTTTCCCTTCGGCATGGTCTTCACGGCCGCGTGCTCGGCGTTGGAGGCCACCTTGCCAAGATCGATGCCGTACTGCGCAAGCTTGGCGCTATCGAAACATGGCTGGACGCTGTCCGAACCCGGCTCGGAGGCGAACACGATATCGGTGCGGGCACGCCATTGCTCGTTGAGCACCACGTCGCCACGATACGTGCCCGGCGCCACGTAACCGCTCTTTTCGAAGTTCGACAGATCCACCTTGGGCGCCGTACCCGCCGGAAAGAAGTCCATATCGAACACTGCGCCGCCCGATGCCGCCGGGCCGGCTGCCGGTGCCGCAGGATCGGCATGCACTTGCTGCATCAGCGACAACGCCACCAGCGCAGGCAGCAGGCCCAGGCGCAAGGGCACCCTGGACAGCACTTGCTTGGATTGGACGTTTCGGTGCGACATGCGTACGAGGTCCTGCCTGGGGGCAATGAGGGGCCGGCCCTGCCTTGCGACAGGGAGGCGGCTTCACGAAAAGGGCGGGTGACGCTTAGGGAGCGAGCGGAGCCTGCATCGGGCTCAACGCGCCGTAGTCGTTGATGACGGTGAAGTCGGCCTTGACCTCACCGGCGGGACGAGCCGAGACATCCTTCAGCGGGAAGGTTGCCGTCGCACCGGGTGCGACCATGCCGCCGCTGTTATCGCCCTTGCTTTGGCCACCGACATTGATGCCCACATGCGCAAAGTTCAGATGGAACGGCGTGGGGTTCGTGACCTGGATGGCCATGCCCTTCCCGCCATCGGCCGGCACCAGTTTCCAGACGAGCTTTTGTGGCGCAGTCGCCACGTCACCGACGAGACCCTCGGGACGGAAGAACAGCTTGATGCGGGTACGGAAAGCAAACTGCAGCACATTGCGCTCTTCGCTGCCGGCCGCCTTGGGCGGCACTTCGAGCACGTTTACCCAGAACAGGGTTTCCTTGTCCTTGGGCAGTGCTTCCTGGGTGTACATCACACGCACGGCCTGACCCTTGCCGGGATCCATGCGGAAGATCGGGGGCGCCACGGTGAACGGCACCTTGGCCGTGGTGGGCGTGGACTTCTCGTCACCATCGTCCAGCCAAACCTGCACGAGCGCGGCATTCTTGCCTTCGTTAGTGAGCTTGACGGTAACTTCCTTGTCCTGGGCGGGATACACCACACGCGTGCCGCCGATCACCACACTGGCCTCACTGCGTGCGGCGAACATACCCGCAACGGCAAGCGCACCAGCCATGGCATAGCGCAATACGTTAGTCATACATCACCTCAAGAGTTAGGGTGTGCCGGCGCGGCAAGGGAACCGCGCCGGCACGGGGTTGCCAGTGCCGACTTAGTTGTAGGTCACGGCGTAGATGACGCTGGTGTCCACCAGGCCCGGGGTGGCTGCGCCGGTGGCGTAGTACTGGGCGGCGAAGTCGATCGTTGCGGTGTTGTTGACGATGTCCGGGCTGTCGTAGCCGTTGGACGGGTCGTTCAACAGCACCGGCGCACCAGTGCTGTCCAGCAGCTGCACATTGGTATTGGTGGCTTCGCCGGTCAGCGCATTGGTCAGCGTGCCGGTAACAGGATCGACGCGTGGGCTGGAGGTCAGGAACGACATGTGGGCGACCTTGCCGTCCTGGCAGGAGCCCTGGCCCGGGCCACCGATGATGACGCTGAACGGCTTCTTGCCGGCAACGGCCTGGGCGGCCGGCAGCGCGGACACCGGAACCGGATCCAGCGACACGGTGAAGTTGCCCTGACCGCCGTCCGAACCCGGGCCGCCGGTGATGGTGCAGGTTTCATCGGTAACAGCACCGGTGAAACGGATGGTGCCGCCATTGGCGGCAGCGGCGCTGGCCGTGCCGGCCACCAGGGCGCCGATAGAGAGTGCAAGCGCAGACGCGAGCTTGATGTGCTTCATGATGTTGCTTTTCCTTAGAGGGGCTTCTGGGGGTATCGCCTTGCTTGGCGTAGGCCTCTGTCATCCATGGATTAGGGCGACAAAGTCCTTATCAGCTCCTCGATGACGCACACGACTGGCGCGCATCGACACTCCATCCAGCCATCCATCAAACCGGAGGAAGTCGTCTGCCAATCGCTTCGAGCACGCGAAGGAGTGATGGCTGGGCATGCTAGGGAGTGGTAGAGCCCCGTCCTATCTGACAGGGCTTAAATGTCCGGAGAGTTTTGGCGCCCGGAACAATCAGGCTTGCCAGCTATCGTTGCGAAGTCTGGCGCGCAGCGTGCGCCTTCAGGCGCGCGCAGGCCTCTTCGCCTTGTTTTCCCAGTGAAGGCGAAGTTTGCGCTGGCCACTGGGCGATACGAAGATGTAGCGATTCATGTTTTCGAGAAAGAACTCGCGCTCTTTCTTCTCCAGTTTCGAGAACTCGAGCAATAGATCGATGACTTTCATTTCTTCCGTGTCTTTCACGTTCCGGACCTGCCTTACTCGATCAGCGTCGACGTGATGTGCCCGGAATCAGGTTATCGTTCTCGCGACTCAACACCATCGGACTGAGCCCATTTCAGTGGCCATGCGCATGCAGTGACATCCGATGTGATCATCGTCACGCATGCCCTTGATCGGTTGATGGCAACCGCAGGATACCGAGCCAGTCGTCGACCGCGCGATGGCGCTCAACGTCGGAACCGAACAGGTACAGGCTCATGCCATCGAGGAAACTGCGTTGTTCGAGTTCGCCCAACTCACTGAAGCGAACAAGCAGCAGCGCCACTTTCGTTTTGTCCAGGCCGTGCATGACTCAACCTTGCGCGCGTGCGCATGATGCAACCACGCCTGCACTCTAGGTCGGCGTCCGTGGCGCAACCATAGGACGCGGCTTAATCGCTGGGCTTCATTCCTCGCCCGGCGCAGCCTCTACCGCACCACGTGACGATTGCGACGATTGCACCAGGCCGGAATCCACGGCGTAGCGGAATAGATCCGCATCACGCGACAAGCCCAGCTTCTTCATGGCCGAACTCTTTTGGGAGCTGACCGTCTTACGGCTTCGCCCCACTCTGGCGCCAATATCCTGGATCGACATGCCCTCAGCCAGCATGCGGAGCACTTCGGTTTCACGCTTGGTGAGTCGAACCTGCGATGCGCCATCGGCCTGGCTTTCAAACTCTTCGAGCAGCTTTTGCACCGACGGCGACAGGAAAGGTTTGCGCTCGTACGCATGCCGAATGGCGGGTGCCAGGAAGTCGTAATCATCCGACTTGGCGAGGATAGCCAGTACGCCACAGTCCTGGATGCTGCGCATGACCTGGGGGCTTTCTACGCCGGTAAACACCACCAGCTTCAGGTGAGGAAACCGCCGATCGAGAAAACGCAGCATGGCAATGCCATCGCCGTAACGCCCGCCCTCCATGGAGAAGTCGGTCACAACCACATCGACGCGTTGCGCCCCCACCAACTCCACCAACTCCGTGGAATTACTGCAACCACCCACGAGCTGGATGCCATCCGCACCCGCCAGCGAGTGCTCCAGCCCGGCAAGCACCACAGGATGATCATCGGCGATGGCGACTCGAATGGTCATGACGCACCTCGTCAATTTCGGAAGGAAACGCTTTTGGAGGCTTGTCCGGCGCCGGACGTCCAATCATAGTAGTACAACGCAACGCGACAGCCGGAATACCTATGGAACACACCTTTATCCGTGTCGCCATCGCTGACGACCACCCGGTCATTCGCCTGGGGCTTCAGGCTTCCATCGAGGACGTGCCGGCCTACCGCTTCATCGGCGCCGCCCGTAACGCGGATGAATTGCTTGCGCTGCTCGACACGCAAACCATCGACGTCGTAGTGACCGACTATGCGATGCCGGGCAGCCGGCACGGCGACGGACTGGAGCTTATCGATTTACTGCGGGAGCGCCACCCCGAGGTCGCCGTCATCGTGATGACCGCCATCGACAAGCCGGCGGTCATCCAGGCCCTGCTCGCGCGCGGTGTGGATGGCATCCTGAGCAAGGCCGACGACGTTTCGCATGTCGTGCCCGCCGTACAGGCCGCCTCCGTGAAACGCCGCTACCTGTCGCCTGCCATTGCCGATATGCAGAAGGCTCAGCCGCGATTGCGCACCGATGCCAAGCTCTCACCCAGGGAACGCGAAGTCCTTTCGCTTTATATCTCGGGCAAGTCGATCAACGAAATCGCAGCGCTACTCCAGCGTCGCAAGCAGACGGTCAGCAGCCAGAAGGTCTCCGCCATGGCCAAGCTGGGCATCGAGAACGATGCGGAGCTCTTCCAGCATGCGGCGGAGATCGCGGCGCTTCCACCCATCGACGAAGGGTGAGTCACCCCACCCCTGGCCGAACTTCTCAGGTACCCGATGCCTCCTGCGCGCCATCCGGTGCGTGGGCGGCAGCGTGAACACTCCCGCCGCTGACGCTCTCAATCACCACCTCCCAGTCGGGCAGCGAGCTGCGAAAATGGTCCTTCAGGGCCGCTTCCTCGCCTGCAGCCAACGCATCGCCGGACGACACGGTCACGATGATCCTGTGCTTCGCAGGGTCGATGCTGATGTCGCTCAATCCTCTCAGAAGATCAGTCATGCGCGCCTCGTGCAGCGCCTCATGGCTTTCGCGCAGTTCAACGAGCTGGCGCTTCATGTCGTCAATGTGCGCACGCAGGTCATCCATATCCGCGCGATCCCGCTGCAGACTGCCGCTGGCTTCCAGCGTCTGGTGCACCACGATAGCGACCGGACGCTTCAATTTAGCTTCCAGGCGATCCCGAATCGCTTCTTTCGCTTCCGCCGAGTACGCGGGTACGAGCACCAATGCGTTCACGGACAGAGCATTCCCCTTGGACTCCACCTTCAGACGCTCAATGCTGCCGCCGCTGGCCTCGAGGTAATCCTGGACAACCTCACGCGCCTGCGCGTTCTGCCAGGATTCCAGGCCAATCCGCTTAAGCGCGATGCCCAGCGGAATAGCCAGCACAATGAACGTGGTGGCTATCACCAATGCCTGCCACGCGGTATGTTGCGGCGAGTTGCGAGTGCCGAAGCCGTACCATTTCGCGATCAGCGTGACGCTTAGCGCAATGGTGAGCAGATTCGTCATGAACAAAAAGAACGCACCGGATGCAATCGCAGCATTCTGCGTAGCCAAACCAAAGCCGACCACGGCCAGCGGCGGCATCAGCGCAGTGGCAATAGCCACGCCGACGATGGCTTCGCCCTTGCGCGTGATCACCGCATAGCCACCCGCCAGGCCGGAAAACAGCGCAACCAACAGGTCAAACAGATTGGGCTGGGTGCGGGCCATGATCTCGCTGGTGGCATCGCGCAAGGGAGACAATGCAACAATCAATGTGGCGGTAGCCAGCGCCAGCGTGACGCCCGCCAGCAGCGCCAGCAACGACCGGCCCATCATGCGGAAGTCGACCACGCACAACGAAAAGCCGAGCTGGACAATTGGCCCCATCAGGGGCGATATGAGCATGGCGCCAATCACCACGGCGGCCGAGGACTGCAGCAGGCCAAGCATGGCGATACCGCACGCCATGATCGCCATGAATGCATAGCGACCGGTGAAATTGCCGCCTTCATGCACATTGTCCATGACCATCTTCTGGTCGATGCCATCGCGCATATCCCGTCGCGCATGACGCAGGAATGACACGACGTGGAGGGCATGGGAGCGTGAAGCCATGTATCACCTGGAGATTGAGGAGCGGAATATCGAGCGGCGCGGGGCGCAGAGCGTGTTCAACAGGAGCGGCGAGGGATCAGCAGGCTCCGTGCCCGCGCCAGACAACCTTGACCGACGCATGCCCGCGTGCGGCTTCGCGTTCGGCGAGCGAGGTGGCCATGTCGACGGCATCAAACAGATCGCGCCGCATCGCAACAAGCTGCGCGTTGCGCTCGACGAACCACCAGCAGTCGCGTTCGCGAACGATCTGGTAGAGGACGGTATGTTGGGACATGGCAATCACCCGAACCTGTGCGCCGCGGCAGAGGATTACCATGTTCGGGGAAGGCCCAGGACCGGGCTATCTGACGCGGCCTAGTTTTGGCCTGGCCCGCCAATCATCCTTCAAGGCTCGAATGAACGCCGATAGCGTTCGACCGCGTCTTCCAGCACCTGCGTAACGCGCGCAAGATCGTCTTCCAGGGCCCCTATCTCCGTGCTGGCGAGCTCGTCTTCCAATGCCGCGCACAGCGTGGCGGCCTCTCGCTCCTTGAGCATAAGAAGGACGCCCTTGAAGGCATGGATCACACTGCGGAGCGTGGCCACATCGCCGGCCTCCCTCGCCCGAGCAAGCCGACCCAGGTCATCCAGCCCAGTCCGCACAAACAGACGACGCACTTTCTCCGGAATCGCAGCGAGCTTATCGACTTCCGGTATCGTGGCTGTTGGCGCGGCAGGCAGGTACTCCGTCAGCGCAGCATCCAGCCGCTCCAGCGAAAGTGGTTTGAGCAGCAACGCCGTGATGCCAGCCTCCTCGCAACGACGGACTTCGTCCGGCACCGCCGTCGCCGTAATGGCGAGAATTGGCACGGCGGTGTCATGCTCACGCAGCGCCCTCGCCAGCTCGTAGCCATTCATGCCGGGCATATTGATGTCGGTGAGCACCGCGGCGTGCACAGCAGGGTTCCATGTATGCAGTGCGGAGCGACCGTCTTCAGCGACATCGGCCTCGAAACCGATCGCCTCCAGTTGTTGCTGGATGAGTTCGCGATTGACCGGATGATCTTCGACCAGCAGCACGCGTGCACGCCGAGGCGGTTGCGCGACCGGCACTTTGCCTGACACCTCCACCGTCGTTGCTCGACTCCCCAGAACGGCAGCCACCATGGCATCGCTGAGGTAACAGGTAACCAATACCCTGCCCGCTTGCTCCTCCGGAACCAGTGGACCACTCGGCGTAGCGAAGACCCGGCGACCATACCGGTGCAGCACGTCGCTTTCTTCGCTTTCGCTCCATGCGCGACGCTCGCCAACGATCAGCAGCACGCGCTGGCCGCCATCCGAGGGCAGTTGCGCCGGGGCATCGACACTGATCACGTCAGCGCCTCGTGCGGTCAGCATCTGCCCGACCTCCTGACGCCACTCGGAGGCCGCGGAAAGCAGGTCGACCCCCCAGCCCTTGAGCGGCATCATCGGCGCACCGGCAGGCACGACGCGAGCCGGAAGCTCCAGCACAAACACACTGCCCACACCGGGCGTACTCTGCGCGCTGATGTCGCCACCCAACAGCTGGCTAAGCTGGCGACACAAGGCAAGCCCGAGCCCGCTCCCACCGTAACGCCGCGAAATGCTCGCATCTGCCTGCGTGAATGGCACGAACAGCTTCGAGAGCTGCTCCGGCCCCATGCCGATACCGGAGTCCACCACCTCGAAACGCAGGCGCGCCCCTTCGTTCCCCATCACGGGCAACACACGCAAAAGGATGCGCCCCGACTCCGTGAACTTCACCGCATTGCCCAGCAGGTTATTGAGGATCTGCCGGAGCCGGTGCGCATCCGACACGTAGGACGCCGCCAGTTCCGGGTCAATGCTGTAGAACAGTTTGACGCCCTTGCGCTGCGCCTCTGGCGCATACAGTAGCGCCGCCTGCTCGATCAGCGGCCGCAGGGCGAACGGCCCCATTTCGACCGCCAGCTGTCCCGACTCAATGCGGGAGAAGTCGAGTACGTCACTGATGATGTCCAGCAACGAGTCCGCCGAGAAACGGATGCGCTCGATGCGCTCCTTCTGCGCTGGCGCAAGCGGCGAACGCGAAAGCAACTCCAGATGACCAAGTACCGCATTCAACGGGGTACGGATTTCGTGGCTCATGGTCGCGACAAAAGCGGATTTCGCCTGACTGGCGCTTTCCGCCGCCTCACGCGCCAGCTCCGAGTCCCGCCTCGCCTGTTGCAGTCGCTCCTGCAGCTCGGTTTCCGCCGTGACATCACGCAGTACGCAAAGCCATGCGGGCTTTTCCTCACGCATGGCGGGCGCCATAACCACTTGCAGGTGTTTTGGCGCGCCGCACTGATCGTACGACCAGAGGAATTCGTGGAGTGCGCCAGCATCGAGTTCTGCGGCCCTCGCCATCAACGCATCGTAAAGCGCACGGAGTACCTCGGGATCCTCGCCGGTCACCGCCTGCACCACATTGTTCTGCATGATGGGTGTGCGCGTGCGTGGATCGATCAGGGCAAGGCCCACCGGCGAGGTCTGCACGATAGTGCGATTGAGTGCGTCGCTTTCATAAACCCGCGACGCATCCGCCAGTGCCGGCGCGAACACCCGGCGGTCCATGCGCAGCAGCACCAGCCACAGCACAGCGAGAATGATCAGCACGACGATCGCCGTGATCGCCATGGAGGAACCCCGCGCGCGAAGCACGTCTTGCAGCGTATAGGGGTGCACCACGATCCAGTCCACGCCCTGCAGTGCGCTGGCGACCAGATAAGACGAACCAAGATGGACGCGCGTTGGCGACCGACCGCCCGCCGTCACCGCCGACCAGGCCGCTTTGTTCACAACGAGGGACTGCGGCACGTCGCCCGTCCGCACAAGCACTTCACCGTCACGTGAAACGATGGCAAACGCCTCACTGGTCTCCTGCTCCAGTCGCGACCTGAAGACTGACATGGGTTCGAACGTGACACGGCGGAAGTACAGCTTGCCGTTTACCGTCAGCGACAACACCGTCACCAACGACGCCTCGCCGTTGAAGGGGTTGCGGTCGAAGTAGTAAGCCATCTGGTCGACCGGCACCGACACATCACCCGCGACTGCAACGCGGGCGGCCGACTGCAGCCGTTGCTCGCTAATCATGAGGCGCGTGATGGCGTTGGCGCGCGTGGCCACCCCCAGCGCCTTGAACATGGCGGCCTCGTCACTGACGCCGGTAACAGCTAACAGCGCGCCCGAAGGCTCGTAGCCATAGGCGATCAACGGCCCACCGGACTGAACCGCCGCCACCGTCGCCTTGGTGTACGCCGAATACTGCTCGATCATGCCCAGATAGGCCGGCAGCTGTTCACCGAGGCGCACCGACGCGTCATCCCCGACGACCAGCCAGGGCGTCGCGTCGCCGGGGGCAGCAATAGTCATCGACTCGCCGTGGTCGCGAAACTCCCCAAGCAGCGGGTTGCCCCAACCCAGCAGCAGCGCCTTCTGGGTCCACAAGGCATTGTTCGCGTACAGACTGTTGGCGTAGGCGCGGTCACGCTGGGTCAGGAATTCGTCGATGGAAACGCGACCTTCCTCAAAGACCTGCTGTTCGCGCGCGTGAAAATCCTGGATACCGGCGAACACGCTGGCGAGCCCGGCAAAGATCATCAGCAGGCTTATCAGCCCACCACCGCCATAAAGCAGCTGGCGCTGATGCCGCCGTAGCGCACCTATCCCATCGCCCCCTGCAAGAGAGGTCGGTTGAACGCTGCCCGGGATTTGATCGCTGTTCTGTTTCATGACTCGCTTCGACAGTGCAGACGACCCCGATGACGGGGCGATTCCTTCCAGCAGCGAACAGAAGCCTAGGATCAGACACCTGCTTCCGTCAAAGCCGCGTCCAGCAAGGGAATAGAGATGGGCTTGAGCAGTAGCGACGTTGCACCTGCCTCCACGCTGCGTTGCCTCGCCTCGGTGGAGGTGTCACCGGTAAGGATAACGATAGGCTCGGCGGCGCCCAGCTCGCGCAGCTCACGACACAGTTCAAAGCCATCGATCTCCGGCATGTGCACGTCCGTGAGCACCAGGTCGTACTTACCCCAGCTCCAGTCGAGCAAGGCATCGTGAGCCTGGGTCATGGGATCCACCTCAAAGCCGAGCATCGCCAGCTGCTCCCTCACGAGCTCGCGACTCGCCGGATGGTCATCCACCAGTAACACCCTGCCTCGCGCGTGCACCGAGTCATCCACGGACAAGGAGGCCAACGGCTCTGCAGCGCCCTCCCTATCGCCGCACAAAAGCTCGACAAGGGCGGCACTTGCGTAGCAAGACACGCGCCATGCATCACCGTCGCGCGCAGGAATCAGGGGGCCATCCTCGGTAACCCGGCAGAGGCACCCCGCCCCAAGCACGGCTTCGTCGCTCTCGCTCCAGGCACCCAGGGCATGCCCGAAAATAACCAAAGCGTCCGATTGGGACACCCAGGCCGGATCCAACAACGAGGGATGCCCCGCCACCCGGATATCGGCGCCCAGGCCAGCAAGCAGCGCACCGACATCGTCACGCCAGTCGCCCACGCTGGACAGCAGCGCAATGCGACGTCCCTCCAGCATGTTGGTATTCGGCGTGGCAAAGAGCGCCTTGGTCAGCCCTACTTCGAAACGGAACACGCTGCCCACACCGGGAGTGCTCTGCACCGTGATGTCGCCACCCATCAAGCGGCAAAGCTGACGGCAGAGCGAAAGCCCGAGTCCCGTGCCACCGAAGCGCCGCGCAATCGTGTTGTCCGCCTGCACAAAGGGCTCGAAGAGTGCCGCCTGCTTCCCCTCCGGCACGCCGATGCCTGAGTCGATCACCGAGAATGCCAGTCGCTGCGCTTCACACCCCTCATCCGCAACCAGATCGACGTGAATCGCAACGCGCCCGCAAGGGGTGAACTTCACGGCGTTACTCACCAGGTTGCGCAACACCTGCTCGATCTGCAGTGCCGGGCCTTTAAATCCGGCATGACAAAGCCGGCCATCAATACGCAGGTGCAGCCCAATACCCTTGGCATGCGCGGCAGGTGCAAACAGCAGGGCCACGCGCTCCATCAAGTGACGCAAGCCGAACGGAACCCGCTCCATCTCGAGCTGCCCCGCCTCGATCTTGGAGAAGTCGAGCACATCGCTGATCACAGACAACAACGAATCAGCGGATTGCCGTATGCGAGTCAGCCGCTCACGCTGGCCGTCGTCCAGGGATGAGCGCGCGATCAACTCAAGGTGCCCCATCATGCCGTTCAGTGGTGTGCGCAGTTCATGGCTGATGGCTGCCACGAAGGCAGACTTCGCCCGACTCGCCGACTCGGCATCCTCTTGCGCACGCCGCAATGCCCGCTCGGATTCGATGCGGCTGGTGAGGTCGCGAAGCGCGCACAGGTAAACCGGGCGATCCTGATACTGCACACGCGTCGCAGCGACCAATACATGTCGCGGCTCTTCGCCCCTCGCGTCGTTCACCGCCAGACGAAACTCCCGCCCATCGGGCCGCCCGGCTGGCTGCATGGTCGCCTGCGCGAATCCGTCGACCATGCGCGCATACAGATCCCCTTCGGTCTTTGCGTGATAGTCGCGCACCAGATCGTTTTGCAGCACGGGCGTACCGATTTCCGCATCAATCAGACAAAGACCGACCGGCGACATCTCGATAATGGTGCGATTCAACGCCTCGCTCTGATAAACGCGCTGCGCACGCTTGATCGCCGGAAGGAATACGCGGCGATCGAGATACAGCAGCAGCGCCCAGAGACCGCACAACACGAGCACTGCAAGCCCGGCTGCCGTCGCCAGCGGTGCCGCCAGGGACGCCACCATGTCACTCCACTGGTAACGATATAGCAGCGCCCAGTCGGTACCCTGCACACGGTGGGCCACGTAGAAGACGCCCCCGTCGCGCACCAGATGCTGACTACGCCCCGGATCGGAGAGCGCCTCAGACTCCCACGCGGACGGAGGGAGCCTGCTGAGCCCGCCCTGCAGCGAGGTGTCGAGCACGGTTTCACCATCCTCCGTAACAATGGCGAAATCGCCCGCGCTCACCTTGCGCAGCGCGTCGACATACCCATCCACCGGCTCGAACACGACAAACGCGCCGATGGGATCGTTGTCCTCGAAGGCGACAAAGGTGCTCGTCACCGATGGCACGCCAGTCACCGGATTGGTTCTCAGCGACGTAATGATATGGGGCGCATCCGCACGGTGCGACGAGAAGATAGGGTGACCGGGTCGCAGGATGTGGCGCTGATGCTCCGCATCGATGTCTGGCCCCAACGCCTTCAGTTTGCGCAGTAGATCGGCTCGATCCACCGCACCCAGGTGCGTACGCAGCTGAGCCTCGTCCGCAGCACCCGCGACGACGAAGAAACGTCCATCGGGATCATAAAAATAGGCCGACGTACCCTGCTCGCCAACGGCACCGGTGATCGACGTGCGGTCAATCACCGACAGCTCGTCGGCCAGGCTAAGGTAGCGATCAAGCTTGTCAGCGGGCCACACATCCGTGCTCAGGCCAAGCACCAGCAAACGTGTACCGTCGCTCCCCGACTCCACGCGCTCTGACTCACCCCCGGAAAGATAGTGCTCGCGCACATGCTCCGTATCCGCCGTATCTGCATAGCGATGATGCAGCCAGGCATATTCGGCGAGGTTCAACGAACGCACGTAGCCTGCATCGCGGCGACTCATCAGCGCATCGACGGCAATCCTTCCGCGATTGAACTCCGCGACACGCTCGTCACGGTACCCCTCCAGAAGAATGGCGACGAACGCGCCCAGACGCAGCAGGATGAGCAGGCTCAAGGCCAAGCCACCACCCACGAGCAGCCGCCGCTGATGGTTGCGTAGTGCGGTGAGGTCGCCGCTACCCCCTGACGACACGACGGCCGGACGCCGCCCGAACAGCGGGCGCATCATGGCGAACCCCTTAGACGCCGGGCGAACACCGTACGTGAATGCTTCAGCGCCAGTGCGTGCTGCGATAGGAAGCCGGCGATGTGGAGGAGCTTGAGCATGATGTCGGCACCATGGATACGGCCGCAGCAGGGCAGCCCTCGCCGAAACGAAGGAGCAACTGCGAAACCTCGCTTAGGAGCGCCGGATGGCGCGAAGGCATCGGCACCCGGATCACTCGGTGTCCGATTTATCTGATACCGGATGTTATGAAGGCTTACATCCCCGTCCTATCTGACCAGGCCTAGATTTGCCTCGTCTTCCCCGATGCGCTCGTATCGGCTTGGCAGTGCTGCGCTACAGGCATGCCCCGGGTTCTCGCCCCGTTTGATAGGACGAAGTCAGCGCGATTTTCACCACCGGGTGACGGGTTTCTCATTCCGCATGCAAGCGTGGAGATCAGGCACGCGCGCCTGAAATGGGAAAGTAATCGCGCCGATTGGCGCTGTGATGCCGGCATCTGCTCACCGGGCAGCACCCGGCCCAGGCACGGGCATGACCATTGCTGGTGCGAAGCGCCATCACGCCCACCGGCGCTGCCAAACGGAAAAAAGGAAACCGATAAGCGTGATGGCAACACACAGGCTAAGAAGCCATGGCACGCCGCACTATCGGACACGGCCGAAACCGTGCCGGCGGGCTCGTCAGTGCGCTCCGCGCCCCTGCCGTGGCTATCCAACAAAGGCGACCCACGCCCCAATCGCCATGCAAGCCCCATAGCGGACCACCATCGCAAGAAGATGCGATGCCGTGCCGATCACCTTTTAGAGCCCCGTTCCACGCAAGCTTCCAACCGCTATATAGTGAAGGTGATATCGATAGGATCCTGCGTTTTTACGGTCGTCACGCGCGCCTGCGCTGTTTCGGCAGGCCTCCCATCACCGCGGCTCAGAGAAATGAAAAGGGGTGTTTATGCGCAACTCCCGTTTGTGGATGCTCTCCGCTTGCGTTATCGCGGCATGCTCATCAGCCCACGCAGACGATAGCTTCAACGACCTCTTTACCAACGGCCATGTGGACGGCCAATTGCGCCTCTACGACTTCAGCCGTTTGTATGACGCGCGCACCACACCTGACGCACATGCGCTCTCCCTCGCCGCCCTGATCAATGCCCAGACCGGCACGGTGCTTGGCGGGTTGAGCTTTGGCGGTTCGTTCGTCACCGCCAACATGCTGGGCACCAAGAGCGACACCCCGGCGAAGGTGGACACATCACTGATGGGCCCCAACAGCTCGCTGGGCGCGTGGAGCCAGGCGTTTGTGCAGTACAAGCGTGACTGGTTTCTCTTCCGCGGCGGCTACCAGTATCTGGACACGCCATGGATGGGTAACAACGACTCGCGCGTTATCCCCTCGTCCTACAACGCGCTGTTGATGGGTTTCACGCCGGTCAAGGACTGGAACATCTACGCCATTCGCGAGTACAGCTGGAAGAGTCGCACCTCCCAGGGCATGTATGCGGACAACCTGTATTACCCGTCCAAGTTCGACAACGATTCCATGTATGGCAACAACGGCTCTTTGCCCATCACCTCACCCAAGACACCGGGCACATGGGCGGCGGGCACCAACTACGTCAACGGCGGGCTGAAGGCCGAGGCGTGGTACTACGACTTCCTGCGCTTCGCGCACATGGGTTACGTCAACGGCAGCTACACGTTCACCACCGAAACGCCATTCAACCCCTTCATTGCCGTACAGGCACTGACCGAGAACGGCAGCGGTAGCGACAACATCCTGGTCGAGACCAAGACCAAGCTGGTCGGCGTGGCGGGTGATCGCGTCAAGGCGCAGGCATGGGGTGCGGACATCGGCACGTCGATCTACGACGGACGCATTGATTTTGCGTACAACAAGCTGGATGGCGAATCAGGAGCCGTCGGCGACGGCGCGTTGATCTCGCCCTACACGGTGAACTACGGCACCGACCCGCTGTTCACCACCTCGATGATCCGCGGCTTGGTGGAAATTGGCCCCGGGCATGCCTGGAAGGGTCGCGCGCTGTACAACTTCTTCGACAAGAAGCTGCAGGTGGTCGCGGCCTACGCGAAGTACACGGCGCTTGAGCGTGGCGACAGCCACGACCTGTACCTGGACATCATTTACAACTTCGACGGCGCGCTCAAAGGCCTGCAATTGCGCGACCGCTGGGAGCGCTCAGTGGGCGGCATCGCCAACCTCAATCCAGGCAATGAATCATTCACCTACAACCGGCTGATGATCTCTTACAAGTTCTGAGCCTGCGATGCAGGCCTGATGGCGTGCGGAAACGCGTAGCGATCCGCACGCCGCAAAGGTCATTCCAGCGTGCCCAGAATGATGCTCGATGCCTTGACGATGGCCATCGCATCCAGGCCCTCGCGTAATCCCAGCGCATCCACGCTGGCCAGCGTAATGATGGCCACCAGCACCGTCCCGCCCTTGAGCTCGATGCCCACTTCCGCATTGACCTCCCCGCGTCGAACGTAGGACACCACACCAACCAACTGGTTGCGTGCCGAAAGCCGCACGGAGCCGTCAGGGATGGCGACAATGACGGAAGAGGCCTTGATCAAGGCAAACGCTTTTTTCCCCGGAACCAGACCCAGACTCCGGGTGCTCTCGCTGGTCACGGTGGCTACCAGACGCTGCCCACCCTGAATATCCAGCTGTATCACGTCATTCACTGCACCCGCATCCACCGACGCCACCACACCAGCCAGTTGATTTCGCGCACTCGTCTTCATCAGGAATCGCCTCACAAGGTCGACATCGGAAAGTGGATCATCGGCAACCGCACTCAATTGCTCCATGAAGCGCTGATGCAGCGCCTCCATGTGGCCAAAGACTTCAACCAGCCGGCGCGCGCGATCCGTCAGTTCAGCGCCACCGCCGCTACGCCCACCCACAGCGCGGAGAACGAGCGGCTCGTCGGCCAGATTGTTCATGGCGTCCACGGCGTCCCAGGCCCCTTTGTAGCTTAAGCCCACCTCTCTCGCCGCCGCAGCGATGGAGCCCAGCTCGCCTATCTTGGTCAGCAGGGCAATGCGATCGTGACCACCAAAGTTTCGGCCGTCTGACTCTAACCCCAGACTCCCCTTGATGCTCAACATGGCGTCGCTCCTGGTGGCGTGACATAGAGATCGAGGTCCGATCAAGCATGGCGGCCACTCCATCGACCATGGCCGCCCGAGCCGAAAGGGACACCCCGGATCACACCAATACCGCTAAAGGCGGCGTCTGCCCAGTCCCGAGCGCGCCCTGCCCTTTGGTTTATAGAGCGTCGAACCCGCCAGGCTCGTGCATGCGTCGCGCGCATTCCATATCGAACTCCGTTTGCAGTGCCACCCAGTAGAGCGCGGGGGTGCCGAACACCACGGCGAGACGGATGGCGCATTCCGCGTCGATAGGCTCACCCATGAGTACGCGACGAATGCGGCCCACGGGCAAACCCATGCGGCGGGCCAATTCATGGGCTGACATGGCGCGGGGACGCATGTAATCCTCGCGCAGTACCTCGCAAGGTGAGCGCACGCGGTGGAAGGTGTTGGTACTGGGGTCGGAATGCGGCGTGTTGTCAGGCATCAGGGCCTCCTTCAGGGCGCAGAAAATCGCCGGATCAGCGTGTGATCCGTGTCAGGGAATGCCATGTGCCCCGTCCGTGATCGCCCGGAGGTGTGACGCATCGACCCGTGAGCCGATGCGCCACGGGGACGATCATCGGACGGGGTTTAAGCGTCGGCGCTCGGCGAGGGGATTCGCCGATGGCTGAGTTGCTCGAGGCAGAGTACGGCTCCCTCGAGAATCGTCCTCACTTCACCGGTGAGCGCCCGGGCACTCTGCGACTCCCGCGTATTCCACGGGACAACGACCCAATGCCGCTTCTGAAAGCGCTCATGCAGGCGCATGAGCCACCTCGAAACGGCAGCGGGATCGAGCTCGGGAATAGCCGCAGGGGTAGCGCAGGGAGTACCCAGAGTGTGCGCTGAAGCGGCTTGGCTGCCGTCAGGGAGGGAAAACGGGCGTCGCCCTGTCTTATGATCGCTGTTAGCCATGATCAACTCTGAAGGTTGGTTATGGTTAGCGGGTCGTCGGTGCTAGTAACACCGGCGGCCCGCGACTCACGGCAACAACTGCCGTGGTCACTCGCGTAGCCCTGAAGAAAGACGAAAACAGACGGCGCGAGTGACGTATCCAGCCTACGCTAGCGCTGGAAAAAACGCATGTCGGGCGAAGGCTCGACGCACATGAGGTGAACGCCTACGTCATGTCCGCGTAGAGCCAGGGCCATTGAGCGGCGCGCCGACGACAACACCGCGCCGCATGGCGCGTAACGCAGCACGCTGTGCAGCCTGGCCCGCCTGCTCGATCACTTGTTTCAGCAGCACCTCACCCGATACATCACGCGCGCGGATGGCCTGTACGCCTTCCAGGTCTCACGCTTGATGCTCTCGGCATTTCATGTAACTATCGTTGTTACATGAAATCCGACAGCCGCCTTTCCTCTGTTCTGCACGCGCTGCTGCACATGGCCGAGCAGGATCAGCCCATGACCTCCGATGCCCTGGCCGATTGCCTTGGCACCCACCCTGTTGTCGTGCGGCGAACCATGGGGATGCTGCGCGACGCAGGACTCGTCACGTCAGATCGCGGACACGCGGGCGGGTGGCGCATTGCCGCTGATCTCTCCCGCGTGACGCTGCTTCATCTGCACGAAGCGCTCGGCGAACCAGCAATGTTTGCCATCGGCAATCGGAACGAACGACCGGAATGCCTGGTTGAGCAGGCCGTCAACGCTGCACTGGACGATGCCATCACCGAAGCGGAAGCCGTGCTGCTTGAGCGCTTCGCCCACGTCACCCTGGCCGACCTTGCCGCCGACTTTGCCCGGCGGCATGCGCAACGGCGAAAACGAAAGGTTTAGAGCATGCACGACGTTATCGTGGTTGGCGGCAGTTATGCCGGTATGGCGGCCGCCCTTCAGTTAGCGCGCGCCCGCAGAACGGTGCAAGTGGTCGATGCGGGCCAGCGGCGCAACCGCTTCGCCAGTCATTCGCACGGTTTCCTTGGGCAGGACGGCGCGAATCCTGCGGATATCGCTATGGAAGCGCGTCGCCAGTTGCAGGCTTATCCATCACTGCACTGGATCGACGGACGGGTCACATCCGCATCCGGCAGCAAGGACCATTTCAACGTAACGCTGGATGATGGAGAGATCCTTTCCGGCCGACGCCTGCTGTTCGCCACCGGCGTGTCGGATGAACTCCCCGCTATCGACGGCTTGGCCGAGCGCTGGGGCAAAGCGGTATTCCATTGCCCCTATTGCCACGGATACGAACTGAACCAAGGTCGCATCGGCGTCATTGCCACCGGCCCTATGTCGTTGCATCAGGCGCAACTGCTTCCGGAATGGGGGCAAGTGACCTTTCTCACCAATGGCCACATCACCCTCGACACGGATGCACGACAGGATCTGATCCAGCGTGGCGTGGTTATCGAAGAAACAACGATCGCAAAACTGGATGGTGATGCCGACGTACTACTGACCGACGGTCGTCGACTGCCTTTTGCCGGGCTGTTTACTGCGTCGCGCTGCACGCCCTCCAGCCCGGTCGCGAGCGACATGGGTTGCGAACTGATGGAGACGCCCATGGGCATGCAGCTATGGACGGCCGAAACAAAGGAAACCAGTGTCCGCGGCGTCTTCGCCTGCGGTGACGTCGCGCGAGCGCCGCACTCCGTCTCCCTCGCGGTAGGTGATGGCGCATGGGCGGGCGCGCAGATCCACCGCTCACTGGTGTGGCCGGAAGGCTGAAGCAGCGAGGACGGATCACTGCCCTGCCCCACTTTCCTTGGAGCATCCTTTGTCTTCGTTCTCCGACCCAGAAACCGTTGCCCGATACGCCGACGGACCGGTGAGGCAAGTGCCGGGATTTCACGCCCTTCAACGCATGGCATCTCTCCTGCTAAGCGAAAGCGTTCCTGCGGATGGGCGCGTACTCGTCCTTGGCGCAGGTGGCGGCCTCGAATTGAAGGTGTTTGCCGAAGCGCACCCTCAATGGCAATTGCTGGGCGTTGATCCGTCCGCAGAGATGCTCAAACTTGCCGAAAGCACACTGGGAGCGCTCGGATCACACGTAGCATTGCTGGAAGGCTATATCGACGATGTCGCCGATGAGCGCTTCGATGGCGCTACGTGCCTCCTGACCATGCACTTCCTCTCACCTGAGGAGCGCCTGCATACACTCAAAGCGTTGCGGCGACGCCTCAAGCCCGGCGCGCCACTGGTGGTAGCCCACCACAGTTTTCCGCAGGAAACACCTGACAAGGCCCGCTGGCTGGCTCGATACGCGGCGTTTGCCACGTCATCCGGCATTCCCGAGTCGAATGCGAAAGCGGCGGCGACCGCCATCAGCGCCAAGCTCCCGCTGATCTCTCCCGAGCAGGACGTCGCACTGATGCGGCAGGCCGGCTTCGTGTCCGTCGAACTGTTCTATGCGGCCTTCACTTTCAAAGGCTGGATCGCCTACGCATCGTAGGAGGCGCAACAAGTAGCCCGGATGAAGCGCAGCGAGAATCCAGGGCAGCCCATCGCGCCACCTGATGGCCTCGCAGCGCCTCAGCTCGCCGGCACGGCTCCATCAGATAGTTGATGGAACGGCTCTCTCCGCAAAAGAAAAGGAGCTTGCAGCAATGCAAGCCCTTCCTCCTTCTTCAGATCTCTGGACTGCCCTGGATTCTCGCTGCGCTTCATCCAGGCTACTTGCTTACGCGCCCTCCCAGACCCCACCTTGAGGCGACGCCACGCAGCAGGCCATTGCTGAGCCATGTTCACAAGTGAATGCAGGAAGGCGCGAATTATCACGCCATGATCCTGGGCCTACCATGGGTTCTCCTAGCACCCGGTGAGTAGAACGCGGTGCACCCACGCATCGATGCCCATGGAGTCCCCGCATGAAGATCACCCGAAATGGTTCACGCCCATCCGCCAAAGGGCCCGCCGAGTACTTTACCGGCGCAGTACGAATCGACAGCTTCTTCCAGGCGGAAGAACCAGCGCGCAGCGGTGGCGCCATCGTCACCTTCGAACCCGGCGCACGCACCGTGTGGCATTCCCATCCACTGGGACAAACACTGATCGTCACTTCCGGTGTGGGTTGGACGCAATGCGAAGGCGGCCCACGCACAGA
>NZ_JAELTQ010000437.1 GCF_016428905.1 Dyella sp. ASV24 | reverse complement strand
CCCCCCCCCCCCCCCCCCCCCCCCCCCCCCCCCCCCCCCCCCCCCCCCCCCCCCCCCCCCCCCCCCCCCCCCCCCCCCCCCCCCCCCCCCCCCCCCCCCCCCCCTCCCACCCCCCCCCCCCCCCCCCACACCCCCACCATTCCAGCTTCGTCGGCAGCGTCAGATGTGTATAAGAGACAGGGTAGCGACAGCAGCCTCGGTGGCGGCAAGGAGAAGCAGCCATGAAGTTCGGCTCCGCCATCATCGCCGTGCTCATCGTGTTGCTCGGCTTCAACAGCTTGTTCGTGGTGCACGAAGGCCAGACCG
>NZ_JAELTQ010000436.1 GCF_016428905.1 Dyella sp. ASV24 | reverse complement strand
GTGCGCACGGCTGTGATGATGTCTTCCTTGTTGTCGAAGTAGCGGTAGGGCGTCATGGTGCCCGCGCCAAGCTCGCTGGCCAGGCGCCGCATGGTGACGGCGCCGGGGCCTTCTTCCACATACAACCTGTCTCTTATACACATCTGACGCTGCCGACGAAGCTGGAATGGTGGGGGTGGGGGGGGGGGGGGGGGGGGGGGAGAGGGGGGGGGGGGGGGGGGGGGGGGGGGGGGGGGGGGGGGGGGGGGGGGGGGGGGGGGGGGGGGGGGGGGGGGGGGGGGGGGGGGGGGGGGGGGGGGGGGGGGG
>NZ_JAELTQ010000435.1 GCF_016428905.1 Dyella sp. ASV24 | reverse complement strand
CCCCCCCCCCCCCCCCCCCCCCCCCCCCCCCCCCCCCCCCCCCCCCCCCCCCCCCCCCCCCCCCCCCCCCCCCCCCCCCCCCCCCCCCCCCCCCCCCCCCCCCCCCCCCACCCCCCCCCCCCCCCCCGACACCCCCACCATTCCAGCTTCGTCGGCAGCGTCAGATGTGTATAAGAGACAGGTCTTGACGCGTTTGTTGGACCACTGCGGTGTCACCGCAAGTGTGGCAAAGGCGTCTGCTCGCGGTACGTACACCGTGCGCTCTCCCTGTGGCAGGCTCCAGTTGCTGATCGAATCACCAGCAATC
>NZ_JAELTQ010000434.1 GCF_016428905.1 Dyella sp. ASV24 | reverse complement strand
CCCCCCCCCCCCCCCCCCCCCCCCCCCCCCCCCCCCCCCCCCCCCCCCCCCCCCCCCCCCCCCCCCCCCCCCCCCCCCCCCCCCCCCCCCCCCCCCCCCCCCCCCCTCCCCCCCCCCCCCCCCCCCCGCCACCCCCACCATTCCAGCTTCGTCGGCAGCGTCAGATGTGTATAAGAGACAGATGCTGCCGTGAGTGCCGCCGTGGTCACCGTGCCGCTGAAGCAGGGCAGCGTGCCCGATACCGTCCCCGCCTACGGTACGGCTGGCCCCGCCGCGGATGCGGCGCAGGTGGTGAGTGTGCAGGCGG
>NZ_JAELTQ010000433.1 GCF_016428905.1 Dyella sp. ASV24 | reverse complement strand
CCCCCCCCCCCCCCCCCCCCCCCCCCCCCCCCCCCCCCCCCCCCCCCCCCCCCCCCCCCCCCCCCCCCCCCCCCCCCCCCCCCCCCCCCCCCCCCCCCCCCCCCCTCCACCCCCCCCCCCCCCCCCCCCCCCCCCACCATTCCAGCTTCGTCGGCAGCGTCAGATGTGTATAAGAGACAGCCTTACAGCCCCGCCCGTGCGCTGGATAGCGAGGCCTTTCCTTCTGGTGGCGCAGGCATGGTCGGTACGGCCGATGACGTCATGCGTCTGCTGGAAGTGCTGAGGCAAGGCGGTGGGCCAATCCTCG
>NZ_JAELTQ010000432.1 GCF_016428905.1 Dyella sp. ASV24 | reverse complement strand
ATCATGGTTCAGAAACTGGAAGTAGCCGTCGACGCCCAGGTCGATGTGCGCCAGCTTGGACTGCGTGTCCGTGACGCGGGGCATTTCCACCGTGCGGCGGAAGAATTCGACGTCCTCACCCGGGAACCTGTCTCTTATACACATCTGACGCTGCCGACGAAGCTGGAATGGTGGGGGTGTGGGGGGGGGGGGGGGGGGGGGAGAGGGGGGGGGGGGGGGGGGGGGGGGGGGGGGGGGGGGGGGGGGGGGGGGGGGGGGGGGGGGGGGGGGGGGGGGGGGGGGGGGGGGGGGGGGGGGGGGGGGGGGG
>NZ_JAELTQ010000431.1 GCF_016428905.1 Dyella sp. ASV24 | reverse complement strand
CCCCCCCCCCCCCCCCCCCCCCCCCCCCCCCCCCCCCCCCCCCCCCCCCCCCCCCCCCCCCCCCCCCCCCCCCCCCCCCCCCCCCCCCCCCCCCCCCCCCCCCCCCCCCCCCACCCCCCCCCCCCCCACACCCCCACCATTCCAGCTTCGTCGGCAGCGTCAGATGTGTATAAGAGACAGGCTGGATACCTCTCGCTGGGTGAGCAGCTTGTCGGCGGACGAACTCCAGGCGCGCTCCAAGAAAACGGCGCAAGCCAAGCGGCGCTCCGTGTCCGCCATCATCGCTTGCTACAAGGATGAGCCAGCT
>NZ_JAELTQ010000430.1 GCF_016428905.1 Dyella sp. ASV24 | reverse complement strand
CCCCCCCCCCCCCCCCCCCCCCCCCCCCCCCCCCCCCCCCCCCCCCCCCCCCCCCCCCCCCCCCCCCCCCCCCCCCCCCCCCCCCCCCCCCCCCCCCCCCCCCCCCCCTTTTTCAAGCAGAAGACGGAATACGAGATGGCCTGTCCTGTCTCGTGGGCTCGGAGATGTGTATAAGAGACAGCCATAGCACCGCCCGCTTCAGCGACCCCGTTGTGGGAACAACGCGCTGATCAGAGGCGCCATACGTTGCTCACCCAGATCAGTCAGTTGATCGAGCTGCAAGAGCGATTGACGTCTACCCATCCCGA
>NZ_JAELTQ010000429.1 GCF_016428905.1 Dyella sp. ASV24 | reverse complement strand
GGGCGGGTGGAGATAAGGCCCGCAGGGGAATCGGCAGGGATGCCGATTCCTTTTCGTCGGGGCAGGAGCCCCGTCGAAAAGCCCGGAACCCGACCGCGTACCTGGAGGGCGAAGCCCGCAAGGCGCCTCATCCGGGGGGCCCTTTCTTTGGGTTACTTTCGACGCGAAGCTAGTCCCCGTGGGATCTTTGGGCAAGCAAAGAAAAGTGACTCGGCCTTCGGCAGAAGGTCGAAACGCCCGCCGCGTAGGCGGCCAGATCGCGACCACGCGACAATCAAACACCGAGGCTCTGGACCCCGGCCTCCGCCGGG
>NZ_JAELTQ010000053.1 GCF_016428905.1 Dyella sp. ASV24 | reverse complement strand
CGAAGCTGCCTGAGGAGTGAGTGGGTAGACTCCCATAGGTCAGGCCGCTTCACGGCCAAGGGAGTCTGCATGCGCACGATCGGTGTCATCGGCGGCATGAGCTGGGAATCCAGCGCGCTCTACTACCAGTGGATCAACCGCGCTGTACGGGACCGCTGTGGGTCATTGCATTCCGCGCGCCTGCTGCTCGACAGCCTGGACTTCAGTCAGATCGCCCGCTGGCAACGCGAGGGTGACTGGGGTGCCGCAGGCCAAGCGCTCGCCGCATCGGCGCAAAGGCTGGAAGCGGGTGGAGCCGAGTGCATCGTTCTGTCGACAAACACCATGCATAAGGTCGCCGATGCAATAACGGCGGCCACTTCCTTGCCCTTCATTCACATTGCAGATCCGACCGGTGAGGCCATTCGGCGGAAGGGCATGGACAACGTGTTGTTGCTGGGTACCGCGTTCACCATGAACGAAGAATTCTATCGGTCGCGCTTGCAGGAAAAGTGCGGCGTGCGCTGCCTGCTACCCAGCGAGCATGATCGGGCGCAGGTGCATCGCATCATCTACGACGAGCTGTGCGCGGGCGTGATCAACGATGCGTCGCGCGAGATCTATCAAGGCATCGTGGCGAAGGCGCATGCCGACGGCGCGCAAGGCGTCATCCTGGGCTGCACGGAAATCGGTCTTCTGCTGCGGCAGGAAAACAGCCCCTTGCCTTTGTTCGACACCGCAGCGCTGCATGCGCAGGCCGCGGTGGACTTCGCACTGGGCGACGCGGCGTAGCGCGCGCCGGGTGTTACGTGTAAAGCGGGCCGTCCCAGCCTTCCAGGTACTTCGGAAGCGTGTCGACGATGTCGAATGCGCGCGAGGCGTAGAACAGATGCATGGTCGGCGCCAGCCGCTCGGGTAGCTGGCCTGCATGATGGCGAGCGAAGCGCGCGTTAGGTATGACGACCATGCCCAGCCGGTTCCGTCCGTGGACCAGTTCGCCACAGTGCCGGCAGCTGTACCGATGCATGGTGCGCAGCGGGTGCGGATACTCGAGCAGCGCGTCGGGATCGCCATCGTGCGTGACCTGCTCGGGCTGCCATGCGGTGGCGGCCAGTAGTGTCGAGCCGTAGAGATCGCGACAGGCATGACAGTGGCAGATGGCGCGGGCGACAGGGTCGCCCTGTATCGTCATCACGATGGCGCCGCAATCGCAGCGCAGTGTTTCCGTTCCGGTTTCCGGCATGGCTGTTTCCTGTTCCATGGAAAACGTAGCGCCTCTGGCTCTATCGCAGAGCCAGGAAGTCCGGGCTCACGACGAAGCGCACGGCGTCCAGGCGCAAACGCGCGCCCGGCAATGCCTTCAGCATGGCGGTACGTTCGTCGGCGACGGTAGTGATCTCTGCCTCGCTGATCGCGGGATTCACTGCGCGCAAAGCCAACAAGCGAGACAGCTCTGCATCGAGCGTGTCGGTGGCCTGCGCTACGGCTTCGTCGACGTGCACCTTGGCGCGTTCGCTGGCGATGGCTTCGGCCTTCTCCAGCATCGGCGGCACCAACTTGCCGAGGAACTTGCGATAGCGCGCCACTTCAATGGTGCGATCCGCAGCCTTGCGCAAACCAATGTCGCTGGGACGGAAATCCGCGCGTTCGGCCAGGCGCGTGTCGATGGTCACCACGATGGGTTGCGGCGGCAGGAAGCGTTCCGCGTCCAGCTTGCGGTCGGCCACGCATTCGATCAGGAACACGGCCTGCAGCAAGGCGCTGCGCGGCGGTAGCACATCGTCTACGAGGAACGCCGCGTTGCCCTGTTCGTTGGATAGCGTGAGATCCAGTGCACCCATCACCATGGGGTGATCCAGCCGCAGCAGCGGCAACTCTTCGCGAGCCAGCGCCACGTCACGTGCGAATGTGACTGCCTGCGGGCCTTCCGAGAACCCGGGCAGGGCGTCGGTGGATAAATACTGTGGGTCGAGCAGCAGCACCTTGCCACCCAGCTCCTCGGCGTGGATCCCGAAGCGCTCCAGCAGCCCCTGGATGAAGGCGTCGCGGCTGGGATCGTTGTCGTCGCGGGTGAACGCTTGCTGCAGCTCGTCGGCGTGCAAGTCGCGGCTGGCGGCGAGTTCCAGTAGATGGTCACGGCCGTCGCGGATCAGTGCGGCCATTTCTTCATGAGCGCCGCGCGTTTCGGCGAGCAGTACGTCTAGTTCCTGGTCGCGGTTGTCGTCGCCGCGCGCGTGCTCGTCGGCAAGGCGCGCAAGTGCATCACCGAACCGGCGCAGCAATTCACGGCCATCCGCCGGGCTGATACGGAAGGCATCGATACCCTCGTCGTACCACCGGGCCAGCACGTGCTGTGCGCTATCCGCGATAGCCAGCACGTGGATACTGATGTCGTGCTTTTGACCGATGCGATCGAGGCGGCCGATGCGCTGTTCCAGGAGATCGGGATCGAGCGGCAAATCCCACAGCACCAGACGGTGAGCGAACTGGAAGTTGCGGCCTTCCGAGCCGATCTCCGAGCAGAGCAGCAGGCGTGCGCCATCGGGCTGTGCGAAATACGCCGCGTTGCGGTCGCGCTGCACGATGCCCAGGCCCTCATGGAAGCGAGCCACACCCACGCCACTCTTGGTGCGCAAAGCTTCTTCCAGCGCGAGCACCTTGGCCTGGCTGCGGCAGATCAGCAGGAACTTGTCCTGCGGATGGGCTTCGAGCAAAGCGACCAGGGTGTCGATGCGCGGGTCGTTGGCGTAGTCGACCTCAATGGCGGGCGCCGGCTGCTGGATGTCCGCGTGGAACTCCGCCAGCAATGCCTGGCGACCGGCGTCGCTCAGCGTGTCCTTGTCGATCAGATGCCACACCGGCACACGCTTGGGAAAGCCGCCGATGCTGGCGCGCCGATTGCGGAACATGGCGCGACCGGTACCGTGGCGGTCGATCAGTGCGGCCAGGATTTCGCGGGCATTCTCTGGCTTGGTGGCGTCGGCGAGGCGGGCGAGCAGTGCCTCGTCGCCCGCGAAGGCATCGCTCAGCGTGGTGCGTTGGGCGTCGTCGAGCGGCTGATTTTCCAGCAGGCGGTCAGCAGTCTTCGACAAGTTATGGAAGGTATCCGACTCGGACAGGTAGACGTCCAGATCGTGGTAACGCTGCGGATCGAGCAGGCGCAAGCGCGCAAAGTGACCGCTGCGGCCCAATTGCTCCGGTGTGGCGGTGAGCAGGATCACGCCCGGCGTGGCGGCGGCAAGCTGGTCCACCAGCGTGTAGCGTGGGCTGGCGGCTTCGGGTGTCCAGGCCAGGTGATGGGCCTCATCCACCACCAGCAGATCCCAGCGGGCGTCGAGCAGCTGCTGCGCACGCTTAGGCGATTGCTCCAGGAAGGTGAAGTCAGCGATGACCAGCTGCTCGTCCTCGAACGGGTTGGCACCGTCGCTCTGTTCCAGTGCCTCGCAGCGTTCCTCGTCATAGATCGCAAAGCTGAGGTTGAAGCGGCGCAGCAGTTCCACAAACCACTGGTAGACCAGCGTGTCGGGCAGTAACACCAGCACCCGGCCGGCGCGGCCGGTGGCGAGCTGGCGGGCGATGATCATGCCCGCTTCGATGGTCTTGCCCAGACCCACCTCGTCCGCGAGCAGTACGCGGGGAGGGCGGCGTGAGGAGGCGATGCCGGCCACACGCAACTGGTGCGGCACCAGACCGATGCGTGCGGCACCGAGGCCCCAGGCGGGCGAACGGCGCGCTTCAGCGCGGCGCTTCAGGCCTTCCAGGCGCAATTCGAAGTGGGAAACGGGATCGGTGCGGCCGCCAATCAGGCGGTCGTCGGCCTGGCTCACGCTCTGTTCGTCGTCGAGCTGGCCTTCCTCCAGTTCACGGCCTTCGCCGCGGTACACCAGCAGGTCCTCGCGAACTTCCACCCGCTCGACCAGAAAGGCGATGCCCTTGCCGGCCACACGCTGGCCGGGGCGGAACTCCGCGCGCACCAGCGGCGCCGAGTCGATCGCGTAGGGGCGCAGCACGCCCGCCTTGGCGAACAGCACCTGCACGCCGCGTCCCTCGACGCGCAGCACAGTGCCAAGGCCGAGCTCGGGCTCGGCGGTGGAGATCCAACGTTGACCAGGAACAAACATCGGTAAGTGGGGCCGGAGGTTACAAGGGCCGCCAATTATCCGCTCTGTGGTTGTGGATGCCTAGCGAAACCCCGCGCAACCGGCCCAATGTCAGTGATAGCCGTCACTTATGGGCGGCGGTCGCCGACCGTTTGTCGGGTAAATCCCTCCGGTAGTCGGCTGCTGGCTGGTGGGGTGGAAATGGCTGGGTAGAGTTCGCCCCAAGAGGATCGGCATAACTCAAGCCGGTCTCGTCGCGTCGGCGGGTGGAGCGCCGGCGGCTCTTTAGGCAGGGGGTAACGGTGAATCGGGTGCTAATTGGCAGCTTCGCCAGTCGATGGCGCGTGCCCCGCGGGCGGCATGTGCCCGTGCGCCGTGAACAAGGGTTCACCCTGGTCGAAATGGTGATCACGCTGATCGTGGCGGCCATCTTGATCGCGGTCGCGGTTCCAAGCTTCAGCAACATGATCAACACCAACCGGCTGACCACGGCGACCAACGCCATGGTCGGCGCGCTGAACACAGCGCGGATGGAGGCGATCAAGCGCAATGGCTCCGTGCAGTTCTGTAGCAACTTGGCCACCACTAACACCACGGACACGCTTGGCACGGCATGTGGCACGAGCGCGGGCTCGGTTATCTCGCTCACCGGCACTACGACCGCGACGGTGCTCGCATCGCCGGCTGAGTTGTCGATTCCCTCTATCAAAGTGCGCACCGTCGCGGCGATCCGCTTCAACGGAAGCGGTATCGGCTATGCGCCGGGCGCAGCTGCGCCGTATGGCACCGGTGCGACGGGAAGCACGGTGGTGGAGCTTTGCTCGACGGCGCTCAAGACCGCCAACGACATCCAGGTCAACATGATTACCGGCAGCATCATCACGTCATCAACCCCCAGCAATGCGGCGAGTTGCCCATGACTCAGTACATGCAATCTGTCCGGTTTGGGCGGCGCACGGGTTTGCGCCCTATGGTTACCCGTCAGTCCGGCGCGGGCCTGATCGAAGTGCTGGTGGCAGTGCTGGTGCTGTCCGTCGGCTTCATTGGCATCGCTGCGCTTCAGTCGCGCTCCTTGTCCATCAACAACGGCGCAATGGTGCGCAGCATGGCCACAGTGGCGACCTACTCCATCCTTGATGCTATGCGTGCCGATCTCCCCAATGCAGTGGGAGGGAGCTACAACACAACGGTTACAGCCAATGCCTGTCCGTCGGCATCGGGAAGTCTGGCAAATGCCCAACTAAGTCAGTGGTGTAACACCGAACTCTCGCCGCTCGGGGTCAGTGCGAGCACTACGGGTACGATCCTCTGTTCTGCGGCGACCGGCACCCCCACGGCCTATTGCAAGATCACCGTCCAGTTCAGCGATAGCCGCACCGGTTTGAGTGGAAGCGCTGCGCAGACAGTTGTTACGCAGGCCATGCTATGAGCGGGCAACCCATGATCTACGTTCATCAACGGCGTCATGCGCAACGTGCGCACGGCTTCACCATGATCGAGCTGATGGTGGCGATGCTGCTCGGTTTGATCGTGATCGGCGGTGTCATTAGCGTGTTCCTCGCCGGCCAGCAGACGTATCGAGCCAATGAAGCATTGGGCGACGTGGAGAACAGTTCACGCGCTGCCTTCGAGATGATGACTCGCGATCTGCGCGATGTGGGCTTTACCGGCTGCGATAACACCACCGGCCGCATCGCGAATGTGCTGAACAGCAACACCACGCTCTGGTATGCCAACTGGTCAGTGCCATTGCAGGGCTACGACGACGCCACCACGGACCCCGCGTTGTCTTCCTTCACCGCTGGTACCACCGGAGCTCCGCTCAAAGGTACCAGTTCGGTGCGCGTCCTTGGCACGATCCCTTCCGATGTATCGGTAGGCAGCGCATCCGGCAGCCCCACGAGCTTCAACATCAATGCGGCGAGCACGCAGTTGGCTGCCGGCGACATCATCATGGTGTGTGATTTCGACCACGCCACGCTGATGCAGGTCACTTCGTATAGCGGCACCTCCGTGGGATTCGCTACCGGTACCACGCCGACGCCAGGCAACTGCTCGTCGGGTCTGGGTTACCCCACGATTTGTACCAGTACGGGTAATGCGTACACCTTCCTGCCGAACGCGCGCGTGAATGTGATGACCGCCGTTGATTGGTACATCGGCAAGAACGCAGCGAATACCTACTCGCTGTTCCGTTTGCCAGTGACTTACAGCGCTGCCGGAGTCTCGGTAGCGACGCCTCAGGAAATGGTGCGTAACGTTTCCAACATGCAGATCAAATATCTGCAGTCATCCGGCGCCTTGTTCAATAGCGCCACTACAGTGGGTGGCAACTGGGTGGCGGTCAACGCCGCGCAGGTCACGCTGACCGTAAACAGCACGTACGTGCGTGCCAGCGTCAATAACACCGCTCTCACGCGGTCATTCACTTATACCGCCACCATGCGCAACCGGGTGCTATGAGATGAGCGCGCCGAACGTTTCCCGTTTCTATCGCATTCGCAAATCCTCGCCCGGTACCCGCGCACAGCGGGGCGTCGCGCTCGTAGTGGCTATGATCTTGCTGATCTTGATCACTCTGGTGGGGTTGGCTGCAGTGCGCGGCACCATCATGCAGGAGAAGATGGCGTCCAATCAGTATGACCGTGAGCAGGCATTCCAGAGTGCGGAGGCGGCGGTACGCGCAGCGAGTGCGCTGATCGCCACGACGCCCTCAGTCATCTGGCACAACTGCCAGGCGGGCGGCGTCACCTGTTTGCCCAACCCATTCAACGATCCGACCCTTGCGACGAGCGGCGCTATCCAGACCGTAAGCGCCGGTACGGCTGCTGGCGACTACACCGCTACGGCGACCGCTTACGGCAAGCCGCAGTTTGTGGTGGAGAACATGGGCAACTGGGTGGACCAGACCACCAATACCGGCTTCGGCCAGACCGGCAACTCGCGCAACTACGGCGTGCAGGGCAGCTCCGGCACGGCGGTGTTCTATCGCATTACCGCGCGCAGCGGCGACCCCGCCGTAGTGGGTGATCGTGCTGTGGTGACTATCCAGGCCGTCGTCAAGCAAGGCTGATCCATTGCCGCACTCACCACTGCAGGTGAGTGACAAACCGATCGAATTCAGGACTAACCGTGATGAACACGAAGCCGCAAGCACCACGCCGCCCGGGCTCCGCAGTCATAAGGCTGCTGTGCACCATGCTGGTCGTATGGATGCTGGGTGCCATCTACATGCCTGCCGTGGCGGCAACCCCCACGACGGTGACCGTGGATCAGCAGCCCTTGAGCGTGCAGCAGGCGATTCCGCCGAACGTCATGCTGATGCTCGACGATTCGGGATCGATGGCGTGGGACTTCATGCCGGATGCCTGTTACCTCTACGGCGTTACCTGCGGAGGGACGTCGGGTCGTCACGGCTCCACTACCTGCAATAATGGCAACAGCCCCATCAACAACGTCGGGAATGGCACCGGCCAGTGCGTTGACACCATTACGGCGGTCAACAATCAGGCAGTGATCGACGCTAGCAACAATGGCGTTTATTACAACCCTACGGTGGTCTATACGCCGCCGCCGAAGGCCAGTAGTGGCAGTTACACCAGCTACACCGACTTCACCAACGTGCCAGTGGACGGGTTCAACACCTCGAACGGCACGGCAAATGTCACCAATTATTCGAGCAACGACCTGACGGGTGAAAACAACAGCGACTCCGATACGCTGAGCTATTCGACCAGCACGACACAGAATGTGACGGGGACTTTCAATCAGACGGTGAGCAGCACATCGTCCTGGTGGAGCGGCACGACGTACGCCGATCAGGTCTGCACGAACGATTTCAATTCGTACAACGGTAATTCTGGAACTCTTGTCTTCACTGGAACCACCTCCACTGGTTCGGGTAGCAACCTCAAGTGGACCCAAGGCCAGTGTACGTTTACGTATCCCACGACGGCGACGTATTACTATTTTCAGTACGCAACGGGCGCTGCTGCCGGTCCCTACACGACCTACTACGTGGCACCGGCCAGTCAGGGCTGTGGCACACAGACCAATTGCGTGGTTGATACAGATACCAGCGGCACCTCTGCACCGGCCACTGATGCCTCGGGCAACGCACTTGCGGCAGGCACGAACATTGCCAACTGGTTTGCCTACTACCACACGCGCATTCAGATGGCCAAGAGTGGCTTGATGACTGCGTTTTCTACAGTCAGCTCGAAGTTCCGGGTTGGTTTCGGTTCGATTGATAACAACGGACAGTCGGCGATTACGTCGTTGTCGAGCAGTCTCTACGGCACATTCAATAGCCAATACATTGCCTACGTTCAGCCTTTCGGAAATGGATCTTCTGGAACGCAAAAAGCCAACTTCTGGAATTGGGCAGCAAGCATCAATCCCAACAACGGAACGCCGCTACGTCTGGCACTTGATTCAGTAGGTCAGTACTACCAGACCGCGCAACCGTGGACGACGATGTCGTCCGATCCGAACTATGGAACGAGTAATCAGCCTTCCAATATTGCCTGTCGCCAGGCGTATACCATTCTGACGACGGACGGCTTCTGGAACGAAGGCAACCCGCCATCGACAGAAACGGGTGCTAGTAACGCGGCATGGCCGGCGATAACTGGTCCGAATGGTCAGTCGTGGCCGAGTGTTTCTGGAAGCAAGCCGAGCGCGCCTTATTCTGGTGGCGCACCATCGTCTGGCCCGTCCCTGGCCGACGTGGCCTTGTACTACTGGGAAAACGATCTGGCCACCGGTGCCAGCGGTGGCGCTCCCAATATCGCCAACGAAGTGCCGACGAACAAGGAGGATCCGGCGTTCTGGCAGCACATGGTCACATTTACTATGGGCTTGGGCTTCACGCCGACGGGTATTTCGGGCACGGCAAAGATTGGAACGAATAGCGATACACCGCCGAGCATCAGCGATATCTTCAGCGTGGCCAATGGTAGCGGCACGCTGACAGGTTTCAGTTGGCCGACGCCTTCGTCCAACTCGCTGTACAACATCTCCGATCTTGCCCACGCAGGTGTCAACGGTCATGGTGGTTTTTACTCCGCTACCAGCCCGGCCGCTTTCGCCAGTGGCCTGACCGATGCTTTGAACCGAGCCTCTTCGCGCGTGGGTAGTGGCGCCAGCCTGGCGGCCAATTCCACCCAGCTCACCAACGGTACGGTGGCCTATCAGGCGCAGTACCACACGGTGCAGTGGAGCGGTGACCTACTGGCCTTGTCGATCAATTCGAGCACGGGGGCCATCAGCCCGACGGCCAGTTGGTCGGCCTCGTCGATGTTGCTGGGCAGCGCTACCGTTGCCGGCAAGCTCGACACGTATCCCAATCGAGCGATCTGGACCTACGTGCCACCTGCCTCGTCAAGTGGTACCGGTAGCTTCGTGCAGTTCGTCAACACCGGCACGGGTAGCTCTGCTACACCGCCGAGCCTGTCCTCTGCCCAGTTGACGGCCCTGGGTAGCTCAGCCACTGCTCAAGCGAGCATGGTGAGCTATCTCCGTGGCGATAACACGTCGGAACAGGTAAACAACGGCACATTCCGCACTCGTACCACGCCGTTGGGGGATATCGTGGATTCGCAGCCGGTGTATTCGGGGGCGCCCAACCCGAATGAATTCGAGAACCAGGTGTTCGTCGGTATGAGCAATACCGCGTCGACCGGCGACAACTCGTTTCAGGCTTTTGCCGTAGGCACGACCAATGCCACCACCGGCGTTTCCACGCCAAGCGCGGCGTCTACCCGTACGGGACTGGTGTTTGTGGCAGCCAACGACGGCATGCTGCACGCGTTCAACGCCAGCACGGGTACAGAGGTTTATGCCTATTTGCCGGGTGCGGTGATCACGTCGGCATTGAAGAATCTGTCGGACCCCACCTATGGTCAGTCAACGACCACGACTGCGCCGCATCAGTATTACAACGATGGTGAACTAACCATTGCGGATGCGTTCATCGGTTCGGCGTGGCACACCATACTGGTGGGCACCACCGGTCGTGGTTTGGCCCAGGCGGTGTATGCGTTGGATATCACTAATCCCAGCAGCATCACCCCGCTGTGGGAGCGTTCCGCTGGTGATGGCCAGACAAACAGCAACTACATCGGCCAGATGGTAGGTAAGCCGATCATCGCCAAAGTGCAGGACAAGGGCACCAATGCCGACTGGCAAGTGGTGATTGGCAATGGGTACAACAGCAGCGCTGGCACGGCGGCGTTGCTGGAGTTCAATCTCGCGACGGGTGCACTCAACGTGCACACCACGGATGCAACTGCTGCCAATGGTCTGGCTGCGCCGGTGACATGGTTGGACAACCCAGCCAATGGCATCAGCATGGAGGCCTATGCGGGTGATCTGGCTGGCCGCGTGTGGACGTTCCCCTTGGACGACGCGACGACTACCACCAGCGGCAGTGGCAGCAGCGCGACGACGACGACCACCTATGCCGCTGATCTCAGCGCGGCTGGCACCAAGGTATTCACAGCTACCGATCCCAGCGGCAAGGCACAGCCCATTACCGCGGGCATGCTTGCTGGTCGCGATCCGGTGACGGGCAACGTATGGGTATTCTTTGGTACAGGCGAGTACCTGAGTAGTACCGATATCACCAACACCCAGGTGCAAAACTGGTATGGCGTGATTGTGCAGGCAGGGGCTAACTCCTCGACCTTGCCTAGCCTTCCGGTGACGACGCTGGATGGCAGCATGGTGGAGCGTTACATCACCTATGAGCAGGATGCCAATCCCAGTGCGACGCCTCCGACGTTGGGTGTGCGTACGGTGACGCAACTGCCCGTGCCTAGTGATATGCCCGGCAAACGCGGCTGGTACATGAATCTGGAGCAGCCCACGCTTGATTCGAATGGCAATGTGACTGGCTACAACGCACTGGGTGAGCGCATGGTTACGCCCAACCAGTTCCAGGGCAACCTGTTGCTGGGTACCACACGTATTCCGACGGCGGCATCCAGTTCCGATATCTGCAATGCATCGGGTACAGGTTGGGTCATGGCAGTCGATCCGTTCACCGGCACCAACCCTAGCGGCAACTTCTTTATGGTCAACGGCAGCTCCGGTTCGGTGACTCTTCCGAATGGAAAGACGCTACCGGTCGCGGGCGTGGGCTTTAGCTCGCTGCCCAACAACCCGATCTTCGTAGGCGGCGACATGCTGATGAGCTTCGATAACGGCTCGACCTCCAACCTCAGTACCTCGGGCGCTTCGGGCATACCGCAGCGCGTGTCCTGGAAAGAACTGGTGAACCCATGAGCAGCGCCATCATGAATGCACATAATCGTAGCGATGGCCGTCTACAGGCGGGCTTCACCTTGATGGAGCTGATGATAGTGGTGGCGATCATCGCGATCTTGGCCGCGATCGCGTATCCCTCGTACCTCAGTTCTGTTACCAAGACCAATCGCTCGGCTGCCGAGGGGTGCCTGTCGCAGTACGCCAGCTATATGGAGCGGTACTACACCACTAATCTGGCCTATAACCAGGCTCCGGCCAGTTCAGGAACTGCGGCGGCGGTGCCGAATCCGATCACCACCACTCCGCCGACGGTGACGCTGGATTGCGCGGCGGCATCGCAGACCGGAAACAACTATAAATACACTGCGCCAGCTTCGTCGGCGACGTCTTATACCATCCAGGCCACGCCCATCGGGACGCAGCTCAAGCGCGATACCCAGTGCGGCTCGCTGACGATCAATCAGGCGGGTACGCGTAATATTTCGGGCGCCTCCGGCAACCTCAGCATCTGTTGGGGTGGTTGAGCTCTTCGCGATTCGAGGCTCAGCTCTCCACCCATTGCCGGAGCAGGTTGTGATAGATACCGGTGAGCTGTAGCACGGCGTCATTGTCCGCACCGGTGGCGCTAAGGCGTTGGATCGAGGTATCGAGCTCGAACAGTAGGCGTCGCTGGCCGTCGTCCCGCACCAGACTTTGCACCCAGAAGAACGAGGCGACGCGCGCACCACGCGTCACCGGTGCTACGCGATGCAGACTGCTGGAGGGATAGAGGATGGCATCGCCAGCAGGCAGCTTCACCTCGTGCTCGCCGTAGGTATCACTGATGATTAGTTCGCCGCCGTCGTATTCCTCGGGCTCGGCGAGGAACAGCGTGCACGAGACGTCACTGCGCAGTTGTTCGCCGCCGGGTAGGGACATCACCGCGCCATCTACGTGAAAGCCGTACTGGCCACCGCCTTCATAGCGGTTGAAGCGGGGCGTGAGCGTGCGCAGCGGTAAGGTGGCGGCGTGATACAGCGGTTGTCGCGATAGCGCGTCGAGTACGACGCGCCCCAGTTCTGCACGCAGCGGCGAAGCGTCGGGCAATTGCTGGTTACGCTTCACCTTGGCGCCTTGGTGCCCCACAGTTTCACGCCCATCCGTCCACATGGCCTCATCCAGTGCCTGCCGCATGGTGCGGATCTGTGTCTGGTCGAGAACGTTGGGAAGGTGCAGCAGCATGGTGTGGAGCCTTGGTCTTGGCACCGCCCTGCAAGTTAGCAGGACGGTGCCGTGTGTAGCATCAGAACCGGATGTTCGCCGTGATCATGGCCGAGCGCGGCGTGCCTGGCGTGTAACGGTAGCCGCTCTTGTTGATCGCCGCGACATAGTCCTTGTCGAACAGGTTGTACACGTTGAGGCGCAGGTCGAAGTTCTTGTTGATGGGATAGGACGCCATGGCGTCGACCACCCAATACGCCTTCGTGTACGCGGGCGTGCCGATGGCGCTGTCGGTGCCACGCTGCATTTCACCGTTATAGCGTGCGCCACCGCCGATGGTTAGGCCAAACGGCAGCAGGTAACTGGTCCAACTGGTGAAGGCCTTTTTCGGCGTATAGGCGAGATCGGAGGAGCCATCCTCGGCCACGGCCGTGCCCGAGAGCACGCTGGCATTCATGGTGGTGAAGCCTGCGCTTACCGCCCAGTTTTCGGTGAGTTTGCCGACGGCGCTTACTTCCACACCCTGCACACGCTTCTGGCCGATCTGGTAGTAGAGCAGGGTCACCGGATCCTGCACCAGGTCGTTGCTTACCGTGGTCTGGTACAGCGCGCCCGTGAGCAGGAGCTTCTCATCAAGCAATTCCCACTTGGTGCCGACTTCATAGGTACGCGCGCGCTCAGGCTGCAGGTTGGGGTTGTCCTGGCTGTTGGCGGAACTCGACAGCGTGAGCGTATTGCCGCCCGGCGGCTCGGCTGACACGGCGTAGTTGAGGTAGAAGGAGCCGTTCGGCACCGGCTTGTAGAGCACGCCGAGCTTCCAGTTCCAAAGATTGTCTCCTGTCTTCGCATCCAGACCCGGCACGACGCTACCGGTTGGCAGCGTGCCGCACACCGGTCCGTTCTTCGCTCCACACTGCACCATGCTGGAGTAGTCGGTGTTGTAGTGATCCATGCGTACGCCGGCATTCACCTGCCAGTGCTCCGCAAACTTCAGCGTGTCGAACACGTACGCGGATGCGGTATTGGTCTTGGCATTACTGTAAGCGCCGGTCTGGCCGTAAGTGAGGCCACTGACATCCCAGTTGGGGTCGTACAGGTTGGCCGCGGGCCATGTCGTGCCGTTGAGCGCGGCGAGGCCGACGGTGGTGGCCTTCTCCTGCGTCAGCTCGATGCCGGTGCTGAGGTTGTGCGTGATCGCGCCGGTCTCGAAGGTGGCGGTGAGGTTCGCCTGATCGGTGATGATGCGATTGGCCTGATGTTTGAACGTCGGGTTGCTGCGCGCGATGGTCCACGTTGACGGATCGGTCGGGTTCGGTGTGAGCAGATTCGCCGCGGTGCCCATGAACGAGGTAAGCAAATAGTCCTCGGCCGTACGCCCCCAGCGGAAGGTGTTGTGGAACGCTAGCTTGTCGTTGAAATCATGTTCGATACGCGTGGTGAACATGTCAGCGGTGACGTGATCGTGGTCCGCCGTGGTGCCGTAGAAGTTCGACGAATCCACTTCCGGCGCGTTGTTGAGGAAGGGGCGCTTCGGATCCGGGCTGCTGTAGCCGGGCAAGCCGATGGTGGGCACGCCGCCGTCAGGCACGTTGTTCTGCTTGATGTGCATGTAGTCGACGTACACACGCGTGGCGGTGCCCAGGCCGAACGCAAAGCTAGGTGCGACGCCCCAGCGGTTGTTCTCCACCTGGTCACGCCCCGGCACGCCGCTGTCCTGTCCCATCACGTTGAGACGGAACGCAGACGTGTTGGAAACGGCCTGATTCCAATCGGCGGTGACGCGGCGCTGGTCGGCGCTGCCGTACGACAACGATGCGCTGACGCCATTCGTCAGTTCCGGCTGCTTGCTCACCATGTTGATCGCGCCGGTCGGCGCGGTGCGGCCGTTGTCGGTGCTGGCCGGCCCCTTGATTACCTCGACCGACTCGGTGTTGAACACATCGCGGGAGATAGTGCCAAGGTCGCGTACGCCATCGACAAAGATGCTGCCCGACGTATCGAAGCCACGCATGTAGATGGCGTCACCGGTCGAAGTGGTGCCGTTCTCGCCGACGTAGAACGTGCCCACGCCCGGGCTGTTGCGCAGCGCTTCGGTCAACGTGGTAGCGCCCTGTTGCAGGAACAGATCTTTGCTGATGACGCTGATGGTCTGCGTGGTGTCGAGAATGGGCTGCGTGTATTTGGGCGACGACAGGTTGTCGACCTTGTAGTCGCTCGTGGTGGATGCCTGCACCTGCACGCCATCCAGATTCTTTGCGTTTGTGGTGGTCGTGGTGGTGTCCGGAGCAGGTGCATCGGCCGCCAGCGCCGGTTGCGTGAGAGCCATGCCGGTCATCAGGGTGGCGGTAGCCGCGCTCAACGCATGGCGGGTAACAGGGTGCTTGCGGCTGGAGATGTAGGCCATGAAATGCTCGTCGTAAAGGAGGATGTCCGGTTAGCCGAGGCAACACCGGGCGATTCGACGAGTAGCGGCGGCTGGCGTCGGTCGCGGCAAGGACTAAAAAGGGTTCGGTAGTGCGTTGCCTGATCGGGTGATCCATCACCTGTGAGAACCCGCCGGCAAGATTTTTTTTAAATGTTATTGCCAATGAGAATGAGTTGCAATTGATCGCAAGATCTTGCTGTCGTTGGCTTTCCGACCTTGGTCGGTAGGGTGCGGGCATCGGCTTGGCGTACGCTCTCTCGCTTGTGATCGAGGAGAGTGGAACGATGCGAATTCTGGTGATCGGTGCGGGCGCCACGGGCGGCTACTTTGGTGGACGCCTGTTAGAAAGCGGAGAAGACGTGACCTTTCTCGTACGCGAGAAACGCGCCGCGCAACTAGCCGAGCACGGCCTGGTGATCCGCAGCAGCCTGGGCGACGCCACGCTGCCGAATCCATCCATCGTGCAGGCCGGCGATCTGCGCGATGCCTATGACCTGATCCTGCTGAGCTGTAAGGCTTATCACCTTCCCCAGGTGATCGAAGACATGGCGCCGGCAGTGGGGGCCAACACTGTCATCCTCCCCGTGCTCAATGGCATGCGCCATCTCGATCTGTTGGATGCGCGGTTCGGCAAGGAGCGCGTGTTGGGTGGCCAGTGCGTTATCGCTGCCACGCTGGATGCGCAGGGCACGGTGCGCCATCTCAACCAGTCGCACAGCGTCACCTTCGGCGAGCGCGACGGTTCTCGTTCGGAGCGTGTGGAAGGGATTCTCGCGTCTATGTCGAAAGCGAAGTTCGAGCCGCGCCTCAGCACCACTATCCTGCAGGACATGTGGGACAAGTGGGTGTTTCTGGCCTCGCTGGCGGGTATCACCTGCCTGATGCGTGCGCCGGTGGGCGACATCATGGCCGCGCCCGGTGGTGAGCAAGCGACGCTCCAATTGCTGGAGGATTGCCGCAGTGTGGCCGAACACAACGGTCACGCGCCGAGCGAGACAGTGCTGGCGCGTGCACGCAGCGTGCTGACGGAGAAAGACTCCGCGTTGAGTGCCTCGATGATGCGCGACCTGGAACAAGGTGGCCTGATCGAAGCGGATCACGTAGTGGGCGACCTGCTGACGCGCTCGAAGGCGACAGCGGTGGAGCTGCCGATGTTGCGCACCGCGTATGCGCATTTGAAGGCGTACGAAGCGCGCCGCGCACGAGGGAAATAGTCACTCGCGCAGGGTTTGCCTATGCTCCTGTGGGCAAAAGAAAGGGCGCTGCATGATGCAGCGCCCTTTGTCGTTACGGACGTCTAAACGTCAGTGACGTGTTACCAGATCTTCACCTGCTTGTCGCCCGAACGCACCATGGTGTCGCCCGGCTTGCACTGGTAAGCCGTTGCAAAGGCTTCCATGTTGGACGGAGCGCCAATCGCACGCAGCGAGGCCGGTGCATGCGGGTCGGTGTTGAGGTACAGCAGGGCCTGCTTTTCACGCACGCTGCCGCGCCACACGCGAGCCCAGCTCAGGAAGAAGCGCTGGTCTTCGGTGTAGCCGTCGATCTTCTCGCCTGCTTCCTGCGGGTTCTTCTTCAGGGCTTCCTGCAGGGCGTCGTACGCCACGTTCAGGCCGCCCAGGTCGGCGATGTTCTCGCCCAGGGTCAGCTTGCCGTTGACGTGCGCATCCGGCTTGTCCTTGATCGGCGCGTAGTCGTTGAACTGCGCCACCAAGCGATCGGTGCGCTGGTCGAACTTCTCACGGTCTTCCTTGGTCCACCAGTTGGCGTTGTTGCCTTCGCCGTCGAACTGGCTGCCTTCGTCGTCGAAGCCGTGGCTGGCTTCGTGACCGATCACGGCGCCGATACCGCCGTAGTTGATCGCGTCGTCGCCGTTGGCATAGAAGAACGGCGGCTGCAGGATTGCGGCCGGGAAGTTGATCGTGTTGTCGGTCGGGTTGTAGTACGCGTTGACCGTTTGCGGGGTCATGCCCCATTCCTTGCGGTCCGTCGGCTTGCCGATCTTGTTCAGGTCGTACTGATAGTTGAACTTGGCAGCAGCCATCACGTTGCCGTAGTAGTCGCCCTGCTTGATGTCCAGGCCCGACCAGTCACGCCACTTGTCCGGGTAGCCGATCTTGGGCAGGAAGGTGCTCCACTTGGCGATGGCCTTTTCCTTGGTCGCGTCGCTCATCCAGTCGAGGTTCTGGATGCGCACCTTCAACGCGTTGCGGACGTTGTCCACCAGCACCTGCGCACGTTCCTTGGCTTCCGGCGTGAACACCTTGGCCACGTACAGCTGACCCAGTGCTTCACCCATCGACTCGTTCACGCCGCTGAGCACGCGCTTCCAGCGCGGCTTCTGTTCCGGCTGGCCGGCGAGGGTCTTGCCGTAGAAGTCGAAGCGGTTGTCCTGGAAGGCCTTGCTGAGCAGCGGCGAGGCATCGTCGATGGTGTGGAAGCGCAGGTAAGCCTGCCACTGGTCGGCCGGTGCGCTGGCGAGCAGCTTGTCAAACTCGGCGAAGAACTTCGGCTGCGACAGCGAGAAGCCCTTGTCGACGGTCACGCCCTGCGCCTTGAAGAAATCTTCCCAGCTGAAGTGCGGGGTGACCTTGTCGGCTTCCTTGATGGTGACGAAGTGGTACTGGTTTTCCGGAGTACGCAGTTCCACCGGCGCCAGCGAGGCCTTGGCCAGCTCGGTTTCGAACGAGAGCACCTGGTCGGCCTGCTTCTTCGCATCGGCTTCGGACACGCCGGTCAGCTCGAGCGTCTTGACGATGTGGGCCACGTACGCGTCGCGGATGTCCTTGTACTTCGCGTCGCTGTAGTAATCCTTGGTCGGCAGGCCCAGTCCGGCCTGCTGGGTGAAGCCGATCTGCATCTTGGCGTCCTTGAAGTCGGCGCCGGAGCCGAACTGGAACACCTGCATGTCACCCGTGGTGAAGCTCTGCGTGATGTAGTTGGCGACGTCCTTGCCGGACTTCAGCGCGGCGATGGCGTCGAGCTTGGGCTTGATCGGGTCGAAGCCGGCCTTCTCGATGGCCGCCTCGTCCATGCCGGAGGCGTACAGGTAGCCGATCTTCTGCTGGATGGAACCGGCCTGGGCGCTGGCGGGATCCTTGGAGGCGGCATCGACGATGTCGTGCTGGGTGTTGAGGCTGTCTTCGGCCAGCTTGTCGAAGGCGCCCCAACGGGTGCGATCGTTCGGGATCGGGTTGGCGGCCACCCACTTGCTGTTGACGAAACCGTTGAAGTCCTGGCACGCCTGGATATTGCTATCCAGTTCGCTGATGTCGAACACGCTCTTGGGCGCAGCGGCTGCCATGGCAGCGGTGCTGGCGGGCGCAGGCGCGGTGCTGCTGGCGGCCGGGGCCTTCTCGGCGTCCTCATGCTTGCCGCAGGCGCTGAGCGACAGGGCGAGGCTCACGGCGAGCGCGATGGGCTTCATATACGGTTTGGTCATGGAACTCCCTCTGTGGATTCGGTGGCTGCAGGACAGCCAAGGATGGTAGCGATCGCCTGCGGTCCCTGACGCTACCCGGCATCGCGTGAACGACTTTTCAGGCTAGGCCGCAAGTCATGGTCCAAACAGTGTCAAAGGTCAGGGGGCTTGCTTGCAACCAGGGCGAGCCAGGCGCGAGCAGCGGGAGATAGCGCGACGCCCTGCCGCCAGGCCAGCACCATCTTCCAGCGTAGGTCGTTGCTGGCCAGTGGCAGCGCGGCCAGGCCAGTCAAGGAGCGCTCGTCCAGCACCAGTCGCGGGAGCAGGGCGACGCCACCGCCAGCGGCCACCAGGGCCAGGATGAAATCCACCTGTGCGCTACGCACGGTTTCCCTTGGGACCACACCACGGCGGGCACAAGCCTCACGGATCAGTCGGTTCAGCGCGAAGCCCTCTTCGAACAGGATCAATGGCGAGTCGTGCAGCCATTCCAGCCGAAACCGCTTGGCACCCGCGCGCGGATGCATCAGGGGAATCAGGGCGATCATGGGTTCGTCGCACACCGGTTGTTGGTCCAGACCGTCGCCGATGGGCTGCAGAATCGCGGCTACCTCCAGCTCACTGGCCAGCACGGCGCGCTCCAATCGGCGGCTGCCGTGCTCCATTAGCTGGATATCGATCTGCGGATACTGCTGTCGATAGCGCGCCAGCAACGGCGCGAACAGCACGCTGCTACCCAGCGGGGGCAGGCCCAGGCGCAGCTCGCCGCGTCGAAGGCCGCGCAGCGCATCCAGTTCGTCGCGCAGGCGGGATGACTCGGCGAGCATCAACAGTGCGTGCTGGTGGACGATTTCCCCAGCGGTGGTGAGGCGTACGCCACTGCGGCTACGTTCTAGTAGGCGCGACCCCAGTTCGTCCTCGAGCTGGGCGATGGCCTTGCTCAAGGTGGGCTGGGTGGCGTGGGCGTGGTCGGCGGCGCGGGCAAAGCCGCCGTGGCGCACCACTTCCACCAGATATCGCAGGCTGCGCAAGTCCACATGTATTCCAAATAGGAATGGATGAGATGGAAACAATTCATTTCCATCATAACTCTCGTGCGCCTACGCTGCCCGCATGAAAACGCTGCATGCCCGAATGCGCTGGTTTGCCTGGCACTGGCCACAATTGGCGCGCTGGTCACAGGTACTGGTGATCGTGTTGGTGTGGTTCGTTTGTGATCAAGGCGGTCGACGACTTCATTGCCCCATTCCCGGTAGCCTGATTGCCATGGCGCTGCTCTTGCTTGCGCTATTGGGCGGCGTGGTGCCTGCTGTCGGTTTGCGTCGTGGCGCGGACTGGCTGCTGGCGGAGATGTTGCTGTTCTTCATCCCCGCGGTGATGGCGGTGTGGGAGCACTTGCCGCTGCTGCAGGCAGAGGGCGGACGCATCCTGCTGGTGATCCTTGCAGGTACCGCTTTGGTGATGCTCACCACTGCCGTGCTGGTTGACCTGATGTTCCACTGGAATCGTCGTCGTGCGCACTGAGCTACTTTCGCTGCTCTGGCTCGTGGTCACGGTGGGTGGCTACTACGTCCTGAAGCCGCTGTATCGGCGTCACCCGCGCTGGTGGACCTCGCCGCTCTTCACAGTACCACTGCTGCTCGCAGCGCTCGGCCTGGTGCTGGGCATGAACTACCCCGTGTATATCCGTGACACGCACTGGCTGGTGTTGATGCTGGGGCCAGCCACAGCCGCCTTTGCTTTGCCCATCTTCCGTTACCGCCGGTTGATCCAGCGCCATTGGCCGGCGTTGCTTGTGGGCGTGCTGGGTGGCAGCGCCATGGCCATTGGCAGTGCATGGGGGCTGGCCACGTGGTGCGGCCTTGACGACGCTGTGCGTCGCAGTCTGCTTGCCCGTTCCATCACCACACCGCTCGCCATGCTCATGTCCGCGGATATCGGTGGTGTGCCGGAGCTGACGGCGCTGTTCGTGGTGATCACGGGCGTGGCTGGCATCGCGCTGGGTGAGCTGATGCTGCGTGTCATGCCGCTGCGCTCCGCGTTGGCGCGCGGTGCGCTGTTCGGCGTAGGTGCGCATGGCGCAGGTACGGCGAAGGCTTATGACATCGGCTCGGAAGAGGGCAGCGTCGCCAGCCTCGCCATGGTGCTGGCGGGCTTGCTCAACGTACTGCTCGCGCCGGCGCTTGCGGTGCTTCTGCGGTAGGCGTCTCATCGCGGAAATCGCAGGAAAATGCGACGATTTTTGTTATTCGCCTGTCACCTTGCACGCCTATCGTCCGCGGCATCAGCGCTTGAGGGGAAGCGCACCACCGCGACCGTAGGGAGCTCTTCATGCGAAACAATCTCGCAGTCTGCATTGCCGCGTGCGTTCTCAGCCTTTCCGCTGTATCCCTTGCCCAGATTCCTGTTCATGCCGAGACGCTGGCCGACGCGAGCTGGCATCACGGTGGAGACGTCCATACGTCCACGCCGATCAAGCATCTGGTGGTGATCTTCCAGGAGAACGTCTCCTTCGATCATTACTTCGGCACCTACCCGAATGCGGCGAACGGTCAGGGCGAACCGTCCTTCTATGCGCGTCCGTTCACACCGAAGGTCAATGGTCTGAGCAATGCGCTGCTGATCAACAACCCCAACAAGAACAACAGCGCCAACGGCACTGGTGCGATCAATCCGTTCCGTTTGTCGCGCGCGCAGGCCGCCACGGCTGACCAGGATCACGATTACGGCCCGGAACAGCAGGCGTTCAATGGCGGCGCAATGGATCTGTTCCCGAAGTACACCGGCTCGGGTGAAGCCCTGCCGGGTGCGCCCGCCGACGAAGAAGGCAACGGGCAGGTGATGGGCTACTACGACGGCAACACCGTCACCGCCATGTGGAACTATGCGCAGTGGTTCGCCCTGAACGACAACAGCTACGGCAGCACGTTCGGTCCGTCCACGCCGGGCGCGATCAACCTCGTGTCTGGCCAGACCAACGGCGTGACGCAGTCGCTCAACGGCAGCTCCGTGCTGGTGAACGACGGTCAGGGCGGCCAGACGCTGGTCAGCGATGCCGATCCGATCGGTGACGTGTGCTCCTCGCCCAGCGGCAGCCAGGTGCAACTCGGCGGCAAGAACGTCGGTGACCTGCTGAATAGCGCCGGCGTAACCTGGGGCTTCTTCGAGGGTGGTTTCGACCTCTCGACGGTAAACGCGAACGGCACCACCGGCTGCAAGCGCAGCACACTGTCGACTGTGACGCAGACCAATAAGGCGGACTACATCCCGCATCACCAGCCGTTCCAGTACTACGCGTCCACCGCCAACCCCACGCATGTGCGTCCGACCTCGGTCGCCATGATCGGCCACCAGGGCGATGCAGCGAACCATCAGTACGATACGAATGACTTCTACGCAGCCGTGGAAGCAGGCAATTTCCCGGCGGTCAGTTTCATCAAGGCGCCGGGCTATCAGGATGGCCATGCGGGTTACTCCGATCCGCTGGACGAGCAGCAGTTCATCGTGCACGTGATCAACTTCCTGCAGAAGAGTCCGGAATGGCGTGACACCGCGGTGGTCATCGCTTACGACGACTCCGACGGCTGGTACGACCACCAGGCTGCGCCGCGCGTGAACGCCTCGAGCACGTCGTCCGACGCGCTGGATGGCACCGGCATCTGCAATGCCCGCGGTACGTTGCCGGGTGTCAACAGCAATGGTCAGCCGGCGCAAGGCCGCTGCGGCTTTGGTCCGCGCTTGCCGCTGCTGGTGGTCTCGCCGTGGGCACGCAGCAATCACGTGGACCACACGCTGACGGACCAGACCTCGGTGACGCGCTTCATCGAAGACAACTGGCTGCACGGCGAACGCCTTGGCGGCGGCTCGTTCGATGCCGTGTCCGGTTCGCTGGAGCACATGTTCGACTTCTTCCAGCCGTTCCCGGAACACCGCAAGCTGATCCTGGATGAACAGACCGGTCAGCCGGTGAAGCAGCCCAAGCCGTGGCCCTGGGCCAGCCAGCCGCATTCGCCGCGCGGTTGATCTGATAGCTTGTTTCAACGCCCCGGACATCGGTCCGGGGCGTTTCCTTTTTCTACAGAGGCGGTGAATCTTGCATCCCTCGCGTCGACGTTTTCTCCAGGGCATGGGACTTGTGGCGGGCACGGGCGCATTGCGCGCGTTTGGTGCACCCATGCATATGGCCATGCATGCTGCGAAGTCGGGCGGTCTTTGCAAGCATGCCGTGGCCGACCAGACCAGCGTACCGAAGCTGCTTGATCCCTCGCGCCTGACGCCGTTCGTCGATCCCTTGCCGGTGCCCGAGGTGCTTCGTCCCAAGGCGGGCGCGCTCCTGCGCATTGCAATGCGCGAAAGCACGCAGCGCCTGCATAGCGATCTGCCGCCGACGCGCTTGTGGACCTACGGCAACACCATGCCGGGGCCGACCATCGAAGCGCGTAGTGGGGAAGTGGTGCATGTGGAGTGGGGCAACAACCTGCCGCAGCATCACTTTCTACCCATCGACCATCATGTTTGCGGTGCCGAGCTGGACAAGCCGGAGGTGCGCGGCGTGGTGCATGTACACGGTGCGCGTGTTCCGCCAACGGACGATGGCTATCCCACCGACTGGTTCGTGCCAGGGCAATCGCGCAAACAGACCTATCCCAACCGTCAGGACGCGGCGACGCTGTGGTACCACGACCACACCATGGGCATCGAACGATTGAACCTCTATGCGGGTTTGTTCGGTATGTACCTGCTGCGCGATGAGCATGAGCTGTCACTGGGTTTGCCCCATGGTGAACAGGAATTGCCGCTGGTGCTCACGGATCGCCTGCTGACCGAGGATGGGCAGCTCTATTACCCGGTATCTGGCGTAAGCGATTCGCCATGGGTCCCTGAGGTGTTTGGCAACGTGATGCTGGTGAATGGCGCGCTGATGCCACACCTTGACGTGCAGGCGCGTCGTTACCGCTTTCGCGTGCTCAACGCAGCGAATGGCCGCTTCTTCCGCCTGAGTCTGCGTGGTCAGAAACCGTTCCTGCAGATTGGTAGCGATCAGGGCTTGCTTGCCGCGCCGGTGCAGCAGACCAGCCTTTTCCTTGCGCCGGGGGAGCGCGCGGATCTGGTGATAGATTTCGCCGGCATGGGCGGCAACGCTATCGAACTGATGACGGACGCCTTACCGTTGATGCAGTTCAAAGTGGCGGCCGGGCAGGTGGATGACGCCAGTCGCGTGCCGCCCGTGCTGCGTGATGTGCCGCGCGTGGCGGAAGCGAGCGCGACGAATACCCGCGTGCTCACCATCGACGAGTATGCCGATTGTGTCGCCGAGCCCATGCTGATGTTGCTGGATGGCAAGCACTGGCATGAACCCGTGAGTGAGAAGCCGCGCCTGAACAGCACGGAGATCTGGAGTTTCCTCAACCTCACCCAGGACACGCACCCGATCCATCTGCATCTGGTGCGCTTTCAGATTCTCGATCGCCGTCCGTTCGATGTGGATCAGTACCTGGAGTCGAAGACCGTTCGCTACACCGGCCCGGCGCAACCGCCGCCGCCGCACGAAGCGGGCTGGAAGGACACCGCTCAGGTTTATCCCGGCATGGTGACGCGCTACATCATCACCTTCGAGGGCTACACCGGGCGCTATGTGTGGCATTGCCACCTGCTGGAGCATGCATCGAACGAGATGATGCGGCCGTTTGAAGTGGTGGCTTGAGGCGGCGTGGCTTCACTCCGCTTCCTGAGACACGTTGCGCAGGGCGGCCGGCGACGCCGGCAAGGTATCAGGCGCCACCGCACCGCCGGAGATGATGAAAGCCATGGCCTGGTCCATGGTCCAGTCGGTCGGCGTCAGTTCGTCCACCGCCACCACTTCCAGGTAGCCACCGGTCGGGTTGGGTGTGGTGGGGATATAGACGGCGGCCATCTCGCGGCCGGTGCCTTCTTCCGTCATCACTCGCGTGACAAAGCCCACCACTTTCATGCCGCGGCGAGGAAAGTCGATCAGCACCACGCGCTGCACGCCAGACGGCTTCTGCTGCAGCACGGCCATGAGTTTCTTGGTGCCACCGTAGATGGTCTGTACCAAAGGAATGCGCGCCAGTACGGCATCGAAACCATCGATCAGTCGCTGACCGATCACGCGGTTCGCCAGCCAGCCCAGCAGATACAACACGCCCAGCGTCAACAGCAGCGCCACCACAAAGGTAAGCCATGCATTGTTGAGCGCCATGCCCGCCCATGGTGAGGCGGACGATAGGGTAGCCAACAGCGCGGAAGCCAATGGCGTGCCGATGCCAGCGAGCATGCTCAGCACAAACTTGAACACCACCCACGTTACCCATAGCGGGATGAAGGTGAGCAGGCCGGTGAACAGATAACGTTTGATGCGCAGACGCTTCATGGCGGGGAACCAAGTGAGGGACGCCGCATTGTAGGGCAGCCCGCGCCGCCCGCCCGGTTCGCCTCGGGTGTGATTTTTTTCGCGGGCCGGCGAATCATGGAAGGACATCCGGGGGCGAGTGCATGGCAGGCGATCATCGACATCAGGCATTTGAGGTGCTGCTGCGGGAGCACCGCGGCCTTGTGCTGAAGGTTGCCAGCCTCTATGCCAGGGGGGCGGACGACCGGAACGACCTAGTGCAGGAGATCTGCGTGCAGCTATGGCGTTCGTTCGCCAGCTACGACCCGGGGCGGGCTCGGTTCTCGACTTGGCTGTATCGCATCGCACTGAACGTGGCGATCTCCAGTTTGCGCCGCACGCATGGTGCCGAGCGGCTTGAGCCGCTGCAGTCGCACCACCTGGACACCATTGGCGGCGAGCTCCCGCCTGAGCCGGACGACCGCCTGGTGATGCTCTATCGAGTCATCGGCGAGCTGGATGCGCTGAACCGCGCACTCATCTTGCTGTACTTGGAAGACCGCAGTTACGCCGAGATGGCCGAGATTCTTGGCATCAGTGAAACCAACGTAGCCACCAAGCTGGGACGCATCAAGCAAACCCTGCGCAGCCATATGGCGGGCACACCGAGGGCGAGGGCATAAGCATGGAACTGGAAGAACTGAAAGCCGCATGGCGCGAGCTGGATCGACGCGTGGCGGATCAGCAGGCGTTGCAGTGGCAGATCCTGCGCGATCAACGCATGGACCGCCTGCGCCGGGGCCTGGGACCGATGCGCTGGTGGCAATCGGTGCAACTGGCGCTGGGCATTACGTTGCTGTTGTGGGGCGTGAGCGTGTGGAGTTCACACCTGCACACGCCAGTAGCTTTCGGCAGCGGCATTGCGCTGCAGGTGTTTGGCACGCTTGCGGCGATCTTCGCGGGGCGGTTGCTGGCCCTGCTGAACGGAATCGACTATGCCTCACCCGTGGTCGACATTCAGCGTCGGTTGGCGGAGTTGCGACGCTGGCGCGTGCGGGTAGAGGCGCCGGTCTTCGCAGTGCTGGGTAGCGTCATCTGGATTCCGGTGATGCTGATCCTGATCCAGTACGACTTTGATCGCGAGGGGCGTGACTACTGGGATCACACGCACGGCTTGGTGCCATGGATGATATTGAGCGGCGGCGTATCCCTGGCGATTGTCGCGCTGATCTACGTGGTGCTGCGCCGGCTAGGCAAGCGGCGCTGGATGGAGGATCAGTTTGCCGGCACCGGCGTACGGCGTGCTGAGCGGATGCTCGAGGATATTGCTCGCTTCGAGCGCGAATGAAAGCGGGCGATGGGCGCTCAGCGTGCCTTGGGCTTGAGCCGCACGTACAACTGCTTGCGCACGCGGGCCACCACCTCACCGCTGCGTGTCACGACATCCACATCGAACCAACGCAACACCTTGTCACCGCCGGCGGCAGCTGCGCGCAGTTCGTCGACTACCGCTGGTTCCAACTTGAAGTGTGCGTAGACGTCTTCGCGTCCCGGCGCGACAAAGTCGATGGCGCCTGCCTTGTCCCACACAAAGTAGTCGTTGCCCAGCTGGTGCATCGCCAGCAGCATCCAGAAGGGGTCAGTCATGGCGAACAGGTTGCCACCGAACTGGGTGCGGACGTAGTTGCGGTTCCAGGGACGCAAGCGCAACACCACGCGCAGCTCCGACCAGTCCTCTGACACATGCTGGACGTGGATGCTGTTGAACAGGAAGGGCGGCCACAGGTTCATCAGGCGGCGGAAGGTGGAAGCGCGCATGGGCAGGGGTGGGGCAATGACGGGAGGCTAACTATAGCTTAAACATACGCATGCGTATGGATTGCGTGAGGGTTCGCTGATCGGGCCGAAGGTAAGTACGGAAATGCCGTGTGCAGCCCTCACCGTAGCGAGATTCCGTGCCTATACTTCCGCCGGCGACGCGAGGGGTGTCGCCGCACAGGAGAGGGGAAAAATGAAAAACGGAATTCGGCGCGCAGCCTTCTGCGTGCTCAGTGTCTTGTCGTACCCGGTATTTGCCTCAGGCGTCGCGTTCGAAGACCTTGCGCGCCATCTGCAATACAGCGAGGTGAAGATCTCGCCCGATGGTCACCACATCGCTGCTGCAACGGTGGTCAAGGACAAACCGTTGCTGGCGCTGTTTGACCTCGACACCATGAAAGGCGGCATGGTCACGCCGCGCGAGGGCAACCAGATCGTCAACTTCTGGTGGGCCAGCGACAACCGCGTGGTCTATACGGAAGGTACCAAGGTGTCCGGCTGGGACCGCCCATTCAGCACCGGCGAGATCTTCGCCGTCGACGCCGATGGCACCAATCCGAAACTCTTGTTTGGTTATCGTGCAGGGGGCAGCGATAGGGGCGGCAGCCATATCCAGCATGCGGAGTCCGAGCGTGCCAGCGCGCACGTCATTGCTACGGTGCAGGATGACCCCAAGCACATCCTGATCGCCGTTACACCGTGGGAAACCGGTGCCGAAGGCGCTTTCGAAGACATCTACCTGCTCGATGTCAATGATGGTTCCAAGCGTCCGTTGGGCAAGGCGCCGTTACGCAACGCGAGGTTCGTCTCCGACAACCATGGGAACGTGCGTTTCGCGGAAGGCTATGACAGTCATGCCTACCCGGCGGTGTATTACCGTGAGGGAGATGGCAAGCCTTGGACTCTGCTGTTCCAGGGCTCGACCGAAAGATCCGTGCCGTTACCCATGGACTTCAGCCGCGACGACAGCAAGGTGTACATGACCTGTGCGGCCCCCGGCAAGGTGGACGCGCTCTGTCTGTGGGATGTCGCCACTCAGAAGTTAGGCGAGCCGGTATGGAGCAGCGCCACGACTGAAATGACACGACTCATTTACACGCTCGATGGCATGGACGTAGTTGGCGTGTATTCCGATCCGGATGCACCCACGGCCGAGGCGTTCGTTCCTGGCTCCGACACCATGAAGGCCATGGGTTTGCTGTCACGTTCGATGCCAGGCGAGAGTGTTCGCTTCGTGTCGCATTCGCGCGACGGCAGCAAGGCCATCGCGCTGGCGTACTCGTCCATGGATCCAGGTACGTTCTACCTTTGGGATAACACCACCGGCCAGGCGAAAGCACTGCTGCAGCGAGCAAGCTGGATCAAGCCCAATCAGATGGCAGCCATGCAGCCGATTGAATTCAAGGCGCGCGATGGGCTCACCATCCATGGGTATCTCAGCATGCCGCCCGGCAAGGAAGAGGCGAAGCATCTCCCGCTGGTGATGTTTATCCACGGTGGACCGTTCGGTATTCGCGATTACTGGGAGTACGACCCCACGGTGCAGGCGCTGGCTACGCATGGTTATGCCGTGCTGCAGGTGAACTATCGCGGTTCGGGTGGCTACGGCGATGGGTTCATGGCAGCTGGCTATCGCGAGTGGGGCGGCAAGATGCAGGACGACGTCACCGATGCCACGCAATGGGCGATCAAACAGGGGATTACCACGCAAGGTCATGTCTGCATCTTTGGCGGGAGCTATGGCGGCTATGCGGCGCTCGAAGGTGTGATGAAGGAGCCCGATCTCTACCGTTGCGCGATCGGCTATGTGGGCGTGTATGACCTGCCCTTGATGCTTACGCAGGGTGATGGTTCGGAAAACACGTCGGCACGGAGCTTCTGGCGTTCAAGACTGGGTAACGACGAGCAGGCATTGTCCGCTGCGTCGCCCGTGAACCAGGTGGATCGCCTTAAGGCCAACATTTTGCTTATCGCCGGTGGCAAGGATGTGCGCGTCCCGCCGATACATGCCCAACATATGCGTGCCGCACTGGATAAGCACGGCATTGCCTACGAGTGGCTGTACAAGCCGGATGAAGGGCACGGCTTCTACGACGAAAAGAACAACACCGAGTTGTTCCAGCGCGTCACGCAGTTCCTGGATCGCAACATTGGAACAGGTGGTTCGGTGGCCGCGGGCTCGCCGTGAGCTAAGCGGGCCGACATCTCCCGGTTTCCGCCCGCGGCATGATCGCAAGAATTTGCGCTTATACTGCGGGCGGATGGCGATGCAGAGGGCGTCGCTGACAGGGGAGAGGTATGAAGAAACTGCTCAGGCACGCAGCGATCTGCGTGCTTTTTGCGTGGTCGGGTCTCGCATCGGCCGCTACTGTGCCGTTGGGTGACCTGGCCCGCCACATCCAGTACGACAACGTCAAAATTTCCAGCAACGGCCGCTATCTCGCAGCGACCGCGGTCGTAAAAGGCCAGCCGATGCTCGCCTTGGTTGATCTGACCAAGGGAACGGGGGCGATGATGAAGCCGCGCGACGGCAATCAGGTGATCGGCCTGTATTGGGCCAATGATCATCGCGTGCTCTACACGGAGGGAACCAAGGTTGCGGGCTTCGACCGCCCCGTTCCCACGGGTGAGATCTTTGCGGTAAATGGAGACGGAACAGGTTCGGCATTGTTGTTCGGCTACCGCGCCGGTGGTCCAGCCCGAAGCACACATCTGAAACAACGTGAGTCCGAGCGGGCCAGTGCCAGGATCATCGACACCCTGCGTGACGATGAGAACCACGTGCTGATCGGTGTGGCGTCGTGGGACGGCAGCGTGGAAGGTGATTTCATCGAGGTATATGCGCTGGATGTGCGTGATGGCAGCAAGCGCAAGATCACCACGGCGCCGCTGCGAAACGCAGAGTTCCTGACCGATCACCACGGTGTCGCCCGGTTTGCTGTCGGCGTCGACAGTCACGCCTATGGGCAGGTGTATTACCGGGAAGGTGAAGGCAAGCCGTGGAACCTCTTGTTCCAAGGCACTCCGGAGAAGGAAGTTCCAACGCCGCTGGCATTCTCTCGCGACGACAGTCGCGTCTACATGGCATGTGAGGCCCCTGGCAAGGCAGGTGCGCTGTGTCCATGGGACGTGAGTGCGCAAGCCATGCAGCCGCCCGTGTGGAGCAACGAGAGCGCCGACATCATGGGGTTGGTGCGTAGCCTGGATCGCCAGGATATCGTGGGCGTGTATTCCATGCCGGGCACGCCCAAGGCGGAAGCCATCGTGCCTGGCTCTGATGCCATGAAAGTGATTGCAGAGTTGTCACGCGCACTTCCTGGTCAAAGCATCGAGGTGGTTTCAAGCACAGACGACGGCAGCAAGGCGGTGGCGCTCGCTTCGTCAGATCTGGAGCCGGGCACTTTCTATCTCTGGGATACAGCCACCGGCAAGGCGTCTCAGTTGCTGCAGCGCGCACCGTGGATCAAGCCCGACCAGATGGCGACCAAGCGACCGGTGGAGCTCAAGGCGCGCGACGGAATGATCGTGCACGGCTATCTCAGCATGCCGCCGGGCAAAGAAGAGGCCAAACACCTGCCGCTGGTGGTTTATGTACACGGAGGTCCGTTCGGCGTTCGCGACGACTGGGACTTTGATCCTTACGTGCAGATGATGGCGACGCGCGGTTATGCGGTGCTGCAAGTGAACTATCGCGGCTCGGGCGGTTACGGCAGTGCGTTCGAGCAAGCGGGCCACCGCGAATGGGGCGGCAAAATGCAGGACGACGTGACGGATGCGACACGATGGGCTATCGCGCAAGGTATCGCTGTGCCCGATCGCATCTGCATCTTTGGCGGGAGCTATGGTGGGTATGCCGCGCTGGAGGGGGCGATCAAGGAGCCGGATCTGTACCGGTGCGCGATCGGCTATGTGGGTGTCTATGACCTGCCGATGATGTTCACGGACGGCGACATCTCAGATCGCATCACCGGCAAAAACTATTTGCGCGTGACGCTCGGTACCGATCAGGCGGCGCTGGCGGCGCGCTCGCCGGTCAACCAATTGGACAAGCTCAAAGCAGGCGTGATGCTGATCGTGGGTGGCGAGGACGAGCGTGTGCCGCCTGTGCAGGGCCAGAACCTGCATGCCGCCCTGCAGAAACGCGGTATTGCCCACGAATGGTTATACAAGTCTGGCGAAGCGCATGGCTTCTACGACGAGGCGAACATCACCGAGCTGTTCGAGCGAGTGA
>NZ_JAELTQ010000428.1 GCF_016428905.1 Dyella sp. ASV24 | reverse complement strand
CCCCCCCCCCCCCCCCCCCCCCCCCCCCCCCCCCCCCCCCCCCCCCCCCCCCCCCCCCCCCCCCCCCCCCCCCCCCCCCCCCCCCCCCCCCCCCCCCCCCCCCCCCCCCTTTTTTAATGATCCGGCCCCCACCGAGATCTACACCATTCCAGCTTCGTCGGCAGCGTCAGATGTGTATAAGAGACAGGGTGTGGGCTGATCCAGCGGATGGAACAGCGGCGGACGCAACTCGGGGCCGTAAAACGCATCGCTTGTGCGGTAATCGTAAAACCAGCGGTCGTCCGGTTCGAAGTTGGCGATGACCGGGTGGCCG
>NZ_JAELTQ010000427.1 GCF_016428905.1 Dyella sp. ASV24 | reverse complement strand
GGCTGCCGCGCACGGTGTGGTAACGCACGCCCGGGAGATCCTTGACGCGGCCGCCACGGATCAGGACCACGGAGTGCTCCTGCAGGTTGTGACCTTCGCCACCGATGTAGCTGATCACTTCGTAGCCTGTCTCTTATACACATCTCCGAGCCCACGAGACAGGACAGGCCATCTCGTATGCCGTCTGCTGCTTGAAAAGAGGGGGGGGGGGGGGGGGGGGGGGGGGGGGGGGGGGGGGGGGGGGGGGGGGGGGGGGGGGGGGGGGGGGGGGGGGGGGGGGGGGGGGGGGGGGGGGGGGGGGGGGGGGGGGGGGG
>NZ_JAELTQ010000426.1 GCF_016428905.1 Dyella sp. ASV24 | reverse complement strand
CCCCCCCCCCCCCCCCCCCCCCCCCCCCCCCCCCCCCCCCCCCCCCCCCCCCCCCCCCCCCCCCCCCCCCCCCCCCCCCCCCCCCCCCCCCCCCCCCCCCCCCCCCCCCTTTTTTAATGATCCGGCGCCCACCGAGATCTACACCATTCCAGCTTCGTCGGCAGCGTCAGATGTGTATAAGAGACAGGTGCAGGGCCAGAACCTGCATGCCGCCCTGCAGAAACGCGGTATTGCCCACGAATGGTTATACAAGTCTGGCGAAGCGCATGGCTTCTACGACGAGGCGAACATCACCGAGCTGTTCGAGCGAGTGA
>NZ_JAELTQ010000425.1 GCF_016428905.1 Dyella sp. ASV24 | reverse complement strand
CGGCGCACCCACAGCTTCTGCTTGTGCGACCACTCATTGCGACGAACGATACGGATGCCGTTGCGCGCCAGTTCCGGCAGGATCTTGTCGTTGAGGATGGCGTACTGGCGTTCGATCTGCTTATGCGCTGTCTCTTATACACATCTGACGCTGCCGACGAAGCTGGAATGGTGTAGATCTCGGTGGTGGGCGGATCATTAAAAAAGGGGGGGGGGGGGGGGGGGGGGGGGGGGGGGGGGGGGGGGGGGGGGGGGGGGGGGGGGGGGGGGGGGGGGGGGGGGGGGGGGGGGGGGGGGGGGGGGGGGGGGGGGGGGG
>NZ_JAELTQ010000052.1 GCF_016428905.1 Dyella sp. ASV24 | reverse complement strand
CCCCCCCCCCCCCCCCCCCCCCCCCCCCCCCCCCCCCCCCCCCCCCCCCCCCCCCCCCCCCCCCCCCCCCCCCCCCCCCCCCCCCCCCCCCCCCCCCCCCCCCCCCCCCCCCCCCCCCCCCACACCCACACCATTCCAGCTTCGTCGGCAGCGTCAGATGTGTATAAGAGACAGCATCTGGCGTCGCGATCACGGCTATTGTTCAATCATGAGGCCCGCCACGGCGGGCCGTAGCCGTCGCGTCCTCTCTAGGAGCTTGCCGGATGCACGTGAAAACCGTTCTGTGGCTGGGCGCATTGACGCTTGCCACGTCCGCGTGGGCGCAAAACGGCCCCACACCGTCCACGACGGTGTCCGCACCGGCAGCCGCCGTGCAATTGCAGACCGTTACCGTGCACGGCCAACAACCAGGGCCAGCACTGTGGGAGGTGCGCCGCGGCGACCACACGCTGTGGATCGTCGGTACGCTCACTCCACTACCCAAGCATGCCGAGTGGCAATGGGCAAAGCTGGAACAGGCCCTGGCCCGCTCCACCGAACTGCTGGAAGCGCCGTCAGCGCGCCTGCAGATGCCGCACAGCCTGTTTGCGCGCCTTGCCCTGCAACCGTCGGCCAAGCTGAATCCGGGGGGCGCAACCCTGAAGCGATTGCTGCCACCCGACATGTACGAGCGCTGGCTTGCACTGCGCCATCAATACCTGAGTGACGATGACGCGCTCGAATACATGCGTCCGATCATCGTGGCCCAGCAGCTGTATGAAAAGGCGCTGGCCGCGAGCGATCTGAGCAACGATGTCGACGTGTCCGACATGGTGGAGAAGCTCGCACGCCACCACGGTACCCGCATCATCGGTGTGCGCTATCAACTGATCGTCACTCGTGCCCCGCCCACCACCTCCGCCGACAGCGACCAGCAACAAGGGATCGACTGCCTCAACGAGACCATGCAACTGGTCGAGCACGATCTGCCCAAGCTGACTCAGCGCGCCAACGCCTGGTCCACTGGCGACATGAGCACGCTGCAAAGCCTGATGCCCCAGAAGAGTTACGAACCGTGCATCGTGTCGTCGATCAACGGCGACTTCGAAAAGCAGCTGCACATCCCCGACCTGCCCCAGCGTATCGAGGCGGCATGGATGGAGGCCGCGGAAGAGGCCATCCTGCGTAATCGCAACACGGTGGCGATTCTTTCGATGGACCAACTGCTGTCCACCGACGGCTACCTGGCCAAGCTCAGGCAGCGTGGCTATATCGTTCGTGCACCGGACGGCGTACAGCAGTAACGCACCGCCAGGCACCCACAAAAAAAGGCCGCCCCTCTACGAGACGCGGCCTTTTTCATGGAGCAAATACCGTTTACTTCGCGCCGTACAGCGTCGCGGCGTCTGCCTTGAAGGATTCCGCGCTACCTGGACGGCTGTAGAACATGTGGCCACCCGGATAGACAGACAGCTTCACGCGCTGTGCCTGTCCGAACGTCGGCATCTGGTCGATGATCAGCTGCGAGGTGAAGAACGGGCACGACAAGTCGTTGTAACCATGCACGATCAGCACCTTCATGTTCGGGTCGTTGCCGATGGCCTTGCGCAGATCCGCCACCGGCTTGTCGTCGGCATTGCCGCGATCCCACGCCTTGTTGACCGCGTACGACAAGGCTTCGTAGTGCGCGTCCGTCTTCCAACCCACCTCGCGCGTCACGAAATCCACCATCGCGCTGGTGGTCGGCGCCAGCAGTGCCTCAAGGATGGGGTCGCCCGACTGGCGCTCCGCGGAACCCGGGAACGGATCGAATGCGGTGACGTTGGAGTCGTACACGCTGCCGATCTTCTTGTCGGAACGATGCACTTCACGCAGGTACGTGCCGATGTCGACGCGCCCGTCCAACCGCGACACCACTGCCGGATCCAGGCCGGTATAGGCCGACACCTTCTGCACCATGCGACCGATGGCGCCTGGGTCCGAACGTCCGGACAGGTAGTCGGTGACGAACTGCGTGCGGACGTACTTCTCCACATCAGCCATGGCGGCCGGCGTGAGCTTGCCTTCGCTTTCCAGATGGGCGGCCGTCATAGATGGCAAGTTGATCATCCACGGCAGCGGTGACAGTGCATCGCCGTCACCGATGGCAGCGGGGTCGAGATACGGCGACACCATCACCAAGCCATTCACGCCCACGCCCATGCGGGTTTGCAGTTCATAGGCGATACGCGGCGCGCGATAACCGCCGTAGCTCTCACCCATGACGTACTTGGGTGCGCGCAGGCGGCCATGCTTCACCAGCCAGTCGTACACCACGCGCGACAGATACTTGATGTCCGCTTCGGTGGAGTAGAAATCCTTCTTGGTCTGCTCTTCATCTTCCAGCGAGCGCGAGAAGCCGGTACCCACCGGGTCGATGAACACCAGGTCGCTCATGTCGAGCCAGGTGTTGGGGTTGTCCTTGGTGATGGCGGCATCGGATGGCGCATCACCGTCCACGCCAAACTGGATGCGCTTGGGACCAATGGCGCCCATGTTGAGATACACCGAGGACGCACCCGGGCCGCCGTTGAAGGCGAAGGTCACCGGCCGATGCGGATCGTTCCCTGGCACCACGTATGAGGTGTAGACCACGTCGGCGATCTTCTTGCCCTTGGCATCGCGCACCGTGATGGTGCCCACCGTAGCCTCGTAAGACACCGTGCGGCCGCCCACACGCACACTCTGCTTAATGGTCTTGTCGGCAGGCAGCGGCGGCAGTTCGCCATCGGTCTTCTTGTCGGCGGCCTCTGCGGCCGGCTTGCCATCCTTGCTCTCCGCCGCATGGACAGCCCAGGGGGCCATCGCGACACCCAGCACGAACACCGCCGCGCACCACGCGGCTCCACGCCCCACACGGGCGAAACGACCCAGAACGGGCAGATCAGGTTTCATCAGCACTCTCACGCAAAGACCCACGGGAATAGCCCGGCGGCACGCACGGGCGAACGGCCATAGATGCGGCAAGCCGCACGGCGTCACCAGTGCCGTAAGGCACGGTCAAGAGCTTGCGATGGGTGCTGGAGCTACACCTGAGCCGATACTGCAGGAGCGTCAGCGCGCGGCCTCGCACCCACGATCACCAGCCAGAGCATGAAGGCCACCTCGCCAAATTGCAGCGGAAACGCAATATTGGAAACGGCGTCCTCGTAGGCCGGAAACAGGACGCCCGATACACACAGAGCCAGGTAGGCCAACCCATTGAGGATCAACCAGTACCCGAGGAAGCGCGGCAGAAAGCGGGAGCGGATGACCAGCAGAGCCAGCGGGAGCAGCCACAGGCCCCAGAACATTTCCGCGCAGGAAATCATTTCACCGTGCAACCGCAGGAACAGCGAAGCCATCGCATTGCGCTGTGATGCATCGAAGGACGCCAGCCAGTCGCCTCCCTGCACCAGCATCAGAGCCGCCACATCATTGAGTACGTTGAAGAGATACAGCGGTGTATCCATGAAGCCGAGCACGAACATCAGGGCAGCCAACGTCTTGTTCACGCCCTTGAACAGGTGATACAGCGCAAAGGTCAGGAACAGGCTGATCGTACCTGTAAGCACGTCACTGAAGATCCCCGACCGGAACAACATGTCATGTGTCGCGATGTTGTGCGCAGTCGCCGCTACGTCGCCATGGACGAATAGCACACTCGGGATATAGACGAGACGAAACGGTCCGATCACGGTCAATGCGAGATAGATCAGTCCCGCAATTCGTGCATCACGTTTAAGCGTTTCCATGACCTAAGCCCCCTCTGGTTTCCGGACTGTAACCGCACGAGAACTATGTCGCCGCCATCCCAATCGCACGCCCGGCTGGATGCCCACCCACTACGCCAAACCCAGAGTAAGCACCGCACTCAAAAGCGCGCAATGCATTGCCCAGCCATCCCGTCGCAGCATTCGGCACCACGTCGAACACATCCGGGCGCCATGGAGTGAACTGTAAAAAATCAGCCCGGTGATGACCGCACTACTGTGACTCGCGCAACTCGCCCCTAGCAAGAATGACTAACAGGACAGAAGCCTGGCCGGAACGAATGCGCACGGCTCATGGTCGCCTTCAGCAGGTTACATCTGTTCCTGCCATTGAAAATAGCGACGCTGAGCGATACCAAGGAGATCGTGATCTTCCTTCGTATCGCCGTAGGCATACACCACGGGATAGCTCGCCAGATCATAGGCAGCGCGCACACGACGCGACTTCTCGGCGTTCACGCACTGTTCGCCGCGATAGCGTCCCGTAAGGCGACCATCGAGGGACTCCAGTCGCGAACACAGCAGTTCGAGCCCATGCTCCTGACACCAGTGGGACAGATAGACGTCCAAGGCGCCGGAGACGACAACGATCCGATCCCCCTGCTCCCTGTGCCACTGGATGCGCTCCAGCGCCTGCGTGCGCAGCACGCCAGGAAGTTCTTTGCGGGCGAACTGCTCACCCAGGGCGAAAGCATCCGCCTCCAACACCCCACGAAAAGCCACGTGAGCAGCGCATTGGCGCATCACGTTGGGAGACACCCAGCCAAGCTTGTAACCGAGCACCATCGGCGCAAGCACGGCCGTGCCTATGACACGACGTCGCGGCGAAACGGCAAATTCGATAAAGGGACGAAACATCTCCCGCGTCGTAATGGTTCCGTCAAAATCGAACAAAGCGAGATTCATGAAGCTCCCTGATTGCGTGTCGCGCGGGCACCCCTGCACGCGCGGCGCATCCTCGGTACACGGATGCCGACCGTCAAGTGCCGTCAGGCAGCGGTTTCCGTATCCGAAAGACGCAGCCTTGCAACGTCACGCAACGGCGGCGCACCAAAGTGGCGACTGTATTCGCGACTGAATTGCGATGGACTTTCATAGCCCACACGATGCGCGGCCGTGGCAACGTCGCATTGGTCGGCCAGCAGCAGGCGACGCGCCTCCTGCAGCCGCAATTGCTTCTGGTACTGCAGCGGACTCATGGCCGTGATGGCGCGAAAATGATGATGCAGCGACGACGCACTCATGTTCACCCGCATCGCCAGCTCGTCGATGCGCAAGGGCTCGTCGTAGTGGCGTCGCAACCATTCGATCGCGCGGGATATCTGGTGGCTCTGGCTTCCCGAGGTGGCAATCTGCGCCAGTCGCGCCCCCTGCTCACCGGTCAGCAGGCGATACAGCAGCTCGCGTTCGATCAGCGGCCCCAGCACGGCGAGGTCATGCGGCGCGTCGAGCAATCGAACCAGTCGCAGCAAGGGATCGAGCAGGCCGCCGTCCAGTGGACTCATCGACAGCCCGGGCGCCGATGCCACCGCGCCACGCTGCCCCCGCACCTCGGGCAAGAGCTCGCGAATGCGCTGCAGGTCGAGCCGATAGGTCAAGCACAGGCACGGCTCGTCGGTCGAGGCCCGCACGACCTGCGCAGACACGGGCACGTCCACCGCCGTCACCATGTACGACCCCGGCTCATGCAGGAAGGACTGCTGGCCCAGCAGGATCTGCTTGGCGCCCTGCAGAGCCAGACCCAGACCGGGCTCGTACATCGCGCATGTTGGCACCCCGGTCGAGTTGGCCCGGTACAGAATCAGGGCCGGCCAAGCGGTGTCACATACACCCTCCGCCGGCGCCAATCGTTCAACCCGCGCTGTCAATTCCTCGCCATCCAGCGTCAGGCGCGCCGGAAGGCCGGAACGGGAAAGCTTTTCGTTCATGGACTTGCCACTTTTTTATGCAGCACAAGCTTGCCCGTTCCTCCGCCCCATGGGGAGTCTTTTACGGCAGACGTTGCAGAATCAGGCAATCATTTCGCAGGATCCGGCTACCCGGCAGCCCTGCCCGGCACCCATACTTCGCGGCCTCGCCGTTCCATCCCCAAGGAGTCACGCCATGACGTTTCCTACCCGCGGCTATGCCGCTCAGTCCGCCACCACGCCGCTGGCGCCGTTCCAGTTCGAGCGCCGCGCCGCGCGTCCGGACGATGTGGTGATCGACATCCTGTACTGCGGCGTCTGTCACTCGGACATCCACCAGGCCCGCAACGAATGGCACAGCAGCATGTTCCCCATGGTGCCCGGCCATGAAATCGTCGGCCGCGTCAGCGCGGTCGGCAGCGACGTCACCAAGTTCAAAGTGGGTGACACGGTTGGCGTCGGCTGCATGGTTGATTCCTGCCAGCATTGCGCCTCGTGCAATGCCGGGCTGGAGCAGTACTGCGAACAGGGCGCCACCTGGACCTACAACGACAAGGACCGCCAGGACGGTTCACTGACCTTCGGCGGCTACTCCGAGCGCGTCGTGGTGTCGGACAAGTTTGTGGTGTCCATTTCCGACAAGCTGGACCTGAAGGCCGCCGCACCGCTGCTGTGCGCCGGCATCACCACCTGGTCGCCGCTGCGTCACTGGAACGTGCGCAAGGGCAGCAAGGTCGCCGTGATCGGCCTCGGCGGCCTGGGCCACATGGGCCTGAAGTTCGCCAAGGCGATGGGCGCCGATGTCACCTTGTTCACCCGTTCGCCAGGCAAGGAAGAGGAAGCGCGTCGCCTGGGCGCCGACCATGTGGTGCTCTCCACCGACGAGCAGCAGATGGCTGCCGTGGCGCGCCAGTTTGAGTTCATCCTCGACACCGTGCCGAATCCGCATGACCTGAACCCGTACCTCAACACGCTCACCATCAACGGTGTGCTGTGCCTGGTCGGTCAGTTGCAGCCGCTGGATCCGCCGGTGAATGCTGCACAGGTGCTGCTGGGTCGCCGCTCCGTCTCCGGCTCGGCCATCGGCGGCATCGCCGAGACGCAGGAAATGCTGGACTTCTGCGCTGAGCACAACATCGTCAGCGACATCGAAGTGATCGACATGAAGGACATCAACGACGCCTACGAGCGCGTGATCAAGAGCGACGTGCGCTATCGCTTCGTGATCGACATCGCATCGCTGAAAGCCGCCTGATGAAACAAACGGGGCGGAGTGATCCGTCCCGATGTGCTGCAGAACCGGCCCTTACACGGCCGGTTTTGTTTTTGCACCAAGGTGCCGGCTCGCCTCGTGCGCTTCGCGCAGGCGCTGGGCATGCGCCTTGAGCAGATCGCCGCGCGTAACGATGCCGACCATCCGGCCATCGCGCGACACCACCACCAGGCGCCCCACGTCGGCTTCCACCATGTGATCGGCAGCTTCGCGCAGCGTGTGATCCTCGCACACTACGATCGGCGGACGACTCAGCAACGACTGCACTGTGGCATCGACCGGCGCGCCCGTGCGCAACAGATCTCGACGGGTCACCACACCCAACAGGCGGCCTTCGCCATCGACGACCGGGAAACCCTGGTGCTTGGCCGGCGCTGCTTCCGTGGCCAGCCACGCCCGCACCTCACCGACCACTTCCGATGCCCGCAGGCTGACCACATGACGACTGCAGGCTTCGCCAACGGAAATGCGCTCCAGGTAATCCGCTGCGTATTCGGCCGGTACGCGAACGCCACGACGGGCGATCTTCTCGGTCATGATGGTATTGCGCATCATCAAGCCGGAAACGAGATACGCCGCTGCGCACGCGCCCAGCAAGGGCAGCAAGCCATGCGGCTGCTGCGTGGTTTCGAAGGCAAACACCACCGATGTCAGGAAGGCACGAGAAGCCCCGGCAAAGATGGCGGCCATGCACACGAGCGCGGCCACGCGCGGATCCACATGCAGCCACGGCAACCAGCTCACGCACAACAAGCCCAACACGCCGCCCAGCGCACTACCGATGGTGAACAGTGGCGCCAATGTGCCGCCGGATGTGCCGCTGCCCAAGGCCACCGACCATGACAGCAGCTTCATCAGGCACAGCGCCAACATGCCGGCAAAACCGATCTGTCCCGCAATCAGCGCCGCGATATTGGTGTAGCCCACGCCCAGCGTCGCCGGCATGAAGTAGCCCACCGCACCCACTACGACGCCGCCGATGGCCGGCCACCACATCCAGTGGATCGGCAGCTTTTCGAAACCATCCTCAATGGCATAGGTGAGCTTGGTAATGCCCACGCTCGCCACGCCGGTGACGATACCCATGGCGATATAGGCCACCACGGCGCTGAGTGCCGGTGTGGCGATATCAGGCATCGGGAACATGGGCTCGTTCCCTTCCAGCATGTAGCGAACGGCCGTGCCGATGACCGCTGCAAGCGCCACCGGAATCAGCGAGCGGGCGCGGCGTTCAAACAGCAGGAGCTCGATGGCCAGTAGCACCGAGGAAATCGGTGCGGAGAACACCGCCGCCATACCCGCTGCAGCGCCTGAGGCAAGCAACGTCTTGCGCTCGTCGGCGGTGACATGCAACAGCTGGCCGACCAGCGAACCCAGCGCGCCACCCGTGGCGATGATCGGGCCTTCCGCGCCGAACGGGCCGCCCGTACCGATGGCGATGGCCGACGAAACGGGCTTGAGCCAGGTGATGCGCGGCGGGATACGGCTCTCGTTGAGCAGCACCTGCTCCATGGCTTCAGGAATGCCGTGGCCACGGATGGCGCGCGAGCCCCAGCGCGCCATGACGCCCACGATCAAGCCGCCAACCACCGGCACGGCAATGACCCATAGTCCAAGGTGATTGCCGGCAGGGCTGCTGAACTCGGTACTGATACGCCCGTAGAAGGCGAGATTGGTCACCAGCCCGATCAAGCCGGTCAGCACGCGGGCGACCAGGGCGACGACCGAGCCCAGCACCATCGCCAGAAAACAGATCCACAGCACCCGCCGACCGAGCGGCCGAAAACGGCGTGGCATATGAGCGTCGCTGAGCGTGGGGTCCAGCGACGGGGCAAGCGGAAGCGCCGCACGCGAGTGCGGGTCAGAAGGCATATCGGGGTGCATCAGGAGCGCCGGTAGGCAGAAGATCCGCGCAAGGTTACGCGGATATGCGCTCAGTAGCTGGCTGGAAAATGAACGAAAAATCTCACGTCAGGCATTGAGCGGCGGCGCCTTCGGCGCGTTCCAACCCATCAGGTTGTAGACGCGGTAACGCAGGATGCCCAGGTACTCGTGCAGTGAGGCATCCATCAGGAAAAAATTCCACGAATCAGGGGCGACTTCACGGCGTGCATTGACCCAGTCGCCCGCGACCGGCTGCGGCACGATGCCGAAGTGGGTGAAATACAGAAGCGAGCGGCGCAGATGGATCCCCGACGTCACCAGCACGATGTGCTGGGGCGCGTAGCTGGCAAGCATGGGGCGAGTGAACTGGGCGTTCTGCCACGTACTCATGCTGCGGGATTCGAGCGCGATATCCACCTCCGGAATACCTAGCGCGCGGAGCGCCCTGCCGTAGACCACGGCCTCCGCCTCGCCATGCGCCTGCGAGTCACCGCCACTGGCCACGAGTCGACACTCCTTTCCCGCAGCCTTGCACGCGCTGTACAGCTGCGCCGCTCGCAACAAGCGCCCATCGACAAAGAACGACGGCTGCAGCGGCTGATCTTCCACCACGGCCGTACCCGCGCCCAGCACCACGATGGCGTTGCGCGGCGCCCAGGCAATGGAAGGATTCACTTCATAGCCGTGCTGCAGGCTGTCCGACAGCAACCTAGGCAGCGCGCCGCAACCGATGCCAAAGAACAACAGCACCGTCAGTGCCAGCAGTGCGCGCCCTGTCTTTCGCCAACGCCGGCGATAAAGCAGCACAGACATCAGCAACAGTACGAACAGGACAGTGAGCATGCGGATTCCCCGCTCCATGGAAGGCATGGCATCTTAGGGCCTTACGCTGCGACGAGGCGATAGCTCACAAGCTTGTCGTCTGTCGGCCTATGGACACGCTCGTCATCTTGCGAGTGGGCAACAGAGCAACACCGGGAACCGGTTCATGACCACACTCGTTTTCGTGCACGGCTGGAGCGTGACCAACACATCGACATATGGCGCGTTGCCACGGCAACTGCGGGCCCAGGCCGCTGCGGAAGGCATGGCGTTGAACATGGCCGACATCTGGCTGTCCGAGTACGTAAGCTTCGACGACGCGGTCACCATGCCCGACGTAGTGCGCGCCTTTGACCACGCGCTGCGCGATCTTCATCTGCGCGACGCCAGCTTTGCCTGTATCACCCACTCCACCGGTGGCCCGGTGGTGCGCGAGTGGCTGCGCGCCCAGCGTGAGCGCCCCCATGCCTTCAGCACCATCCGCCTGACGCATCTGATGATGCTGGCGCCAGCCAACTTCGGCTCCGCTTTGGCTCAGCTTGGCAAAAGCATGCTGGCACGCGTGCGGGCATGGGCTGGCGGCGTGGAACCGGGACGGCGCATCCTCGACTGGCTGGAACTGGGCAGCGCTGAATCGCTGTCGCTCAATCTCGACCACATCCATGGCACCGATCCCAGTGAGCGCGATCAATTTCTGTTTGTGCTTACCGGTGACCGCCCAGACCGCTCACTCTATGACCACATCAACACCTACACTGGTGAAGATGGCTCCGATGGCGTGGTGCGCATGGCCGCAGCCAACCTCAACGCGCGCCACGCGGTGCTCGCCCGGGAAAGCGGCGGCGCCCCTGACATACTGGCACTCAATGTCACCACAGCACCACGCACGGCGTTCAAGCTGATCCCCGGTGCGTCTCACTCCGGCACCGATCAGGGCATCATGGCATCGTCGCCAACCGCCACGGTGGATGCCCTGCTCCGTTGCATGCGGGTGCGTGATGCAGGCGGTTATCAGCAACTGTGCGATGCGTTCGACGACGAGAACGCACAACGCGATACACAACGGGTTGAGCTGGAATCGGTAGGCCCTTTTCCCTCGCGCGTGCACATCCACGACCCCCGCAGCATGCTGGTCGTACGTCTCACCGATGAGGGCGGCGAGCCGCTGGCGGGGGCACGATGGCTGCTGAAAGCGGGGACACCGCCGAATCCCGATTGGATGCCGCAGGGTTTCATGCTCGACCGGCAGGCTAACAGTCGCCACGGCCATGTAATCACCTTCCTGCTTAATCACGCTTTGCTATCAGGCGCACCGCGCATATCAGATCCCGAAAACAATCGCCGCATGTTGCGCGCGGCAACGAGCAGCCATCGCCCGTACAGCGCGACGATCGAACCAGGCGACCTGAGCGGCCTTGTGCATCATGCGGTCGCCACGACCGCCGCGAAGGATGATCTTTTCCAGATCCTGGCCCCGCACCAGACCACCGTACTGGACGTTGTGCTGCCGCGATTGGTACGGGAAGGGGTGTTTCGGCTTACCCAATCACCCGAGCCGAGAGACTTCAGTCATCCCGACATCGGCGCCATCGTCCCCTGACGAAGGTGCCAGCCATTCGTCCTGGCTGGCGATCCGTACACCGTATAGTCACGTTGCCTGGGGCCTTAACCCCACCCAGCCTCGTCGGGCGTTTCACCATCATGTATCTGCCGATGAAATCACCGCCCCATGCCCGCCGTTCCACGGCCATTCCATGCAGCACCGCGCATTGATGCTTACCGCCAAGGCCGGTTTGCCTTAACCTCGCCGCCCATGGATGCTCCCGTGGACGACGACGCGACGCTGATGCTTGCCTATGCTCGGGGCGAGTCGGCGGCGTTCGACACACTGTACGCGCGCCACCGGGGGCCGCTGTATCGTTTTCTGCTGCGCACGGCACGTGATCCACAGCTGGCCGAAGAGCTTTTCCAGGACACCTGGAGCCGAGTCATCGCCTCGCGCACGCGCTATACGCCACAGGCCAAATTCACCACCTGGCTACTGCAGATCGCGCATAACCTGTTGATCGACAACCATCGGCGCAAGCGTCCGGTGGCTACCGGCGACGAGGCAGAGCGCGTTTTCGAACAGGCCGCAGCCCACGAGCACGAGCAGCCGGAACATGTGTTGTCGGAGTTCGAACGCCGACGCCGCCTGCAGATGGCTATCGAGCAACTGCCGGACGAGCAGCGCACCGCCGTGTTACTGCGACTGGAGAACGACCTGAGTGTGGAGGAGATCGCCGAAGTCACCGGCGTGGGCCGCGAAACCGCCAAGTCGCGACTGCGCTATGCCATGAACCGTTTGCGCGAGCAGTTGGCCGAATGAGCACGCACGACCACGACAACGACGCACTGCCGGGCGAAGACGAGCTGAAGGCGCTCTATCGCAGCCTGCCGCGCAAGGAGCCGTCGCCCGCCCTGGATCGCGCCATCAAGCGCGCGGCAGCAGAGGCCGTGCGCCCGGCACAGCGCCGTTCCGTGCCGCGCTGGCCGGTGGCCGTGGCCAGCGTCGCCATGCTCGTGGTGGCGGCCGGGCTGGGCTGGCGCATGATGCTGCAGCCGTCAAGCGTGCCGCAGATCCCGACGGCGAGCAGCGTGACGACGAATAACCCGACACCGGTACAGGCACAGGCACCCGCACCTGCAGTCACGCCAACACCGGGGCTCGCGCAATCTGCAATGCCCTCTGCGCCACCGCCGCGTATCACGGCTGCACCCGAGGAGTCGCCGACATCCCCCGTCCCCCAGGTCGCCCGGCGTGCTGCGCCCCCCTTGCTGTCCGAGCATGACAACATCCGTTCGGCCATGAAGCCGAAGGTTGTGGCGCGCATGGCCGCTCCCGCTCCCGCTCCAGCGCCGGTGACCGCCGAGGCATCCGCTCCCGTGATGGCGACGCCCACGGAAAGTATCGTCGCGGCACCCGCCCCCATGGCAGCACCCGCGCCACCGCCACCCGCGCCTGCACCCATGCAGTCTGCGCCCATGGCGGCTGCGGCGCCGTCGTTCTACGCCGCACCATCAACGTCCGCTGCTCCTGTCGGGGGAATGCCCAGGCAACAGGAAAATCGTGCTGCCGCCATGAAAACGATGGCGGCACCGGCCCCCATGCCTATGCAGGACGCCGCTGCACCGAACCCATCCGATACGCCGGCGCAGGAACTCGACAAGATCCGCCAGCTATTCGCCCTGCATCGCCGTGACGAGGCCTTGCAGCGACTCACGACCTTCCAGAAAGCGCATCCAGACATCCCCTTGCCCGATGATTTGCGAGCGCAACTGCCTGACCATGAGTGACAGGCTGCATACCCTTGCCGGCGCATGCCAGCACAGCGAAGACATCAAGAAGAGCCGCTTTCTCGCCCAGGCCAGCCCGGTACAGACGCCCGAACAGGCACTCGCTTTCGTACGGCAGGTGGGTGACCCGGCCGCCACGCACAATTGCTGGGCCTATCGCATCGGTCAGGATTACCGCTTCAACGACGATGGCGAACCCGGCGGCACGGCGGGTCGACCGATCCTGCAGGCCATCGAGGGCCAGGGCATCGACCGGGCCGTGGTGGTGGTAACGCGCTGGTATGGCGGCATCAAGCTCGGCGCGGGCGGCCTGGTGCGCGCCTATGGCGGCACAGCGGCGGAGTGCCTGCGTCGCGCCGAACGCCTGCCCATTGTCGCCATGGCGCGACTAAGCATGCGATGCGACTTCGCGGAACTCGCCTTGCTCAAGGCACGCCTACGAGAGCTGGAGGCTGAGATTACGCGCGAGGACTTTGGCGCCGACGGCGTGGATCTGGAGATCCTGTTGCCTGCCCAGCGCGCGGACGAAGCCCAGTCGCGCATCACAGATATCAGCCGCGGACGACACGCTGCCCGGCGACTGGATTGAATCGCCCCCGATCCGCCCCACGTTGGTGGGGTTCCACGATGCTTCCTTGGCCCGGGAAGACGGATCACCGAGGCCTGGGACCGGACACCCCTTCCACTGCACGCGAGACTCCATGAGCGATACTGCCGCCACGCCCCGCCCCGCTCGTCGCATCGGCGCACTCGCGCGCCTCTGGCCTTTCGTCAAACCTCATCGGGCGCTAGCCCTGGGTTGGCTGGTGTTCCTCGGCATCTCCTCCGGCGCCACGCTGGTGTTGCCGATGGCGGTGCGGCACATGATCGATCAGGGTTTCGTCCACTCCAGCGCGGCAGCCATCAATACCACCTTCCTCGGCCTGTTCGGCGTGGCGCTGGTCATGGCCTTTGCCACCGCGGCGCGCTACTACTGCATCACCCTGCTGGGCGAGCGAGCCCTGGCATCGTTGCGCTCGAAGCTCTACGCGCACGTGATCCGGCTGGACGTGGGTTTCTTCGAACGCAGCCGCGTGGGTGAACTGATCTCGCGCCTCGGCACCGACACCGAGGTGATCCAGGCATTGCTTGGCTCAGGTATTTCGGTGGCCCTACGCAGCGCGGTGATGCTGATGGGCGCCTCCGCCATGATGATCTGGACCAGTCCGCGCCTCGCCGGACTGACGGCACTCGTGATCCCCGCGGTGATGCTACCGATCCTCCTGTTTGGCCGTCGCGTGCAGAAACTCTCGCGCGCCAGCCAGGATCGCCTTGCTGACACCGCCGCCATCGCCAACGAAACGCTTAATGCCGCCCAGGCCGTGAAGGCCTATGCGCGTGAAGACATCGAAAGCACTCGCTACGCGAGCGCCATCACCCGCGCACTCGCCACGGCACGCAAACGTATCGGCATGCGCTCGATGCTCACCGCCACGGTGATCGTGCTGTTCTTTGGTGCGATCACGCTGGTGCTGTGGGCCGGTGCGCGTGATGTGATCGCCGGCACGTTGGGCGCGGGCGTACTGGGCCAGTTCGTGCTTTACGCCATCTTTGCCGCGGGCTCGCTCGCGGGCCTGTCCGAAGTATGGGGAGACGTGCTGCGCGCTGCCGGCGCCATGGAGCGCATCGGCGAGCTGTTCGAGGAACGCGCCGAGATCACCAGCCCGGCCAAGCCGACGCCGCTGCCCAAACCCGTACAGGGCGAGCTGCGTTTCGAGAACCTGGGTTTCCACTATCCGACGCGCCCGGATGCGCCGGCGCTCTACGACTTCGACCTGACCATCCGCCCCGGCGAAACCGTCGCCCTGGTTGGTCCCTCCGGCGCGGGCAAGAGCACCGTATTCGCCCTGTTGCTGCGCTTCTACGATCCGCAGACCGGTCGCATCACACTGGATGGTGTCGACCTTCGCGCGCTCACACTGCCGGAGCTGCGCGGCGCGATCGCGCTGGTGCCCCAGGAAACCGTTATCTTCGGTGGCACCGCTGCCGATAACATCCGCTTCGGCCGCCAGGACGCAGATGATGATGAAGTGCGCGACGCTGCTCGCGCTGCGGAGGCGCATGATTTTATCAGCGCCATGAGCAAGGGCTACGCCGAGGAACTGGGCGAGCGCGGCGTGCGCCTCTCCGGTGGCCAGCGGCAACGCATCGCGATTGCTCGCGCCATTCTTCGCGACGCACCGCTGTTGTTGCTGGACGAAGCCACCTCCGCTCTCGACGCGCAATCCGAAGCCGCCATCCAGCAGGCCTTGGAACGATTGGAGAAAGGCCGCACCACCCTGGTCATCGCCCACCGCCTCGCCACCGTGCAACGTGCCGACCGCATCGTGGTGTTGGATGGCGGACGCATCGTCGCGCAAGGCACGCATCAAAGCTTGCTTGCCGAGGGCGGGCTCTATGCAGAGCTTGCCCGCCTGCAATTCACTGCCTGACCAGCGTCACTCAATCGAGCGCTTGCGTGCTGCGCGAGCGCTCCCTTTGGTGTCCATCGAAACGCCACCCACACGACCGCCGCGATAGAAAGCCAGCACGTAGCGCCAGAAGCGCCCTGCCGATGCCGCCAACGTGTACCAGCCCAGCGGTGTCGGCTGGATAGCCACCTTGAGCGCACGCGCATAATCGAGCACTAGGCCTGGCGTCCACGCCATCGCCTCCGCCCGTTTTCGCAACTGGGCTGCCACCCATAGATCGGGATTGATCATGGTGCGAAGGAATCCGCGCTTTGCCGACGCGCCCTCCAGTGCCGCTTCCAGACAATGCGCCACGCTGCTTGAGCAGTTGCGATTAGTCAGGTTGTACGTAGCGTCCTGGCGGTAGCGCTTCCAGAAGGCCAACAGGCGTTGTCGGTCGTACTGATCGAAACGCACCTCGGCATTCGATTCACACCAACCCGCCGCCTCTTCCTCATAGCTCGGCTGAAATTTGCCGGCCACGTTGTTGGAGGCCGTGGCGCGCAGCATGCCGGTGAAGTCGCCGGTCGAACGGTCGATCTCGATCGCTGGATAGTGGCTGACGTAGATGTCCGGCGCACACCCCAAAGCCGCGTGACCTGTCGATATGACGCCCTTGGCGTCGACCGCGGCGATGTAGCGATCCACCAGGGGCTGCGGCACGGCATTCTCGACGGAACCCGACGGCGTCCACACGTAGACCACCAGATCGCTGATGACATCCTCTTGTGGCTCGGGTGTGAATCCCGCATCCCGCACCGCTGCGTCACGCATGAGCAACCAAGAGAGCACGGCGTGGTCAGGCAGCTTCTTCAGTCGCCATGCCTGCCTGAACATGCCGCACCCGGTAAGGAAGAAGCCCATACCGATGCAATACGGCACGGTGCCTGCGTAGAAGGTCGGGTAAGGCTCGAACATGAAGGCGGCAAAGCCCACTTCCAGCAAGCCCGTGCACACCGACAACCGCCATCCACGAAAACGCACCACCACGGCAGCCGCGATACGGAAGATGCCATCTGCCAGAAACGCGAGCCCGAATGCCATGGCAAGGATCACGCTGGCCGCATGATGCTGATCGATGATCAGCAGGCCAAGGATCAGAAACACCACGCCGCGTGCTTTACGCAGTACCGAAGGCGTGCCCTGTCGCGGCGCGGAGACCGCCAGCGTGACGACGGCCTCTACCAGCAGCAGGTAGCCGAACACGTGCAGTGGGAAATACAGCACGTTGTCCAACGCATCGATGAAGATCGCCACGCCGAGTGCAGCCCACAGCACACCGCCGATGGCGAGGATCACCCAGCGCCGTCGAATGAAATCGCTACCCAACAGAAGCAAACCCAGTTGCACCATAGGACGACTCCGTCATTCATTGCCCCGGCGGGAACACCGTCTTCTGCGCCCGACACTCTCAGGTTTCGCTGCGCGATACCGCCATGAACACCGCAAACACGGCACACCCCAATGCGATCACCCCCGGCAGACCAAACAGCGCACTCATCCCCATGGCCACACCGGCCAACGCCGGACCAACCAGTGCGCCCAGGCCCCACGCCAGCCCCATGACAGCGTAGACGCCCACCAGATCACCACCCTGGAAGCGACTACCCACCATGGCCAGCATCACGGTGTAGATACCGACAAACAAACCGCCCCAGACAAACACAACGGCGAAAGCCAGCCAGACCTCCCGCAATGCAAACGGCCAAAACAGCGCCGCTACGGCGGAGATCGACGCCAGCGCCAGCACCAGGCGGCGCTTGCTCACTTTGTCCGCCAGCCACCCGATCGGCAATTGCAGCACGATGGCCCCCAGCATCAGGACCGAGATCAGCTGCATGGCGCGCGCCTCTGTCCAACCCAGTTGCGTGGCATACAGCGAAATGAAGGACAGGCCCGCTGTCTCCACGCCCGCATTGAGCACGGTCGTGGCGATGGCAATGGGTGCAAGACGCAGGTAACGCATGGGGTGCGCGTGCTCAGGCTTGCTACGTCCCGGCGCAACGACCCAGGGCGGCAAGACGAATGCGACGGCAACCAGCGCGATAGCGGCACCCGCCAGATAAGCCCCCATGTCGACACCCAAGACCGAAAGCAACGCAGGCCCCAGCACCATACCCAAGGACAGCGCGGCCGTATAGACGGCCATGGTGCGTCCGCGAGCCTGCTCCGTGGTGAGCACATTGGTCCAGGTTTCAGACATGACAAACAAGGTTTCCGCCGCCATGCCCAGCACAACGCGTAACGGAAACCACCAGGCCACGTCGGTCACACGCGTGAATGCGGCCAGCACAACGGCGGTAACGATCAGTGCGGCCACGGCCAGTGCCCGCGCACCAAAGCGACCCGCCAGCGCAGGCATGACTGGGGCGATCAACAGGACTCCCAGCGCATGCATGGCGGCGTTTACGCCGATATAGGTGCCGGAGTGCCCGCCAGCGGCAAGGCTCATGGCGATCAGCGGTGCGGAAAGGCTGTAACTGAGGCCAAAGATGGTGGCCGCCACGATGACGGCGGCCGTGGAGAGAAAGCGCGGCCAGCGACGCAGGACAAGCGTGGCGGGCGCTGCCACTTCGTGCGGCGCACTCACGCGATGACTCCCGTCCGAAAGGTCAAGGTTGACCCGTATGCTTGCCGGTCGTTCCGCTCGCCCATGGGATTGGCTCACTGGGTGTGGGTGACGCGCAAGCCTGCAGCTTAGAGCGACCTCCCCCTGATTGCCAACGAGCCGGGCCGACGGATCAGCGACTTGCCGCTAACGCCCTCACAAGCGCCCGCACTTCCTGCTCATCGGTGCGAATCTCGCCACCGGCCATATCGGGCAGCCGCAGATTCGTCCACTGCATGCCGGAAGGAAGGCTGGCTTTTGCGGACGCATGGAACTCTGTCGCCCCGGAAACCTGAGCCAGATCCGCGATATTCGCCGCATGGATGCCTGCGCCAGGCATCACCGCAATGCGCCCAGCGGCCTGCTCGACCAACGCGCGAATGGTCGCCGCCCCCGCTGTCGCCGTCGTGGCGCCTCCCGAGGTCAGCACACGCTCGGCACCTAGCGTGACCACATCCTCCAGCGCCTCCGTGACGTTCCTGGCCATGTCGAAAGCGCGATGGAAGGTCACACCCATGCCACCCGCTGCCGACAGCAACGGTCTGCAGCGCGCCATGTCGACTCGTCCGGCAGCATCGAGCATACCGAACACCACACCGTCGCAACCGAGCGAGAGGCACGTCTCGATGTCGTGTTGCATGGTTGCCAGTTCATCATCGCTGTACAGGAAATCTCCTGCCCGCGGACGGATAAGCACGTAGACGGGAATACTCAGCCGCTCGCGGACCTGGGCGATTTGCGCCGCCGACGGCGTCAACCCGCCCAACTCGAGACCCGTGCACAGCTCGACACGATCCGCACCCCCTGCCTGCGCCGCCAATGCGGAGGTGAGTGAATTGGCCGCGATCTCGAGCAGGGGTTTCGTCATTAATAGACGCTCTTGGATGGCAACAATCCATCTTGCTTGTTCGAGTCACACACTGCGTACGAAAAGCCGGGCTGGATAGCGAATGCACCAACCTCGCCCTCGCGATTCATGGCAAGAAAGCCTACCTGCAAATCCTTCGACGCTGCAGGACGACGCTTGACGATGCGCATCACCGCTTCATGACATGCGTCCTGCGGCGAACGCCCTTGCCTCATCAGCTCCACCACCAGGAAGCTGCCGACGTTGCGGATCACTTCCTCGCCCACACCGGTCGACGTGGCCGCACCGACATCGCCATCCACGTACAGGCCCGCACCAATGATCGGGCTGTCACCGACACGGCCTCGCAGCTTCCACGCCATGCCACTGGTAGTGCAGGCACCCGCCAGCCGCCCGTTGGCGTCGATGGCGAGCATGCCGATGGTGTCGTGGTTGTCCTTGCCGCCAGGCATGCCGGTCTTGCCGTAGTCGCGCACTTCGCTATTCGCCGATGGCTGATAGTGGGCGGTCTTCAACCACTCCTTCCATGCGGCTTCGGATTCTGGCGTGAGCAGCTCTTCCTTCTTGAAGCCCTGCTCGATCGCAAACTGCAGCGCACCATCGCCTACCAACAGCACGTGCGGCGTCCGCTCCATGACGCGACGCGCCACCTGGATGGGATGAGCGATATGTTCCAACGCCGCCACGGCGCCACAGCTGCCATCGGCGTCCATGATGCTGGCGTCCAGCGACACATGGCCGTCGCGATCCGGATAACCGGCGCGGCCTACGCTGTGATTCTTCAGGTCGGCCTCTGGAATCATGACGCCCGCTTCCACAGCGTCCAACGAACCACCGCCCTTGGACAGCACGCCCCATGCCGCCTGATTGGCGGCGACACCGAAGTCCCAGGTCGACACCACGCGTGGTGCGGCTGCGCCTTTTCTTGTCTCCTTGGTATTCGCCAACGCGTTCGCCCCACCCGCCAACGCCACCGCCGAGGCACCCAGCAGGGATGCCTTCAGAAAATCTCTACGATCAGCCATTGCGCGCTCCCCTCAAAAGAAAGAAGCCCCGCGCCTTGCGACGCGGGGCTTCTTTTATATCGATGACCGGCGCAAGCGCCGGCTCGCCGAAATCAACCAGCGATCTCGACGCCCGAAGCCTGGGCGCCTTTCGGACCCGTGGTGACTTCGAACTTCACGCGCTGACCTTCCTGCAGGCTGCGAAAGCCCTTGGCGTTGATCGCCGAAAAGTGGACGAACACGTCCTCCCCACCGTCCTCGGGCGCGATGAAGCCGAAACCCTTGGCATCGTTGAACCACTTGACCGTACCGAAACGCATTGCGTGAACCTCTGAATCATGGACTGGATGCACCACGGATAGCGCTGAACCACCTTGACCCCTTGGTCCGCCGCCCCTGGCACCAGAGAAGTATCAACATGTTTTATGCCAAAGCGCAATACGGCGGACGCGCTGGCACATGAAAACCCCCACCGGTTGCTCAGCTTTTGAGCAAAACACCAAGGATGCGAGGCACCTCTGCGGTGGCTGCTGCCAGGTGGGCGAAGATTTCTTCGATGCTGATTTCCGCTTCGTCCCCGCAGCCCGCCGCGAAGTTGGCGACCAGCGCAAGGCAGGCGTAATCCATCTCCAGTTCACGGGCGAGCACGGCCTCAGGCATGCCAGTCATACCGACCAGATCGCAGCCGTCGCGCCTCATGCGCGCGATCTCTGCCCGGGTTTCCAATCGCGGTCCCTGGGTGGCGCCATAACAGCCACCATCAATGGCGGCGATGCCCGCCGCGCCGGCCGCATCGATCAGCTCACGACGGAGTGACTCGGTGTAAGGCTCGCTGAAATCGATATGGCGGACCTCGGCACCCTCCACATCGCAAAAACTCGTGTAGCGGCCATGGGTGTAATCAATGATCTGGTCCGGCACCACGATGACACGCGGCCCCATGTCAGCGCGAATGCCACCCACCGCATTCACGCCAACCACCTTGCGCGCCCCCAGCGAATGCAGCGCCCAAAGGTTCGCGCGGTAATTCACCCGGTGCGGAGGGATGGTATGGCTCTCGCCATGACGCGCCAGAAAAGCGACCTTGCGGCCAGCGAAGTCGCCGGTGACCACGTCACCTGACGCTTGGCCATACGGAGTGTCGATGCGGTGGCGCGAGGTGTTCTCGAGGCCAGGGAAGTTGTACAAGCCGCTGCCGCCGATAACGGCCAAGTCGATAGTCACGATGCGTTCCTGCTTACGAATTAAATGTCATGGGTGGTCATAGCCAGCCGCTCGGCGAATCCCTGCAGGTGACGGCCCAGCGCCTCCCGCGTCCGCTCATCGGTCAGCCGGCCCTCGATAATCTTGGTGTGCGCCTGAAAGACCAGCACGTCGCCCTGCGGCTCGGTACGGGCGCCTGCGCGACGCAACACCAGGCGAAGCTGGTCCTGCGCACGCACGGTGCCAGTGATACCGGGGCTCGCGCCAATGATGCAGATGGTCTTGCCCGTCAGTGCTGCGACCTTGCGACCCTTGCCGGCACGCGACGCCCAGTCCACGGCGTTCTTCAGCACCCCGGTGATGCCGCCGTTGTACTCGGGGCAAGCAAACAACAAGCCATCCGCACGCTCGATGGCGGCCTTGAACTCAGCCACCGGGGCAGGATCGCCCTGCTCTTCCACGTCCTGGTTAAACAGCGGCAGATCATGCAGGCGATGAATGGTGATGTTCATCCCGACCGGCGCCAGCTCCTGAGCGGCATGCAGCAGCGCCGCATTGAACGAAGCCTGCCGCAGGCTGCCGGAAATCCCCAAAACATTCATAGGCCACTCCTGTTGTGCAACGCCCCAAAGGAGCACGCCCGCTTTACTTCAATGCGTAGATCCCCGGCAGGTTGCGACCCTGCTCGTGGTAGTCCATGCCAAACCCGAACACGTAGCGGTCCGGCAACTCGACGCCATTGAAGTCCGATGCGATGCCGTCGACCAGCCGATCATGCTGCTTGATGCAAAGGCTGGCGATCAACACGCGACGCGCACCACGACGCAGGCAGTCGTCGCGGACGGCTTTCAGGGTGTGGCCTTCATCGAGGATGTCATCCACCAGCAGCACGGTGCGGCCCGCCAGATCCACGGCAGGCTCGCGCAACCAATGCAGCTCACTACCCGATGTCGCACCGCGATAACGGGTGGCGTGCACGTAGTCGAACTCAACGTCTGTGCGGATGGCCAACGCGAGATGTCCGGCAAAGATCAGCGCGCCATTCATCACGGTAAGAAAGACCGCGCGCTCGCCATCCAGCGCCGCATCGATATCGCGCCCCATGGCGGCGATAACCGTTTCCAGTGACGCGCGGTCGAACAGCAAGTCGGCGTCGGCAAGTGCAGCCGCCAGCGAGGGAGTAGAAGCAGTCATGCCGGAGTTTGTCCTTCCGCGGCATGCAGTGCCGCGATGCGCGCGATAAAACGTTCGCGCTGAGGGTTGTCGTTGAGGCCGTCCCAGGTGGACGCCACTGCGCCGCGCAGTGCGGCGATGCGTTCGGGCGACACAGCGGCCCTACCCTGCACGGCGGCAATGGCCTCGTCCACCACGTCAGGGAAGCAGGCAAGCACCAGGTCACAACCTGCGTCGAGGTGCGCGCTCACGCGCGCCGCCGCGCCGCCGGCCGCCCCTGCCGCTGCCATGCTGATGTCGTCGCTGATGACTGCGCCGCCAAAGCCCAGTTCGTTGCGCAGGATGTCTTTGATCCAGCGCGACGAGAAACCCGCCGGCTGGGCGTCAATCTCCGGATAGATCACGTGCGCCACCATCACGGCCTCCGCATGCGCGGCCAGCCCTTCGGCGAAGGGCACCAGGTCGTCGCGCCTGATCACATCCAGGGGGCGCGGATCCACTGCCGTCGCTTTGTGCGTATCCACGGCCACCGAGCCGTGACCGGGAAAGTGCTTCAATACGGCCGCCATTCCGCCGAGGTGCATGCCGCGCACACAGGCCTGCGAAAGCTCGGCCGTGATGGCCGGATCGGCATGGAATGCACGCAAGCCGATGGCTGCGTTGCCGCGGGCCAGATCCACCACGGGCGCGAAGCTGAAATCGACGCCACTGGCGCGCAGCTCGCTGGACATGACCCAGGCATGTTCCTCCGCCAGACGGATCGCGTCTTCCGGGTCGCGGTCGTACACCGCGCCGATGGTGGAGAGCGGCGGCAAGCGAGTGAAGCCGTCACGAAAACGCTGGACGGGGCCACCTTCCTGATCCACGGCAATGAGCATCTCCTCGCCGCCAACATCACGGATATCGTCGATCAGCGCCATCAACTGGTCGCGCGAACTGTAGTTGCGCGAAAACAGCACCACGCCCGAGACACCGGGTGCCTTTAGCCAGACGTGCTCAGACGATGCCAGCGTGGTGCCGGCCAGGCCGATCATCAGCATGACTGCGGATCTCCCGCCGCCTGGCGCTCTTCCGGCGTCCAGCTTGCATAAGGGTGGGCGATGAGATTGACATTGTAGTAGCGGGCCAAGTGACTGACCTCGCGCCCCAGCCATGACGGCTGCGGAAACGACGCATCGACTGAAGGCAGCTCGACTTCGGCCACAACGAGACCGGCGTTCTCACCGAAGAATTCGTCGATCTCGAACAGCACGCCCTCCACGATCACATGGTGGCGGATCTTCTCCACCACGCCATCGCATAGGTCGGCGAGCATCTGCTCGGCATCGGCGATAGGCACGGGATACTCGAATTCCGCGCGCTCAATACCCAGTTGCGCAGACTTGATGTTGAGCCAGGCGCGCTCACCCGTGCGACGCACACGCACGGAAGCGCGCGCCGTGCCGTCATGCAGCGCCTGCGCGCTGACCAGATAGCCCTGGGCGATGCGCTCACTTTCGCTGACGGCGTCGCGCCAGCCATCGTGGCCCAGGAGGAATTTGCGTTCGATTTCGATGCCCATGCTTCGCCCGATGATTGGGGGATTGTGTGACGGAGCGGTGAAGGTCGCCGGACAGCTCAGCGCTCGAACAAGGCGATCGACTCCACATGCGCGGTGTGGGGGAACATATCCATCACCCCGGCGGCACTCAAGCGGAACCCATGCTTCTCCACCAGGATGCCGGCATCGCGGGCCAGTGAGCCTGGATGACACGATACGTAGACGATGCGGCGCGTTTCCTTGTGCGGCAGGTACTCCAGCACCTTGTCGGCACCAGCACGCGGCGGATCGAGCAAGAGCTTGTCCCACGGCTGCTTGGCCCAATGCGCGTGGCGCTGATCTTCGAACAGGTTGGCGACTTCAAAGCGCGCATGGGTAATGCCGTTGCGCGCAGCGTTCTCGGCGGCGCGCTCGACCAAGCCGTGCTCGCCCTCCACACCAACGACCTCCGCCACACGCCGCCCGATGGGCAGCGTGAAGTTGCCCAGGCCACAGAACAGATCAAGCACGCGATCAGTCGGCTGCGGATCGAGCAGCTCCATGGCGCGCGCCATCATGCGGCGATTCATGCCTGCATTGACCTGCACGAAGTCGAGCGGGCGAAATTCCAGCTCCACATCCTCAAACGCCGCGTCGCCACTCGGGATACGGAAGGCCAGACGCGGCGCCTCCGGCCACAACGGATGCACGCTGGTCACACCACCCGGTTGCAGGTAGATGGCAAAACCGTGCTGCTTGCCGAACTCGGTCAGCGCGGATTGATCGCGCTCGCTCAGCGGCACCATATGACGGAACACCAGTGCGACAACGTCATCGCCAGCCGCGAACTCGATCTGCGGAATATCCGCCGCCGCGTCCATGCCGCTCACTAGCTCGGCCAGCAGACCGATCTTGGGACCCAGCGCCGGATGCACGACCTCGCATTGCGTAATGTCGGCCACAAAGCGCGGATTGCTTTCCTCGCGGAAGCCCACCAGTACGCGCCCTTTCTTGGCCACCGAACGCACCGAAAGACGGCCCTTGCGGCGATAACCCCAGGGTTCATCCGTCAGCGGTGGCAACCATGTAGCCGGCATCACCTTGCCGATGCGCTCGAAGTTGTCCTTCAAGACGCGCTGTTTCACTTCGATCTGTGCGACGGCATCGAGATGCTGCAGCGAACAGCCGCCGCACTGGCCGAAATGCCGGCAGCGTGGTTCGACGCGATGCTCTGATCGGGTCAACAGCTCCACCACCTCGGCTTCGTCATAGTGACGATGCCGTTTGCGGATGCGCAGCTTGACGTCTTCGCCCAGCAGGGCGCCGCTGACGAACACGGCCTTGCCGTCGATGCGGGTAACGCCTTTGCCGTCATGGCTGAGATCGGTGATGGTGGCTTCGAATTCTTTCATCGTGAGTGCTGTCTTCCAGAAACGCGCACGCCCGGATCATGGGGACCCGGGCGCGGTGATCGGGCTGGCGGCCGGTCGCTGGCCCGCATCGCGGAACCATGAACGGGCCATGGGTGGGCGAACGGCTTACTTCTGCTTCCAGGTGCCCGAGGAATCCTGATAATACCAGCCCGGGCGCGCCCGCTCGATCCAACCCTTGGCGAACGTGGCACGGATCTGCGATTCCCATTCGGGGTGATTGTTGGCGTTGGCCACCTCGCGATACAGGGCGTTGCGGTCCCGGTTCTCATCGGCCACGGCAGCGCTCGCGGCCGCCCGCTGATCCAGCGGGAGCTTGCCAGCGTCACGCACGGCCACCAGACCATCCTGGGTAAAACCTACCGCGCCACTGTTGAACAACGGCGTGAGCGTGTCACGGAAGCGCGCCTGCATGCGCCCGTGGATTGCGTCCGTCGTCGCCGTCTGGATACGCAGGTTCGGCACATCAGCCGCGTAGGCGGCGGGTATCAGCAGGTCCAGCAACATGGCCGACGGCTGCCCACTTTTTTTGGGCGGCGGAGCGGGCTCGTTGCTCTTGGCCGGCGACGAAGGCGCCGCATTGTCGAGTACCGTGCCGATGAACTGATCGGCTGCTTTCTGAGCCGCTGCCTCAGGGAAATACACGTTGATGGTGACGCACCCCACCAATGCGACCAACAGCATGGTCAGCAATCCATAGACAAGCTTGCGCATCTTCGACTCCTTCGGGGATGGGGTAGTACTGGAGGCGCCCCGGCAATGCGGGGGCCTCCTTAGTGGACTTCCGGTCCGTTGCCTTCAATGGCGGCTTTCAACCGGCGAACGAGGGTCGGCCAATCGACCTGGGTCTGGTGACCGATCACCTGTAGGCGAGGCAGTCCACTGCCTTCGACGATAGTGTAGCCGTCGGCATCGTTGTCGAGGCCACCCATGCGGCACACCGAAGCCTGCAACGTGCAATTGAGACCAATACGCTTGTAACCGAACGTCTTGAAGAGCTTGAGAACAGCTCCCTGCAAACCTGCTGCCGCGCCACCACCGCCCACGGAGGTGAGATTGTTCACGGCGCGCTGACTGATGCGACCGCCACTGCCGGCGAGCAGGTTGGCCTTGAATGCCACCGGATTCCAGTTCACCAGCCGTAGCTCGTCGATGGAGCCGTCCATACGGCCGGTGATGTTGCCAAAATCGAACACGCTGGTCATGGCACCCAAGTCGAGCTGGCGCAGCTGCACATCACTGGTGAGCACGGGACTGGGGCCGAACGGGCTTTGCAATGTCAGGCGCGTGATGTCGACAAAGCCATCAAACACATTGACCGAGAGGCCACCCTCGAGCTCAAAACGATCATCGACCCAACGCAAGGCGGGAATGGCGCCACCCAGGGTGCCAGGGAACTCCGGCCACCCCATGGCGCGCGAGAATGCCGCCATGTCGATGCCCGCGAAAGCCAGCGAAGTTTCCAGTCGACGCCCTTTGGATGCCCCCGGACGCCATTCCAGATCACCCACGTGCACACGACCATTGAGCAAGGGCACATCGACCGAATGCTGCAGGCTGAGTGCGCCGCCCCGACTCTGCCAGCGCGTCTGCGCCGCGCCATGGGGCATGCGGTAGACCTGCAGAGCCTGCCAGCTGAGCGCGGTCGCCGGTCGATCCGCATTGGCGTTCCAGTCAAGGCCGCCGCGCAACCCCTTCACGCCCAGGCGCCCTTCCCCGTCTGCGATATCGAGCCCATCCGTATCAAAAGCGAAACTGCGCAAGCCATCGGCGCCGAGATCCAGATTGCCGCTCAACTGACCTTCGACACGCATGTCACGCAGCCCCAGCGTAGCGAGCCACGCCTGACCGTAACGCTGGTAGGCCGCCGGAAAGCGCGACTGCAGACGATCGAGCTTGAGCTGCTGGAGATCGCCCTTCGCATTGAAGGCCATTGAGCCTTCCAGTTGCAGCGCGTCAGCGTCCGCCACGCGCAGGCGACTGAAATCGACGGCGCCATTTCGTATCGCCGCCGCCAGGCTCAACTGAACCGGATGATCGGGCAGTCGAGCAAAAATGGGGCCGAGCAGCAACTCGCCGCCACGCAGGCCCGCATCGAGATCGATGCGTGAGGGCACACTGGTCGTATCGACATTAAGGCGCCCGTTGCCATTGACCGATTGCCCCGCAAGCGCGCCACCGGGCGTATCGAAGCCGCCACCGTTCAGCGCGAACTGTCCGGAGGCCTGCAACCCCTTGTCCTGCAGATCCAGCGCCATGTCTGCATCGAGCTTCCCGCCAGTGACGCGGCCCGACCACACCGTGCTGAGCACGCCCTGCAGCCAAGCCAACGGCACCCCCTTAAGGCTGATCTGGGCGTGGGTGGGCTGGTCCAGCGGAAGGGCGGTGCTGGCCTGGATTGCCCCTTGCGACAGGTCGATCTCCAGTGTGTTGGCCGCCTCGTCGATCACCATGGACACCTTGGCATTGCTCAGCGCGCCGCCTTGCGCACCGGACAACTGGGCGGCACCATCGAACAACCAACGCATGTGGGTGTCGCGTTGCAGAGTGCCCTGCAGATCCACGCCAATGCGCTTCCAACCCATCGACGGCACATCCGCCTTGGCGGCCTTCAGGCTGAGCTTGAGCCCGCCCTGCCCGTCCTCGCCGATCCGCGATTGCACACCCTGCATCTTGAGGCCGGGCACGGTGACGGTCTTGGCGCCCAGCGCCACGTCGGCGTGGACCGGCAACGACAAGCCCACCCCAAAAAGGATGAGCAGACTGAGCAACAGGTGGCTTGAGTTGGCACGCATCACGCGCCATTCTGCCAAAATCAGCTGAACGACATGGACTAGTCATGCAACACCCGTCTTCAAACACCCCCATGGGCCACCGGGGCACGCCCGACGCCGTCCGCGTTTTGGTGGCCGACGACGACCCGAGCAGCCGGTTTTTCCTGGTGGAAGCCCTGCGCAGCCTTGGCCTGGATGCCCAAGCCTGCCACGACGGCCCTTCGGCGATCGCTATCGCCCGCCAGGAGGCCTTCGACCTGCTTCTGCTGGATTGCCGGATGCCCGGTGCCGGCGCAGAAGAAGTGCTGGCAGCGCTGCGCAGCGATCCATATGCCCGCTCCAGCGATTGCACGGCCGTCGCCACCAGCGCCGAAATGGACATGAAGGAACGGCAGCGCCTGCTGTCCTCCGAGTTCAGCGAAGTCCTGCAGAAGCCCTGCAATCTGGCGGACCTGCGCCGCATCCTGGCCCTGGTGCAGGCAGGCGCGACGGCATCGCCCCTGCTGGATGACGCACAGGCGATCGCCACAATGGGCGATGCGGAAGTCGTAAAGGCCATGCGCACACTCTTGCGCGTGGAGTTGACCGGCCTTTACCAGGATCTCGATGCCCTGGCGAACAACCCCGAAGCACTGGCTGACCGCCTGCATCGATTGCGGTCGTCCTGCGGCTTCTGTGGTGCAGCGGCGCTGGGCCTGCAGACGAGCGTGTTGCAGCGTTACCTGAAGCTCGGGCATTCGGGTGCATCTGTGCCGCTGTCGCGCTTCCGTCGCTCTCTGTTGGCCACCATCGAGGCGCTGGCCGCCGAGGACCTGCCCTAGGCGCTCGCTTAGCGGCGCGACACCGCGGCGCCAAGCACGTGCCAGGCACGCAGCTCGCCACCGCCCAGGTGGAAACGGATCACCTCTCGCATCATGACCCGCAAGGCTGACAAGCCAGCAGCATCCGGCATCACGTCAGCCAACAATGCAAGCAGGTCAGCGCCCCGCAATGCGTGAGGTGTCCCGGGGCGACACGGCGCCGGCCCTTGTTCGACGACATAACGATAGTGTTGCGCCGGTTCCACAGGCTCACCCGATTCCGCCTCGAACTCCAATTGAAGCGCGTAACCGACCGCCTCCAAGAGATCACGCTCGAAACGCCTCAGGCTCCAGGCCAGCGGCTCTCCACTCGCCAAGCGCGGCAAGGTGCGGGCATAAGCATCAAACAGCTCGGGCAGCGGATCCTGCCGCCCCGTCAATCGAACCGACAACTCGTTGAGATAGAGGCCGGCGAGCCCCGCATCACCCACCAGGCGCAAGGGCGCACCTACGCACTCCGCCGATTGCAGTGTCGCCAGTTCACCACGCAGCATCAGGTCCAGCGACAAACATTGAAACGGTTCGAGTTGCGCACGTTGAAGCCGTGCGCGCTCTCGGCGCACCCCGCGCGCCACCACACCTAGCCGTCCGTGGTCTCGCGTCAGGCATTCAAGCAGCAACGACGTCTCACGGTAAGGCCGCGAGTGAAGCACGTATGCCGGCTGCTGTTCGATGCGCATGGCGTGAGCGGCGCGCCTGGGTCATTCCATCGTCGCGAGCAAAGATTTCACCGACCCGATAAGCGCAGGCGCGATCAATCCGTGTAACCGAACTTCTTGAGCATGGTCTCGTCGTCGACCCAGCCCTCGCGCACCTTCACCCACAGGCGCAGAAATACCTTTCGCTCGAAGGCTCGCTCCATGTGGCGACGCGCCGACGTGCCGATCGCCTTGAGCTGTGCACCGCCGTTACCGATCACAATGGCTTTCTGGCCGTCACGTTCGACCCAGATGATGGCATGGATCTCGGCGACGCCATCCTCGCGATCCTTGAACTGCTCGATCTCTACCGTGGTGGCGTAAGGAAGCTCCTGATCCAGCCGAAGCATCAGCTGTTCGCGCACCATCTCCGCCGCCAGAAAGCGTTCGCTGCGATCGGTGATCTCGTCCTCGCCAAACACCGGCGGTTGCACCGGTAAGCGCTTGAGGATGCCCGTTTCCAGCTCCTTCAAACCCTTTTCCTTCAGGGCGCTGACGTAGTAGATGTCATCGAAGCTGTGACGGGTCATCAGCTCGGCCACAAACGGGAGCATGGTCGACTTGTCTTTTGTGAGATCGACCTTGTTAATCACCAGCAGGCGCGGCACCTTCTGCTCGACCAGCGCGTCGTAGAGCGCCTCGTCCTCATCCGTCCAGCGACCGGCCTCGATCACCTGCACGACCACATCGACTTCACTGATCGCCGAGCGGGCCGCCCGATTCAGGCTGCGGTTCATGGCGCGCTTGGCGCCGCGATGCAGGCCCGGGGTGTCCACATACATGATCTGCCCCGCCTCGCTCGTAGCGATGCCGAGGATGCGGTGGCGCGTCGTCTGCGGACGCGGGCTGACAATGGACAGGCGGAAGCCGATCAATGCATTGAGCAAGGTCGATTTGCCCACATTGGGGCGGCCAGCCAGCGCCACGGTTCCGCAACGGAAATCGTCGTGGGGGAGTTCGGCCGGTGCGCCGAGATCGAGTTCGTTGCTGTCGTTGTCGTTCATGAATTCAGTTCCTGCAATCGGCGCAGCACGGTTTCGGCGGCGTCCTGTTCGGCGGCCCGGCGACTGGTGCCGCGCCCTTCGGCGCGAATCGGTGCGGGTTCATTGATTTCGCAGGACACGTCAAAAGTCTTGGCGTGGTCTTCGCCATGGCTGTCGATCAGATCGTACTGCGGCAAGGGCCAGCC
>NZ_JAELTQ010000424.1 GCF_016428905.1 Dyella sp. ASV24 | reverse complement strand
CCCCCCCCCCCCCCCCCCCCCCCCCCCCCCCCCCCCCCCCCCCCCCCCCCCCCCCCCCCCCCCCCCCCCCCCCCCCCCCCCCCCCCCCCCCCCCCCCCCCCCCCCCCCCCTTTTTTAATGATCCGCCGACCACCGAGATCTACACCATTCCAGCTTCGTCGGCAGCGTCAGATGTGTATAAGAGACAGGAGTACGACCCATGTTCAAGCGTTTTGCCCCCCTGCGCGCGCTGAGCCTCGTTGCCGGCCTGCTGCTTGCCAGCGCCTGCACGGCGACTGGCACCAATGACGCCGCACCCTATACCGACGGCACCGA
>NZ_JAELTQ010000423.1 GCF_016428905.1 Dyella sp. ASV24 | reverse complement strand
CCCCCCCCCCCCCCCCCCCCCCCCCCCCCCCCCCCCCCCCCCCCCCCCCCCCCCCCCCCCCCCCCCCCCCCCCCCCCCCCCCCCCCCCCCCCCCCCCCCCCCCCCCCCCCCCCTTTTTAATGATCCGCCGACCACCGAGATCTACACCATTCCAGCTTCGTCGGCAGCGTCAGATGTGTATAAGAGACAGGTCGAAGACAGCTCCATGGTGCCGAGCGACTGGACGAACTTCGTAAGCCAGTTCGCGCTGACCAGCTACGGCGGCACGTTCAAGCAGTTCCAGCCGCAGGCGACGGGCTTCACCAATTGCATTGAC
>NZ_JAELTQ010000422.1 GCF_016428905.1 Dyella sp. ASV24 | reverse complement strand
CCCCCCCCCCCCCCCCCCCCCCCCCCCCCCCCCCCCCCCCCCCCCCCCCCCCCCCCCCCCCCCCCCCCCCCCCCCCCCCCCCCCCCCCCCCCCCCCCCCCCCCCCCCCCCCTTTTTTTAATGATCCGCCGACCACCGAGATCTACACCATTCCAGCTTCGTCGGCAGCGTCAGATGTGTATAAGAGACAGGTGCTGTTCGACGAACTGGGACTGCCGGTCAAGGTGAAAACGCCCACGGGCCAGCCGTCCACCAATGAAGAAGCGCTCGAAGCCATCGCGGACGATCACGCGCTGCCGCGCCTGATCCTCGACTAC
>NZ_JAELTQ010000421.1 GCF_016428905.1 Dyella sp. ASV24 | reverse complement strand
TTAAGTTCCGCGTCTCAATGGCATAAGTACCGGAGAGCCTGATGGCGAACGAAGTCGTCGATCACGGCCGCCGCCGCTTCCTCACAGCGACCACGGCCGTGGTCGGTGGTGTGGGAGTCGTCACGGCCTGTCTCTTATACACATCTCCGAGCCCACGAGACAGGACAGGCCATCTCGTATGCCGTCTTATGCTTGAAAAGAGGGGGGGGGGGGGGGGGGGGGGGGGGGGGGGGGGGGGGGGGGGGGGGGGGGGGGGGGGGGGGGGGGGGGGGGGGGGGGGGGGGGGGGGGGGGGGGGGGGGGGGGGGGGGGGGGGG
>NZ_JAELTQ010000420.1 GCF_016428905.1 Dyella sp. ASV24 | reverse complement strand
CCCCCCCCCCCCCCCCCCCCCCCCCCCCCCCCCCCCCCCCCCCCCCCCCCCCCCCCCCCCCCCCCCCCCCCCCCCCCCCCCCCCCCCCCCCCCCCCCCCCCCCCCCCCCCCCCCCCCCCCTTTTCAAGCAGAAGACGGCATACGCGATGGCCTGTCCTGTCTCGTGGGCTCGGAGATGTGTATAAGAGACAGGAGTAATGCCATGACGCAACGGAAGTATTTTGGAACCGACGGTATCCGCGGTCTGGTGGGGCAATGGCCCATCAGTGCGGACTTCATGCTGCGACTGGGTCGCGCGCTCGGCGTGGTGCTGGCG
>NZ_JAELTQ010000419.1 GCF_016428905.1 Dyella sp. ASV24 | reverse complement strand
CCCCCCCCCCCCCCCCCCCCCCCCCCCCCCCCCCCCCCCCCCCCCCCCCCCCCCCCCCCCCCCCCCCCCCCCCCCCCCCCCCCCCCCCCCCCCCCCCCCCCCCCCCCCCCCCTTTTTTAATGACCCGGCGACCACCGAGATCTACACCATTCCAGCTTCGTCGGCAGCGTCAGATGTGTATAAGAGACAGGAGCAAACCCTGGCTGTCTCACAGGGGCAGCAGATTCCGCTTGACCCCTCCCTGAGTGGGCAAATGGCCGTGTTTGCGGAAGACGGCCGGTTGCTGGTTCTGGGCGAGGCGGAGGGTGGAAAGCTG
>NZ_JAELTQ010000418.1 GCF_016428905.1 Dyella sp. ASV24 | reverse complement strand
CCCCCCCCCCCCCCCCCCCCCCCCCCCCCCCCCCCCCCCCCCCCCCCCCCCCCCCCCCCCCCCCCCCCCCCCCCCCCCCCCCCCCCCCCCCCCCCCCCCCCCCCCCCCCCCCCCCCCCTTTTCACGCCGAAGACGGCATACGCGATGGCCTGTCCTGTCTCGTGGGCTCGGAGATGTGTATAAGAGACAGACCTGGTTCCGGGGGGATGCCTCTTCAGAAGCACTGAATGCACTTCTCGCATGCTTCGCCGATACCTTCCAGATGGTGACGATCCGCGGCGACCGGTTGGAGCTCGACGGTGTGCGCAGTCTGTTCG
>NZ_JAELTQ010000417.1 GCF_016428905.1 Dyella sp. ASV24 | reverse complement strand
TTCGGCACCCGCTTCAACTTCATCGCGGTGGACTATCTCGTCTACACCACCGAGGTGATCGGCAACATCCGCGAGTCGTACCCGCTGGGTACCTGGATCAGCCTGCTGGCGCTGGCCACGCTGGTAGCTGTCTCTTATACACATCTGACGCTGCCGACGAAGCTGGAATGGTGTAGATCTCGGTGGTCGGCGGGTCATTAAAAAAGGGGGGGGGGGGGGGGGGGGGGGGGGGGGGGGGGGGGGGGGGGGGGGGGGGGGGGGGGGGGGGGGGGGGGGGGGGGGGGGGGGGGGGGGGGGGGGGGGGGGGGGGGGGGGGG
>NZ_JAELTQ010000051.1 GCF_016428905.1 Dyella sp. ASV24 | reverse complement strand
TGGAGGGCGTAGCCCGCAAGGCGCCGATTCCGGGGGGCCCTTTCTTTGGGTTACTTTTCTTTGGGCAAGCAAAGAAAAGTGACTCGGCCTTCGGCAGAAGGTCGAAACGCCCGCTGCGTAAGCGGCCAGATCGCGGCAGCGTGTGAAGCGACAACCGACTACTACGGAACCTGGATTCCGGCCTGCGCCGGGATGACAGCTCAGTTGAAGAAGTGAGGCGAGATTGACCCCTCACCCCAACCCTCTCCCCGCAGGGGAGAGGGAGTCAAAAACTGGCTAGCGAACGCCTGCACCACGACACCCCAAAGAAAACCACCATCCCCTCACGCAAACTTCAACAAACACACCCCAAACGTAATCAACACCAACCCCACCCACCCCGACCGCCGAAGCCTCTCACCGAACAACGTCATCCCCAACACCGTCGTCGCAATAAGCCCCACCCCACCCCACACACCGTAAGCCACAGAAAGCTGAATACCGCGAATCGCATAACTCAGCGCCGTGAACGCCGCCAATGCACAGACAATAGCCGCCACCGCTGGCCGCTTATAAGTGAACCCGTGCGACTGCTTCATCAGCACATTGGCCGCGATCTCCAGCACGATGGCGATGGCCAGGTACAGCAGATGAATCGGCTCGAATTCAGGAAGCATGGCCACCCTTCTTCGGCGCTTCGTCCGTGCCGCGCTCCAGCAGCACGATGCCCGCGATGATCAGCGCGATGGCGATCAACTTGGCCGGCTTGAGGTCTTCCGCAAACAGCCAGGCGCTGCACAGCGTGATCAGCACCAGGCCCAGGCTCTCCCATGCGCCGTAGGCCACGGCCAGCGGAATGCGCTTCACCGCCAGGGCCAGGCTGGTGTACGACAGCACCAGCATTACGTACATCACGCTGAGGCCGAGTGTCTGTGAGCCGTGATGCGTGCCGTATTTCATCGCCAATGTACCGGCTACTTCGGTGACAATAGCGATGGCCATGAAGAGCCAATAACGCATGTGGTTCTCCTTGTTCCTTACACCACTGCGCCATCCTACCCTCGCATTCCCCGATTCCGCCATGAACCAAGCCATGAACCCCGCCACCAACTCCCTGCCGGAAGCACGCCTGCTGGAGATGGTATTTCCCGACCACACCAATCACCTCGGCACGTTGTTCGGTGGGCAGGCACTGGCCTGGATGGACAAAGCCGCCTTTATCGTCGCTTCGCGGCATGCACGCCGTACTGTGGTTACTGCGCGATCGGAAGAGGTGAATTTCCGTGTGCCGGTACGCAAAGGGCAATTGGCCGAACTGGTCGCGCGCATCGTTCGCGTGGGTCACAGCTCGATGACGGTGGAAGTGGAACTGACCGCCGAAGACCCACTGACCGGTGATCGCCGTGTGTGCACCACGGGCCGCTTCGTGATGGTGGCGCTGGATTCCAACGGCGCGCCGGCCACGGTGCCGCCTCTGCCCGTCGCTGCCGAGTAAGCTGTCGATCCGTACATCGTGCATCCCCAGACCTAGGGCATCCCCATGTCGTCACACTTCACCATCGTCGGCAACTACATCTCGCCTTACGTGCGCAAGGTGCTGGTGTGCATGGAGCTCAAAGGACTGACGTACCAGATCGACCCGATCACGCCATTCGTGGGTGACGAACGCTTCAGCGCACTGAGCCCGCTGCGGCGTATCCCGGTGCTGATCGAGGGCGCGCTGGTGCTCAACGATTCGTCGGTAATCTGCCAGTACCTGGAAGACCGCTGCCCCACGCCGTCGCTGTATCCCGCGGATATCGCACAGCGCGCCAAGGCGCGTTGGCTGGAGGAGTACTGCGACACGCACCTGGCCAACGTGCTCGTGTGGAAGCTGTTCTATCAGAAGGCCGTGCTGCGCCACATCTTCCACGAGGACGGCGACGAAGCCATGGTGCAGCACGCGCGCAGCGTGGAGATTCCCGCAGCGCTTGACTACCTGGAAAGCCAATTGCCGGAAGAAGGTTTCGTTTTCGGTGATCTATCCATCGCAGACATCAGCATCGCCTCGTACTTCCGCACGGCGTCGTTCGTGCGTTATGTCATCGATGCCGAACGCTGGCCGCGCACGGCGGCGCTGGTAGCCCGCACACAGGCCCTGCCGGTGTTCCAGGGCCTGGCCCATTGGGAAGACACCATGTTGCGCCTGCCGGTTACCGAACAGCGTGCCGCGCTGGAGGCCGCCGGCGCGCCGCTCACCTCATGGACGATGGGCACGCATACACCGCGCAAGGGCTTGGCTCGTATGGAGTGACGCCACCCTGCGGTGGCGGCATCGCGGGCGCGCTTAGCGCAGATGGAGCCAGTGCAAGTGCACGCCGTTCGCGCGGTCTTCTGCACGGAAGCCTTCGCGGCCCTCCACGACGAGGCCCCACACGCTGCGAAGTTTTTCACCCTGCGGTTCGTCCACGCGCACCTGCTCGCCAAGCGGAATGGCGAAGCGGGTTTCCAGCATCATGACTTGATCGCGTTCCCATACCAGGATCGCCGGCCGCCCCGTCGAGGCGCCCCAGCCGAGATGGATCTGCACGTCCTTGGGCGTGTACGTACCACGGTTGTCCAATTTCCAGTTCTCCGATCGACGCAGCAAAGCCTGCAGGCGCGGGTCACCCCAATCCACGCGATTCCCTTTCTCGTGCGGCTTGTTTGCGGTCATGCGAAAACACTTCCCATCGGGCGGTACGACGGCATCGCGGCAGACGGCGCCGCAACAAGGCCATACGCCGCCCAGAGACGGCGTATGGCACGGTTATCGGCGTTGGCGTCGCCAACTTTAACGACACGCATATCGGTCTGAGGCCGGTCCGTCATCAGGTGTTGGCGAGCCGAAAGCTTGGGTAGCCCTTTTGGCAGCTGCGGGACGCCATGCGCTGCAGCCATACTGCGCGCCGAACCCATCGGAGGCTTTCCTATGCGCGCCCCGTTCGTCGTGTTCGCTCTTTCTTTGGCCCTGCCCTGCCTGGCCGATACCCCGGCCGCTACCGAATCGCTGGCCACGCCGCCCGCCAACGCCCAGCGCTTCACCATTCTTTCCACCGCCGGCAAGCACGGCACCTCCGCACGCTGGACCACCGCTGACGGCACGCACATGGGCCGCGACAGCCTGTTGCTGCGCGGCATGGCTACGGAAGTGGAAAGCACCGCCACACCTGGCCGCGACGGCATGCTCGCATCGGTGGTCATTCGCGGCCATACGCCCAACGGCGACGCGGGCGAAACCTTCGCAGTGAAGGATGGCAAGGCGAGCTGGAAGAGTCCCGTGGATGCGGGCTCCGCACCCTACGCCTCACCAGCGGAGTATGTGGCCTTCGGCGGTCCGATGGATGTGACCGCCGATATGTTCGAAACCCTGCTGGCAGCGCCGGATAAAACCCTGACCTTGTTGCCTGGCGGCAAGGCCCGCGCCGAGAAACTGGTCACGGTCACGGTGGGCGACGGCGCCACGAAGAAGCAGGTAACCGCTTATGCGGTCAGCGGACTCAACAACACACCCGTGCCAGTGTGGGCAGACGCTAACAATCACTTCTTCGGTTTCGTCGACGGACTGGCCTGGTTACCGACAGGCTACGAATCGGCCTTGCCTGCGTTGGAAAAGGCGCAGACCGAAGCGCTCTCGCAGCACGCCAAGGCCATCGTGCCCCGACTGGAGAAAACGCCTGCTGGCCCCGTGGCCTTTACCAACGTGCGCGCCTTCCTCGACGGCTCGCGTTTCGCGGACGGCCAAACCGTGGTCGTCGACAAAGGCGTGATCACCGTCGTTGGCGATACCGCGTCGGTGAAGGTGCCGACGAACGCGCAGGTCATCGACGGCAACGGCAAGACGCTCGTGCCGGGCCTATGGGATTCGCACCAGCACGTACCCGATGACGCCGCCGGCCCGCTGCTGCTCTCGCTCGGTATCACCTCGGTGCGCGATCCCGGCAACAACAACGAGCAGACGATTTCCCGCGCGCAGCGTCGCGCGAAAGGCGAGCTGCTGGGGCCGCACGTGTATCCATCCGTGCTGATCGATGGCAAAGGGCCGAACACGGCGCAGGTGGCCACAGTGGCCACCTCGCAGGAAGAAGCCATCAAGCTGGTGGACAAGGCCAAGGCCGACGGGTTTGGCGCCATCAAGATCTATGGCACGTTCAATCCGGATTGGGTAAAGGCCACCGCGGCCGAAGCACACAAAGAGGGTCTGCACGTGCACGGCCATCTGCCTGCCGGCATGCGGCCGAAGGACGCCATCGACGACGGTTACGACGAGATCACGCACATCTACTTCGTGATGATGCAGGCCATGCCGGACGACGTAGTGAAGACATCCAACGGCATGGGCCGCTTTGAGGGCCCTGGCCGCTATGCGCGCAATGTCGATCTGGACAAGGAGCCGATGAAATCGCTGATCGCCACCATGGCCCAGCGGCACATCACCTCCGACCCCACGCTGGTGATCGCAGAAAGTCTGTACGTGCCGGAGAACGGTGATCTGTCACCGTCCTATGCCCCTTCGTCGGCACCTTGCCGCCGGCCGTGGAGCGCGGCTTCCGCCAAGGCGGTTTCACGGTGCCAAAGGACCTCACCCGCACCGATTACCGCGCCAGCTTCACCAAGCTGCAGCAACTGGTAGGCGCCATGCACAAGGCCGGTGTCCCCATCGTGGCCGGTACGGATGGCACCGGCATGGAACTGGTGCGCGAACTGGAGCTTTACGTGCAGGCGGGCTTCACCAACGAAGAAGCACTCGCCAGCGCCACCATTGCCACGGCGCATCTGGTGGGCGCCGATCAGCACACCGGCAGCATCAAGGTGGGCAAGGTGGCGGATCTGGTGCTGGTCGACGGCAACCCGGCCACGAATATCGGCGACCTGCGCCATACCGATGTGGTGATGATGGACGGCAAGCTGATGGATGCCAACGCGCTGCGTAGCGAGGGTGGCATCAGCAAGCGCCCTGCCTGGGAGGAATGAACGGATATTCAGCGCAGGGTGCCCATCACCTCAGCCACCCAGTCGATGAATACGCGAAGTCGCAGCGGCAGTTGCCGTTGCGACTGGTACACCACGCTGACCGGAAATGCCGGTGGTGGCATCGATGGCAGGATCTCCACCAACTTGCCGCGCTTGAGTTCATCCTGGACGCGGTAGCGCGGAAACTGCGCGATGCCGAGCCCCGCCTCGCAGCTCGCGAGGTAAGCATCGGTGCCGCTTACCGTGATCAACGACGGCAGAGTCACCTCGCGCATGCGCTTGCCCACCATGAACTCCAGTGCTGACGTACGCCGCGTGGTTGGCGATGCCCAGTTCACGGCCCGATGACCGTCCTGCAGATCCGCCAGGGTCTGCGGCGCACCATGGCGCTTCACGTAGTCGGCGCTTGCCACCGTGGCCTGCGACAGACTGGCCACGCGCCGGCCGACCATGGTGGAGTCCGGCAAGTCACCCGCACGCAACACGCAATCCACGCCCTCCTGTACCAGGTCGATGAAGCGATCACTGGTGCCGAGATCCAGCTCGATCTGCGGATAGCGCTGGAAGAACCCCGGTAGCGCGGGAATGAGCACGTTGCGCGCCAGCGACGACGCCAGATCGATACGCAGCCGCCCCTTGGGCACCACGGCGGCCTCACGGAAGTCCGCCTCCACCGCATCGAGGTCCGCCAGCAGGCGCACGCAATGGTTGTAATAGACCTCACCATCACGGGTGGGCCGCACGCGTCGGGTGGTGCGCTGGAGCAGATGCGCGCCCACGTGCTCCTCTAGCCGCTTGATGGTGTGGGTAAGCGTGGCGCGCGGCAGGCTCAAGTCATCGGCGGCACGCGTGAAGCTGCCCAGTTCGACGATGCGTGTGAACACCCGCATGGCTTGCAGACGGTCCATGGCCAGCTCCGGCGATTGTTGATCAATTCGACAACAGATATGTCGATTATTGAGCATTTATCAGCACGGCGTCTTGGCGAAGAATGCGTCATCGGTTTCTTCCCCCCATGCACTAAGGACTCTCCCCATGCATATACGACAGCTCGGCAAGAATGGTCCCTCCGTCTCCGTCCTCGGCCTGGGTTGCATGGGCATGAGCGAGTTCTACGGCAGCGACCGCGACGATGCCGAATCCATGGCCACCATTCACCACGCGCTGGAGCGCGGCTTCAACTTCCTCGACACCGCCGACGTGTATGGCCCGCATACCAACGAAGTGCTGGTGGGCAAGGCCATCCGCGACCGCCGCGACCAGGCGTTTCTTGCCACCAAGTTCGGTATCGTGCGCGACCCCAACGATCCCTCCGTGCGCGGCGTGAACGGCCGCCCGGAGTATGTGCGGGCCTCCTGCGACGCCAGCCTCAAGCGCTTGGGTCTGGACCACATCGACCTCTATTACCAGCACCGTGTGGACACCACCGTGCCGATCGAGGAAACCGTGGGTGCGATGGCCGAGCTGGTGAAAGCCGGCAAGGTGCGCTACCTCGGCTTGTCCGAGGCATCGGGCGCCACGCTTGAGCGCGCGGCCAAGGTGCATCCCATCGCCGCGCTGCAGGTGGAGTTCTCACTGTGGACACGCGACCCGCAGGAGAACGGCATGGTCGAGTCCTGTGCAAAAACCGGCACCAGCATCGTGGCCTACTCACCGCTGGGCCGCGGTTTTCTCACCGGCGCATTCCAGAGCCCTGACGATTTCGAGGCCGATGACTACCGCCGCCAGAGCCCGCGCTTCCAGGGCGATAACTTCTACCGCAACCTGGAGCTGGTGGAAAAAGTGAAGGCCATCGCCGCTGACAAGGGCTGCACGCCGGCGCAGCTTGCACTGGCCTGGGTGCTGGCGCAGGGCAACGATATCTTCGCCATCCCGGGCACCCGCCGCATCGGGCGACTGGACGAAAATCTGGCTGCCGTGGACATCAAACTGAGCCCGGAAGAGCTGAAGACGATCGACGCCGTATTCCCGCCGGATGCCGCCGCCGGTGCCCGTTACGCCGGCCCGATGATGCAAGCCGTGAACCGATAAAACGGCTACCGTGGACTGCCTGACACAAGACAATCTGCTCGCCTACTAGCCATGTAGGAATTCGCTTACATTTTTGCGCCAAACACTCAGGCAATCTATGTCTACCGGCGTTCCCACGGACACCGGTACCCCAGGGGTCGGTCGCCCCCCTAGAACCGACCCATGAGGCCCCCGCAAGGGGGCCTTTTTTTATGCCCGACGTTTTCAAAGCCGGATGGATAGATGTCCATTCGGCACGTCTTCACGCCGTCGTGACATCGATACTCAAGGGTGGGCAGATGCCCAGGCGCCACGTTCCGCCGCACTCAATGCCAGCTCAACCGCCTTTCCCTCGGCTGCCGACGCCATGGCTGCCTCGATGACCGCCATCACGGTGATGGCCTGCTGCGGCGTCACGGGGTTGTCGCCCTGCCCGAGCACCGCATCGCGGAAGGCCGCGTAATAGCGGCTCTGATCGCCCCTGGGCGAAGCCACGCGCTCGACGTTGGCGCTGCCGTCGTAGAACAGCAGGTCATCGGGGTCGACACCCCAACCCGCGTCGCCCGGCCGCATCCCGGCGAGCAGTTGGGTTTCCTGTGGATCGATCGTCGACTTCACCGCACTGCCCAGCGTGCCATGCACGACAAAGCGCGGAGTCCCGCCGGCCACCAGCATGCTGGCATGCAGAATCACGCGCCGCTGGCCGTACTCGAGCACCACGTGCGCCCAGTCGGTCACCGTGCCGTTATCGCGCTGAACGGCCAGGCTGGCCCACACACGATCCGGCAGGCCGAACAGGCACAACGCCTGATCCACCAGATGCGGCCCAAGGTCGTACCACAGGCCGCTGCCGGCGCCCGGCTGCTCACGCCAGCGCTGGCGCACTTGCGGACGGAAGCGGTCGATATGCGATTCGAAATGAGTGACTTCGCCCAGGCGGCCTTCCACCATCAGTTGCCGTATGCCGAGGAAATCGGAATCCCAACGCCGGTTCTGAAACACCGACAGCACGCGACCGTGCCGCTCCGCGACGGTCGCCAGTTCACGCGCCTGCGCCAGATCGAGCGCAAAGGGCTTGTCGACCACCACGTGCTTGCCTGCCTCCAGTGCTGCGCGCGCCAGCGGTGCGTGCGTGTCATTGGGCGAGGCGATCACCACCACATCCACCCGGGAATCGGCCAGCGCCGCGTCCGCACTGGCGACCACATCGACATCAGGCAGGTCCGCGTGCACCTTGGCGGCGTCACGCGAGACGATCGTGCTCAGCGCAAGACCAGGCACGCTGCGGATCAGTGGTGCGTGGAAGGTCTTGCCGGCAAAGCCGTAACCGATCAGTGCGACACGCAGCGGGGTAGTGGAAGTGCTCATGGAGAAAGCCGGAGTGGACCTGAAACCACGCATGATAGGCCAAGCTTCCGGATACCCCGCCCAAAACCGACTTCGCGTGGCCGTGACGCCTGTACGTGCAGCATCCGCATCCGATCCGTCTGCATCGAGGAAGCCGCCATGTCGCTCCGCTTACTGGTGATCGCTGCACTGCTTGCTGGCACGGGAATCAGCGCCGGCACACTCGCGCAGGATGCGCCTGCTACCGCCGCGCCCCAGGCCAAGCGCACCATCCTCGATCAGCATGAGCAGAGCGGTGTGCCCGGCACGGAAATCATCCTCGGCACTGCGGATATTCCCGCAGGCGGCATGGTGGGCTGGCATGTCCACGATGGCGATGAATCGGGCTATGTGCTCAAGGGCAACCTGATCCTCAAGACACGCGGCAAGCCGGATCAAGTGCTCAAGGCCGGCGATCACTTCTTCAACCCGCGCGGCGCCGTACATAGCTTGGCCGCTGCGCCCGGAAGCGAGGGCGGCGTGGCGCTTTCCACGTGGATCATCGACAAGGGCAAACCGCTTGCCGAGCCGGTGAAGTAGCCGGTCATAGCGTCTTCCGGGTGGCTTGGGGGCCGCCTTGTACAACTTAATTTCACGGTCGGGTCACCGAAGCGATGGTAGTCAACGACGCCGTTGAGCGTCGCCTCTCGGGACTTGGACATGAACCGACATGCGCAGCAACGATGGAAAACCCCCGCGAACTCCCTCACGCAGGGCACTTCGCGATGTGCATCGACCTTTCCGCGACCACGATGGCTGGTTGCCTGCCTATTGGCCACGCTCGCGCCCTCAGCGTTCGCCAATTGCGTACTGCAATCCAACGGCACCACGGTCATCTGCGATAGCAGCGCGCCCAACCCATTCACGAGCAGTATCAACGCGACCGTAGTGGGGACCGGCTCGCTGACCATTCCCACGAACGGCGCCACGGTGACCGTGAATTCGGGCGCCATTCTGTCGCCCACGGGTGCGGCCATCCAGGTCATCAATAACAGTACGGTGATGGTGAGTGCGGGCGGAACGATCACCACCACCTTCATCAATGCCTACGGCATGTGGGCGGGCGATCCCAACAACGCGTCAAGCACAACGGCCGGCTACGGCAACACGCTGGAGAACGACGGCACGATCCGCACGAATGGCAGCAATTCTGTGGGCATCTTCGCCCGCACATCCAATCGCACCACGGGAAACATGCTGATCAACCGCGGGAAGATCGACACCTTCGGATCGATCAGTGGCACCAGCACACGCGCTTCGTCCGCGGGCATCCGCTCGGAAAGCGTGGTGGCCAGCACCATCCTTAACTACGGCACCGTCGCTGCGCACGGCGCCTACGCCACCATCGGCACCGGTACCACCATGGCCATCGCCGGCAACGGGGTGGAAATGGCAGGGCCTGGCAGCTTCACCAACGAAGCCGGCGCCAGCGTCACCAGCGACAATGCCTATGGCTTTTACGGGAACGGCCCCAACGCCAACGGCATCACCGTGATCAACGCGGGCACCCTCAGCGGTAATCGTGGGGCCGTGCTGTTCGGTCCAGGACAATCCAACAACACCGTGATGCTCGAAGCCGGCTCCACTACCACGGGTTCGATTGACGCAGGCTCCGGTGGCAGTAACAACACGCTGGTGTTCGATGGTTTTACGTCCACCGCGTTCTCCAACGCAATTCCTAACTGGCAGCTGGTCGCATTGCGTAACAGTGCCAACGTGACGCTATCGGCACCTGGCTATGCGCTTACTAACCTGTCGCTCGATGCTGGCACCACCGCCACCTTCAACGGCCCCGCACTGACCATCGCTGGACAGATCACCGACAACGGCTCGCTGATCTTCGCCAGTCCGAGCAACCTGAGTATTGCTGCGCCCATCCAGGGCAGTGGCGCGGTGACACAGTCTGGCAGCGGCACACTGGTACTGGCGGGCGCAGGCTCCTACACGGGCCCGACCACGGTCGCCAGCGGCACGCTGCAAGCGGGCGCCGCAAACACGCTGTCGCCATCCAGCGCATTCACCGTCAACAGCGGCGCCACACTGGATCTTGGCAACGCCAACCAGACCATCGGCAGTCTGGCCGGCGCAGGCGCCGTAACGCTCGGGGCGGGGACGCTCACCACGGGTGGGCTCGGTACATCCACGTCATTCAGTGGCGTTGCTTCCGGCAGCGGCGCGCTGGTGAAGGCAGGGGCCGGCACCATGACGCTCGCTGGCGCCAACACCTACACCGGCGGCACTACCATCAGCGCGGGGACACTGCAGTTGGGCAGCGGCGGTACGACGGGCAGCATCGTGGGTAACGTCACCAACAACGGTTCGCTATCGTTCAATCGCAGCGATGCATCGACATTCACCGGCATCATCTCCGGCGGTGGCTCGGTAACACAGCAAGGATCGGGCACCACCATCCTCACCGCGAACAACACCTACACCGGTGGCACTTCCATCAGTGCAGGCACGCTGCAGCTTGGCAACGGCGGCACCACCGGTAGCATCGTGGGTGATGTCGCCAATAATGGCTTGCTGGTATTTGATCGCAGCGACGTATCTACGTTTACCGGCACCATCTCCGGCACCGGCGCAATAACCCAGCAGGGATCGGGCACCACCATTCTCACCGCGAACAACACCTACAGCGGTGGCACCACGATCCAGGCTGGCATGCTGCAGATCGGTAACGGCGGCACAATGGGCAGCATCACGGGTGACGTCACCGACAATGGGCGCTTGATCTTCGACCGCTCCGATACCGTGACCTTTCCCGGCGTGATCTCTGGCAGCGGCAGCGTGAAGCAACTGGGCGGAGGCACAACGATCTTTACGAGTGCCAACACCTATACCGGTGGCACGGTGATCGCCAACGGCGCCCTGCAACTAGGTGACGGCGGTACAACGGGCAGCATCACCGGCGACGTGCAGGATGGTGCCACGCTGATCTTCAACCGTTCCGACACGGTAACGTTCAGCGGCCTCATCAGCGACTGGACCAGTACCACACCGGACCCGTCGGGCTCTGTGCAACAGAACGGCACCGGCACCACCGTCCTCACCGCCACGAACACCTACAGCGGAACCACGCAGGTCAACGCCGGTACATTGATCGTAGGCAACACGCCCAATAGCACGGCTGCTCTTGCCGGCGGTGGCGCGGTGACGGTCGCGAGCGGCGCGACATTCGGCGGCTACGGCAGCACAGCCGGCGATGTGAACAACAGCGGCACCATCGCCGTGGCCGATGCCATGCCGCTGTTCCAGGGCGGTAGCAAGGGCAGCTTCGCCATCGGCGGCACGTTGACCAACAACAACCTGATCGATCTCGCAGGTACCGGCGTGGGCAATACGCTATTCGTCCACAGCCTGGTGGGCCAAGGCGCTTCGCAGGTAGCGATGAACACGGTGCTGGGGCGCGACGGTTCCCCTTCTGACTTGCTGGTCATCAACGGCGGCAACGCCAGCGGACAAACCGTACTCAATATCACCAACGTGGGTGGCCTGGGCGCGGCGACCACCGGCAATGGTATTCAGGTGGTGGCGGCCAACGCGCCTGCGACATCCACGTCCGGCGCATTCGTGCTGGGCACATCGCTGAAAGCAGGCCCCTACCAGTACGCTCTATTCGAAGGCGCACGGGATAACACATCGGCTTACTCCTGGTACCTGCGCTCGCAGAATCCCAACCCGCCGCTACCACCGTCGGAGATCACCGGCACCGTGCAGCCTCCGCCCCCCGTGGTGATGCCAGGCGAGCCGACTCCGCCACCGGTCCAACCGTATGTGCCTTACTACCGCAACGAGGTTTCGCTGTACGCCGCACTGCCTTCCATGGCACTCAACTACGGCAAGGCGCTGATTGGCACATTGCACGATCGCGTCGGCGAAGAAGAACAGCTACGCGACCTGTCCGGCGATGGTTTCGGCGCGAGTGGCCTGTGGGCTCGCGTCGTTGGGCAGGACGGCGAATGGGATGCGAAGACTGGCGGCATCTATCGCGACGGCCCCTCATTCGACGACAACATGATCGCCGTGCAGGCTGGCCTGGATCTCTATCGCGCCGAACAGACCAGTGGCGCGCGTGACTTCGCCGGTGTGCTGGCGTCGGTGGGCCATGGCCATGGCGATGTCAGCAACTACGACGATACGACCGCTGGCAACAACCGCTTCGATTCGTACTCAGTCGGCGGCTACTGGACACATTTCGGGGCCAACGGCTGGTATCTCGATGGTGTACTGCAGGGCACGTGGTACGACACGACATCCACGTCCAACCAGCAAGAGAACCTTACGACCCACGGCTTCGGCACGGCCGTATCGGCGGAAGGCGGTTACCCCTTCGTGGTGGGAGATGACTGGTCGCTAGAACCCCAGAGCCAGCTGATCTATCAGTCGCTGCATCTGGACAACGCGCATGACGCCGCCGCCAGCGTGCAGTTTCGTGACAGCGACTCGCTGGCCGGCCGTATCGGTGGCCGTGCATCACGCACCTGGCAATGGAACCAGAAGTACACACCCGATCTGCTTACGGGGTGGTTCTTCGCCAACCTCTGGCACGAATTCAAGTCGGATGCGGTCACGGCGTTTTCATCCCAAGATGGCAATGTGCCGTTCCACTCCGATCTGGGCGGAAGCTGGTGGGAGCTTGGTCTCGGTGCAAGCGCCGTGTTGCACAAAGGCGCGACGCTCTACGCCACCGTCAGCTATGACAAGGGCTTCGGGGACGGCGTCAAGGCGGTCAACGGCAGCGTGGGCATGCGCTGGAACTGGTAGCCCCTACCCAGGGGTCATGCGGGCGGCCAAGACGAACCTAAGACAGCGCTAAGTGATCCGCCGCCGCGCATCACCCGCCTGAAACATAACTGTCAAATCGTAAATTCACGCTAGTGCGCTGAATCCAGCCACTGCCGATACCACCATGCCCAACGTCCTCAGCCGACGCCAACAGGCGTCGCACCCCCTCTTGCGCCCGATTTCCAGCGCGATCGCCCTGGCCCTGGTTGCAGGCCTGTCATTGGCTATGCCTGTGCATGCCGCCGATACCGCCACAGCCACCACGGATGCGACGACAGACGCATCGACGTCCAAAGCCAACGCGCTGAAGGCGCCGAAGGAGCTGGAAGAGGTCGAAGTGCGTGGCACCGCTGCGCAGTCCGCCATCACCCAGGCGCCGACGCAGGCGGACCTCAATATCACCCAGCCGCAGTCGGTGATCGGCCTGGACTGGATCAGCAATCACGTGGCGCCGACGGCGGATTACGCCACCATCGCCGCCATTTCGCCGGGCGTCACCAACGTGAGCACCGCCGGCCCTGGCCTGGGTGAATCCAAGCAGATGACGCTGCGTGGCTTCAACGACAACCAGTACAACGTGACCTACGACGGCATTCCGTTCGGTGACACCAACGATTTCAGCCACCACACCAGCAGCTATTTCCCGGCCAAGATGCTCGGCCAGATCGTGGTGGACCGCGGCCCCGGCAACGCCAGCACCATCGGCGAGGCGACGTTTGGCGGCACCGTGGCGCTGAGCTCCAAGGATCCGACCGACTCGTTCTCGTTTATCCCCACGCAGAGCTTCGGCAGCTACGACACCTCGCTCACGCACCTGGAAGTGAATTCCGGCAAGCTCGATGATCTCGGCGGCGGCAAGTTCATCGCCAGTGCGCAGTACATCAACACCGACACCGCCAAGACGGATGGCGACATGTCGCGCAAAACAGGCTACATCAAGTACGTGCAGCCGATTGGCGACAGCACCGAAATCACCTTCCTCAGCAACTACAACTACATCCGTTTCAACAACCCCAACCTCAGCTCGCTGACGCTGCAGCAGATCGCGCAGCTGGGCAGCAATTTCGGCCTCAACAACGACCGCTCCAGCGTCAACTGCGCCTGCTACAACTACCAGACCAAGCAGACCGACCTGGAATACATCGGTGTCCACAGCCTGCTGTCGGAAACCTGGTCGCTGGACAACAAGGTCTACACCTACGCTTACGACAACACCAGCCACGAAAGTCCGTACGTGGGTACCAAGGCGTCGCCCACCAACATGGGTGGCTACATCAAGATCAACAACTACCGCGCCTGGGGTGACGTGCTGCAGCTGGTGCACGCGGACGACCACGGCCAGTTCCGCACGGGTGGCTGGTACGAGTACACCGACAACAACCGCAGCAGCATCGCCATCGACTACGGTCGCGACGGCGCTATCGACGTTAAACCCGGTGCGTCCACCTTCGGTACGTTCAACAGCAAGGGCGTGTACAGCGGGCCGTACAAGTACATCATGACGGATCAGCTCCACACCGCTCAGCTCTATGCCGAGTACGAGTGGTACGCCTATGACGGCCTGAGCATCACCCCGGGCGTGAAGTACTTCGACGTCAGCCGCGACATCGAAGCGCCGATCAACCAGACCACCAAGACGCCGCTCAACTACAAGCAGAGCTGGGACAAGACGCTGGGTTACCTCACGGCGAACTACACGTTCAACCAGGAATGGAGCGTCTACGCACAGGCGGCGCAGGGCTTCCTGACGCCCAACCTCAACCAGTTCTATGTGCCGAACCCGACGGCGAACAACACGCATCCCACGCAGACGATGAACTACCAGTTCGGCACGGTCTACAAGACCGAGCGCTTCAACGCTGACGCCGATGTGTATTTCATCAACTACAAGAACTACCAGTTCTCCACCACGGTGCCGGGCACCACGGACCCGGTCTATTACCTGGCGAAGGGTGCGTATATCAAGGGCATTGAAGGCGAGGCCACGTACTACGTGGGCGCTGGCGCCAGCGTGTTTGCCAACGGCTCACTGCAGGATGCCTATTTCAAGGGCTCCAGCCTGGACATGCCCAACGTGCCGAACCGCACCGCCGCGCTCGGCGTGATGTACGAAAACCAAGGCTTCTTCGCCTCGCTGTACGACAAGTACACGGGCAGCCAGAAGGCCTACAACTCCAGCTTCAATCCGGACCAGGCAGCCTCGGTGACCTCCACCATCAGCACCGGTGGTTACTGGCAGGCGGCGATGAGCATCGGCTACGGCCAGAACCTGAGCGGCTCGGTGATCAAGAGCTACAAGGTGCGCCTGCAGGTGGACAACCTGTTCGACGCGCACAACCTGGTGATCAACTCGGTGAGCGGCAACGTGGGTTCGTACTACGTGCTGCCGGGCCGCAGCTGGTTCGCCTCGGTTTCGCTGGCTCTCTGACGGACGGACGACGATTTGATGTTCAAGCACACGTTCCTCACCCTGCTCCTGCTCGCACCGTCGCTGGCCGCCGCCAGCGACGCTCACACCAAGACCTACCTCAGCGACGCGCAAGTCAGCGCCGTGATGGCCGCCCTGCCCGCGCCGAGTGCGCCGGGCAGCGCGGAAGACAAGGCCGACTACGCTGCCACTGACCGTGCCTTTGCTGAGCGTTCGACCGCCGACTTCGAGCAGGCGAAAAAAGAAGAGAAGTTCAATGCGTTCGACTTCGCCCCGGTGATTGGGCCCGGCTTCCAGGCGGACAAGCTCCCCCACGTCGCCGCGCTGTTCAAGGAGGCGGAGGAAGAAACCAAGGAAGCGGTGGACCTTTCCAAGAATCATTGGAAGCGCCCACGGCCCTGCCCTCCGGCCTCCGAATGCGCGAGCAACCCGGAAAAGGCAGCCAAGAAGAGCTTCGGCTACCCCAGCGGACATTCCAGCAAGGCCACGGTGGACGCGATCCTGCTGGCCCAGTTGTTTCCGCAGGACGCTGACGCCCTGATGCAGCACGCGCACGACATCGGTTGGCGTCGCGTGGTGAAGGGCGTGCACACGCTGCAGGACATTTATGCGGGACGCGAGTTTGGCACAGCGCTCGCCACCGACATGCTCGCCTCACCCGCTTTGCAACACGATCTGGCGGCCGCTCGCGAAGAATTGCGGGCAGCCGGTTTGGCTCCGAAGACGCCGTAAGGCCCCTTGAGGGCCACCCGGCCCTCTCCCCTTCCTTCAGCTTCGATGGAGCACGTGCCCACGGATGGGCTCCTTTTTCCCCGGACGGTAACAAAACTGCAAGACAATCGAAGGCAGGCCCCGGGAATGTCCCGTGGCCTGCCGTTCTCGTTGGAAGGGGCGCACGGTGCATATCATCCTGGTGGAAGACGATCTGGAACTGGGCGCGGCGATCCAGCGCGCGATGGAACGCCTGTCGTACACGGTCACGTGGCTCACCGACGGTACCGAAGCCATCGCCACCATGAAGGCCAAGACGGCGGATCTCGTACTGCTCGACCTGGGCCTGCCGGGCAAGGACGGGCTCGATATCCTCACCGAGGCACGCAACAGTGGCGTGACCACACCGGTGTTGATCCTTACCGCGCGGGATGCCGTGCAAGCGCGCGTGCACGGCCTGGACGCCGGCGCCGACGACTACCTCACCAAGCCATTCCACCTGGATGAACTGGGCGCACGCATCCGCTCGCTCACGCGCCGCATGCAAGGTCTTTCCGCCAACCGCATCGAAGCCGGCGCTCTGTGCCTGGACCTGGGTACGCTGGAAGTGACCTTCCACGGCAACAAGGTGGATGTCACGCGCCGCGAACTATCGCTGCTGCAAGCCTTGATGGAACGCGCGGGCCGCGTCGTGCGTCGCGACATGCTGGAAAGCTCACTCTACGGTGGCGAGAAGGTCGTCACGGACGGCGCCATCGACGTGCTGGTGCATTCGTTGCGCCGCAAGCTGAGTTTCGACGCCATCCAGAATGTGCGTGCGTTCGGCTACATGATTCCGCGGGACGCCCGGTGAAGCCCAACAGCCTGCGCGGGCGCCTGCGCTGGATGATCATCGCGCTACTGCTGCTGTTCCTGCTGCCGCTGGCGTTCTACAGCTTCTACCGCACCAGCGATGAAATGGCCGTACTGTCCGACGCGCGCCTTGCCGAGGCAGCACACACCGTTGCCGCGCTGATCCGCCAATCCGGCCTGCAAACCTTTGCCAACCGCGACGGCATCATCGTCCCTGTGCAGAAGAAAAGCGTGCTCGCCGCGCAGGGTGAAGTCGCCACACATGAGTCGGAAGTGGGTTTCCAGGTATTCGATCGCCAGGGCAAGCTCGTGCTTGGCACGCTCAACCTGATGACGCTGCCCGCCACGCCGGACGACCGCTCGGCCTACCACGACCTGAAGAAACAGCACCACGTGTGGCGCGTGTTCAACTACGTTGATCCCAACAGCCAGTACGTGATCCGCACGGCGGACCGTTACGACAGCCGCGAGAATATCGTGCATACGCTGTGGATCGACCACGGGCTGCCGTTCCTGCTTGGCCTGCCTGTGCTTGCTCTACTTGTAGGCTGGGCCGTGGGTCGCGGCTTGCGACCGCTCGCCAGCCTCACCACCGCCTTGTCCGAGCGCGAACCGGGCAGCCGCGAACGCATCGCCTTGCCCGATGCACCGCGCGAACTTCGCCCCGTACTGACCGCGCTCAACGAGCAGCTGGCGCGGCAGGAAGATGCACTCGAACGCGAACGGCGTTTCAGTGCTGACGTAGCGCATGAGTTGCGCACACCGTTGGCCTCCATCCAGCTCAACCTTGAAAGCGCCATGGAAACCGTCGACCCTGACGAGATCCACGACAGCCTGGCAGGCGCGCATAACAGCGTCGCCATACTCAGTCGTCGCGTTGAACAGCTGCTGGCGCTGGCCAAGCTCGAGGCAGGCGCAGCTTCCGCGCAATTCGAGCCAGTGAATCTCGTCGAGGTCGCGGACGACGTTGTGAAGGAGCTCGCACCTGTCATCCGACGGCGTGGTGTGGAACTTGGGTTTGCACAACAGGACGACCACGTGCTGGTGCAGGGCTACGCGCCTGCGCTTGTCGCCCTGCTACGCAACCTGTTGGAGAACTCGTTGCGCTACGTACCCGCCGGTGGTCACATCCAACTGGCCGTGGCGCAAGGCCGACAGGAAGCCACCCTGGAAGTCATCGATAACGGCCCCGGCATACCCGCCGAACGTCGCCGCGACGTGTTCGCACGCTTTCATCGCGAGAACGGCAGCCGTGGCGAAGGCTATGGCCTGGGTCTTTCCATCGTCGCCCGCGCCGCCAGCCTGCACCGCGCCTCCATCGAACTATTGGACTCGCCGCTGGGCCGTGGTTTGCGCGTGCGAGTATCCATTCCCTTGCTGTCCTCCTGAAGCCGCACGGGCAGCTTCAGGACAACGTGATCACCGCCTGCAGTCCACCGCTCTCGCGGTTAGCCAGCTGCAAATGTCCGCCGATGGAAGCGATCAGCTGCGCGCCGATGGCCAACCCCAGGCCGGAACCACCCGTATCCCGGTTGCGCGACGATTCGAGGCGATAGAACGGCTGCAACACCTGTTCCAACTCTTCCTCGGGAATACCGGGGCCGTGATCGGAGACGGTGATGGTGAACGCATCTGCCGTGGCGTGGTGCAGAGCGACTTCCGCTGAGCCGCCGTACTTGATCGCGTTGTCGATCAGGTTGACCAAGACACGGCGCAAGGCCTGTGGCCTGACAGTGGCCGTGATGGCGGCGGTATCCGCCATGCTCACGGGCTGGCCGACGTCCTGGTAATCGAACACCAGGCTCTCAAGAAACGCGCCAACATCCATCTTCACCGGCTTTTCGGCATCGCTATGCGCGCTGCGCGCGTACGCCACGCCTTCTTTCACGAGGTGCTGCAGCTCGTGCAGATCGTCGATGATGCGTTGCTGCTCCGGCGACTCGTCCAGCGCCTCGACGCGCAAGCGCATACGGGTGATCGGCGTCTGCAAGTCATGTGAAATGGCGGCGAGGATATGCAGGCGCTCTTTCAGGTGCCTGGCAATGCGATCCTGCATGGTGTTGAACGCCTTGGCCGCGTGCGCAACCTCGGTGGGACCATCCTGCGGAATACGGGGCCCGTTTGCGGTGGGCGTCATTGCATCGGCGGCCTCGGCCAACGTCGTCAGCGGACGCGTCGCCAGACGCACTGCCAGCCAGGTGAACACCAGAAGCAGGATCACCTGCAGGGTGAACACAAAGGGCAGCCATGCCGCCAATGGCTTCATGTGTGGCGTGATCTGCAACGTGAGCAGCGTGCCGTCATGCAGGGTGAAGTGAACCTGGTAGCGCTCCGGCGACATCGAGATGGTATTACCGTAGACGCGGTAATCCGGCCCAACTTCCTTGGCGATCAGAGCCAGCACGTCCCGCGAGCGCTGGGTGACAAGGCGATCACCCGGCTCACCGGGACCAAGGATGTAGAAGTAGTTGTCACGCGTCAGCCGGGTGAGCCAACGCGATCGTTCGGCCGCGGGCAGGCGATCGAGCACAGCGACCGAGGTACCCACGTCGTGCTCCAGCGTATTGAACATCACCGCCGTGGCACTCTGCGTGCGCTCGATGTACAGCAGGCCGAACGACAGACCCTGCGCAAGCATCAAGCCGGCAAACAGAATCAGGTACAGCCGCGATGCCATGCTGCGCGGCCACCAGCGCCGGCCGATCGCTGGCAGATCCGTACTCATGGCGCGTCACCATTCAGGATCACGGGCATCGAGAACACATAGCCCTCGCTGCGCACGGTCTTGATATAGGTCTGCTCGCGGGCGCCGTCCTGCAGGCGCTGGCGCAGGCGGCTCACCAGGAGGTCGATGGAGCGGTCGAACAGTTCCGCGTCCCGGCCCTGCGTGAGGTTGAGCAATTGGTCGCGCGACAGCACGCGCTGCGGATGGTCAAGGAATACACGCAACAGGCGGAACTCTGCGCCACTCAGCGACACCACCGTGCCATCGTCGTCGAGCAGATGGCGCGCCGTGGTGTCCAATCGCCAACGGCCGAAGGCAATGACATCACTGCTCTCCGTGACGCGCAGGTTCGGCGGCAACATGCGCGTGCGGCGGATCACCGCCTTGATGCGTGCAAGCAGCTCGCGCGGCGAGAACGGCTTGGTGACGTAATCGTCCGCGCCCATCTCCAGGCCGATGATGCGGTCCGTTTCATCATCGCGCGCGGTCAGCAGCACCACTGGCACGTGCTTGTGCTTACCGCTACGCAGCGTACGGCACAACACCAGACCATCGTCACCCGGCATCATGATGTCGAGCACCACCAGATCGAATGCGGACGTATCCAACTGCGCAAACATCTCGCCGCCGTCGGCGGCCGTGGTGGCACGCAGGCCATTCTTGCGCAGGTAGTCCGCGATGCCTGTGCGGATACCGTGATCGTCATCGACGACGAGGATATGGTCGATGTGTTCCATGCATTCTCCGTTAGCCCTGGTGAGGCGACATACTGTTTACGCTTTGCTCAGAAGCTGGCGGACACGCGCCTCGGTCTGATCGTAGTCGCCTTCGCCGACATGGCGATAGACCACGTGGCCATCGCGGTCGATCAGATAGATGGCCGGCCAGAAGCGATTGCCGTAAGCGTTCCAGATCCGGTTGTCATTATCCATCGCCACCGGGTAGTGGATGCCCAATGTGCGGATGGCCTGCCGCAGGCTGGCCACATCGCGCTCTTCGTCGTACTCCGGCGTGTGGACGCCCACCACCACCAGCCCGTCGCCCGCATAGCGGTCGTACAACGCCTTGGTGTGCGGCAGCACGTGCAGGCAGTTGATGCATTCGCGTGTCCAGAACTCCACCAGCACCACTTTGCCGCGCAACGCCGGCATGGACAGTGGCGGCGAATTGAGCCATTGGGTCGCCCCATCAAAGTCGGGTGCCGACGCATCGGCCATCGGGGTTTCGGCGCTGGCGATGTTCCAGGTGCCAGGCAACGCGATGAACAGGGCGGCGCTGAACACCGCGACAGCGAGGGCAAGGCGAAGGAATTTCATCATGGGGATCTCCAGGGCATAGGCGGCTCGGTGCGGGCCGCCGACGTATGCATTGGAACAACCCTGTTTGTACCGGGCGTGTCTCCTCGTCTGGCTTTTTGTATCGCTTTGTATCCGCGGCCCCTGGCCATCGGGAGCCGCCTGAGTCCGATATGTATCCGAATGTATCGGCTCACCATCCCGACACGTTTCGATGCCTTTCGGGCTTGAACAGGACACATCGCCGATACGCCAGCGAGGTCTTATAGGGCTGCTCTACAGCCATGCCATCCCAACCCCAGGAGATCCCACCATGACCGACCGCACCATTCTCTATACCGGCAAGACCGTCACCACCGGCGGCCGCGAAGGCCAGTCGCACAGCAGCGACGGCCAGCTCGATATCAAGCTCTCGCTGCCCGGCTCCAACCTGCCCGGCACCAATCCGGAACAGTTGTTCGGCGCTGGCTGGTCCGCCTGCTTCACCGGGGCCATGCGCCATGCAGCCCGTGCGCGAAAGATCGACATGCCCGCCGACACCTCCGTTTCCGCGGAAGTGGACCTGGGCCAGGGTCCGGATGGTTACTTCCTGCAGGCCCGCCTTGCCGTCTCGCTACCCGGTCTCGATCGCGACACCGCCCGCTGGTTGATCGACACGGCTCACCAGACCTGCCCGTACTCCAAGGCGACGCGCGGAAATATCGACGTCGTGATCTCTCTCGTGTAACCCGACAGCCTGATCGAGGAATTCGCCATGAAACGCACACGCGCCACACTTGCCGCCACGCTGTGGCTGGCACTTGCCTTCAGCCCGCTCGCATTGGCCACGAGCGCCTCGACATCTGACGGCGTGCTTCGCCAGGCGCAGGCACAGCAGCCATCCGGCAGTGAGATCAACGGCCGCGTGGACTGGAACGTCGACTATCCCTCGCAGCTCGAGCCGCTGGTGCTACACCCGTCGCGTAGCGACAGCCAGACGGAGATGTCCGACATCGCACAGGCACAAGCAGGGGGCGCGGATGCTCGCGCCCCCGCGCATCCGGAACCGTGAAGCGCAAGCCGTACGAGATGAAGAAGGGGCGCGCCCATCACGGCGGCGCGCCCCGTATCGGAGAAACCGGCAGGTGCTCCGGACAAGTACGCATTGTCGTTACGTACAAATACGGTAGCGACGTTCCATCGGTAAGCGCACGCTGATGGAACAAGGCGCGGCGACGCGAAGGACGCGTGTCGCCACATGCCACACAAGGTAATGAACTCAGAAACGCGTGGTCCGGTGGGGATTCCATCACCGGAGGGGTGAAAGAGCGAGCTAATCCTCCCAGGAGGACATATGCGCTGCGATAACGGCATGCGTCTGGCGGCCGGCCTGGCCGTCGCGCTGTTGGTTCAACAGGTCCATGCAGATGACCACCCCATGCTGGACTACCTCTCAGTCAGCATCGGCGGATTCGCGAACAATAACTCCGCGTCGCTGCGGGCCGACGGTAACATCAGGAATTCAGGCACACGTCTCGACTTTTCACGTGACCTGGGTCAGGGAGGCACACGCACCCTGCCCTACCTCGACGTAACGTGGCGCCCATGGGATCGGCATGAGTTCGAGTTCACCTACTACCACGACTCCAACGACGCGTCTCGCTATCTCAACCGCACGCTGCAGTTCAATGGAAACCAGCTGCAACTGGGTGCCCAGATCGACTCGCGCTTCACGCTGGACGCCGCTTCCGTGATTTATCGGTATTGGGCATGGATCGGCGATCGCGGCGCATTCGGCGTTGCAGCGGGCCTGCAGGCATACCGCTTCAGCCTTAAGTTGTCCGGCAATGCGTTTGCCTCCACCAACAACGGCTCAGCCAGCGCCGGCGGTACTCGCTCGGCACGAGTGTCGAGCGACTTGCCTGATCCCTCCATCGGCATCTCCTACCGTTACCAGGCGGCGGACTGGGTGCGCATCGTGGCCGACGCCGGTGCATTCAAGGCCAACGTGGATCAAGTGGACGCCACGCTTTATAACGCACGGATCGGCGCGGAGTTCTATCCGTGGGATCACTTTGGCGTGGTCACACAGTACGCGTTCAACCGGATTGACGCGGACGTCACTCGCTCCAAGTTCAATGGTGACGCAGATTTCAAGTTCAAAGGTTTTCAACTGCTGCTCAAGGTTCGTTTCTGAGCACAACGCGATGGAAGATGAGCAAGGCGCGCCCCGACTTCATCGAGGCCGTCTAAGGCAATAAAGGCACGCCGAGGACATTCATGGAATGCCATCGACGCTATAACGCATGGATTGCGGCATTCATTCTGACGCTGGGCGGGATGAGTCCAGCGACACATGCCACGGAGGGAGGTGGAGGTCTTTACCTGCTGGGTAGCCAGTCGCTCGATGCCGGCCTCACGCCGGCGCCGGGCTGGTACGCCACGCTGGTGATGGCGCAATACTCGGGCAACGCCGGCGGTGCATCGATCGGCGGCGTCAAGCTGGTATCACTGAAGAAACGAACGGACAGCGCCGGCATCAACCTGCTCTATGCACCACGGCAACGGGTGCTCGGCGGCCAGCTGGCCGTCTCGGTCACGGCACCCTATGCGTATCTGAAGCTCAGCGGTGAAATCAGCACGCCATCGCGGCTGGTCTCGGGCTCCGTCAGCGGCTCGGGCATTGCCGATACGGCCATGAGCGCACGCCTGGGCTGGGCGCTGGGACCATCGTTCACCCATGCGGTAGCCATTACCCTGTGGGCGCCGACCGGCACGTACGACAAGGGCTTCAGTTCGTCGCTCGGGCACAACCGCTGGGCCGGTGATGCGCTCTGGGCTTTCACCTATGCGCCATTCGGCTATCACACCGAGTTCTCCGCCGCGATCGGTTTCGGCGTCAACGGGCCGAACGACATCACACACTACCGCAGCGGCAACGAAGCGCATCTCGAACTGGCCGTCGGACAGCACCTTTCGCCGCATTGGGAAGTTGGCCTCGCCGGTTACGCTTATCGACAAGTCAGTGGTGACTCGGGCACCGGTGCTTTGCTGGGCACGCTGAAAGGTCGCGTGTACGGGGTCGGCCCGGCGGTCAATTACGGCACCCGTGTGGGGCAGCACGTGGTGGCCTTCACTGCTCGCTACTACAAGGAGTTCGGCGCCGAACACCATTTCGAAGGCGACCTGGTACTGGCGTCAGCCACCATCCGTTTCTGATGTGCCGCGGGCCACCCGTGACCGGGTCATCAGACACTCAAGTTCTTGCAGCCTCGGCCGATGGAGGGCTATCGACAGGACGCAAAGGAATTGCCATGCCTCTCTCCATTCAGTCGCCCAGCGCGATTCAGCTTGCCACGCAGACCACATCCCTCAGTGCTGCCGTGCAAAGCCAGGCCACGTCCACAAGCACGAGCGCGAGTTCGTCGATCCTGTCGATGGAGGTCGCACCGCCCGCCGTTGACAGCCCCACGTATCAAGCAGGCCTGAAGGCCATCACCAAATCCATGGGCTTGCAGGACAACCTGCAGGATGTCGCCAGCGCGTTGGCGCAAAGCATGCAGCAGATCATCCAGAACAGACCCGACCTCGCCATGGCTTCGTTCGACTTCCAGTCTGACAACGGCGCCATCAAGGTGGTCTCCAGTTCGCTCAATGCCAAAGACAAGGCGTGGCTGGAGCAGACGCTCAACAGCAACCAGCCGCTGGTGAAGGCCGTGCAGACCTTCCACGACAATGCGGCGGACAGCTATGCGCTGTGGTCGGAAGCAGACGGCCAACCTTTGTCGGCTGCCGATGCAAAAAAGGCTTCGGACCTCGCCGATACCAGCTACAACTTCATGAGCCTGTTCCGGAAAGCCAGCCAGGTCATGGTGAGCACCATGGATCGCAACGGCACCTACACCACGTCCAATGGCGCCCCCATCGACTTCCACCAGAACGTGAACTCGGCGCTCAGCTTCCTGGTGTTTCAGAAGAGCAACGAGTCCATCATGAACGGCACCAACTCCTACACGACGAGTACGGGTCGCACGTACTACGGCACGATGAGGGGCAATCTCTTCAGCATGACGGATGCGGTGCGTGGCCTTGTACCGAGCTTTTCATCCAACTCCATCGGCTTGAAGGCAACGGCGTAACAGCTGCTTCGCCCCAAAACACACGCGCTAGCGATACGTCGCCAATTCGTCGAGCAAGCGCGCCTGTAGAACGGGATCCAGCTGGAAGAATCCACGCTGGGAAAGCACCCGATGGTTGGGATTCGCCCGGTAAGAATCCGGAATAACGTCACCGTGCCTGACCTCGAATCCGCCCAGGATGTCTTCCGGCGGCACTGGGCCCTCTGGCGTGGGCGTTCGTCCGTCGATGATGTACACCCAGCCATCCGCTTGCCTTCTCGCCGCGGCGATGAGGTTCGGCACCGATACACCGTGCTTGCGGATCACGTCGTGCAGGAAATCGACAAAGACGCGATTGCGCGCAAAGTTGTCAGGTGCGAACAGATCGTCGGCACGCTGTGCATCCAGCAACTGGCCGATGATCTCCTGGCTGACGAGTCCCCGTCTGCCAGCGTCTTCCGGCGACGCCAGCGTCACATAGGAGACCTTGCCGTCCGGTGTACTGACCTCGCAGACGCTGATGGGAAGCGTCGATGGCGTGTCGTAGGTCATGGCGTCCTTGCGTCGTGAAGAATCATCGGACAGCGGTCAGGCAGGGCGATGTGCCAACGCATAGTCGATGGCCGAACATATCGCCGCCACCTGAGCATCATTGCACTGCTGCGGCGTGGCGCGCGGACTGTCGGGGTAGACCTCGGTGGTCGTCGCGTAGTGCGCCTGGGTAATGCCCGCGCACAATCCCCACTCCTTCACCGGATACTTGATCACACCAGGCAGCAACAACGGCGCGCCGATGATCTCGCCGCGCGCATCGGCATCCGCGATGTGCGTCACCTTGGCCACCGCCACGATCACAGCCTGCTGAAAGTCGGGCTGAGGATTCGCGGCTTCGTCCACCAGATAAAAACCATCGGGGATTTCGCCGGGCTCGAAAGGCTTGCCATCGCGCGCAGCCAATGCAGGGCGGAACTCCGACTCGTCCGAGTCGGTGGTTTCGTGCAGGTCGATATGCATCAGCACGCGATCGCTCAACGGCTCCAACAGATCGACCAACGCCGCGGACTCACCTGCAGGGCTGTTCTTTCGAAAATTGCGATTGGGATCCAACGCACCGGGGTTCCAGCGATTGATGCGCTCGTACGCCCACGGGCTGACGCAAGGCACGACAAGAAGATTGGCGCGACCGTCATAGTCATGGCCATGCTGCTGCAGAAACTGCAGCGCACCGTGCACACCACTGGTTTCGTATCCGTGCACGCCACCCGTCACCAGCAGCACCGGGAGGTCATCGCGCCAGTTGCGGCTGCGGACGGCCATCAGTGGATAGTGTTCATCGCCGTAGCTCAGCGCGCCGTACTCAGTCACGTCGAACGACTCGCGCAGGTGCTCAACAACGCTCAGCACATCGTGCGCGTAACTGCGGTGCTTCACCTGTTGCGCAAGCCATTCCGCTCGCTCCGCTTCGCCCCACGGCTGTCCGGGGGTACCAATAGGATAGAAGGCCGGGTTGCTCATGCTGAATTCGTGATGATGGGGAAAGGCTTACTCTAGCACCGTGTCCGGTGGCTGCTCAGCCGCCCGCAACTACCAGGGTGCACTCCTCTGGCCCCACCGACCCCACACTGTCCGCCCCTCAAGGCAGGGATGCGCACTCATCCCTGATCCTCCGACCAAGCACGCGAGCATCTACTTCAGACCAGCCTCGGGAAAAGTGCCGGTTCTCGATGATCTCCACTCCCCTTCCGACATCCTTGTGGGTGTGAAAGTACTCGGCAGCTTTGGTGCCGTGAATCAGCAGGATGGATGGCTTCACCGCGTCAAGCAGGAACTCAAAAGGCTGGGTGCATTGTTGCTCTTTAGCCAGCTCCTTGGCCGTCCTGGTCGCGGTGGCATAGATATTTGTCTCCAGCACACCCACTGGCCCGGCCTCTTCGATGATCCACTCGATCACACGGCGCGAAGGACTTACTGCAGACCGGCGCGTACGACCGGGCGCAAGAGGACGGCGTTGGCGCTCATCCTTGTAGCGTTCAAACCATTTTTCCTTGTCAAAGCCATGGCCGCTGCGCCAAAAATCCCAGAACCCCGCATCCATCGATGTGGCGGGGTTGAAGCCGACGATGAAGGCCTTGCAGGCGAGCGGCGATCCGTTGCACACAAAAGGGCGCCATGTCGTCGGCCGATGGATGATGCGCTCAAGCTCGCGTTCAAACTCCGCGAGCGTGGTCACCGTAGGTGAGGTACGCGACGCGTTCATGGGGGAACCCTCGAATCTGTTTGCGTTCAAGAACCACCACGCACTACCGACGTAGGCAACGACATCCGCCAACCACCCGCTAGAACTACGGCTGAAGTTCAATGCGTTTCTTCGTCGCCTCGTCTTCAAATACAGCGTGCTCCACGCGCCACTTCCCCATCGCTTCCACAGCTTCGATATAAACCTGGCCCTTGCCTTTGGGGCCTTCCGCACTGAAAGCCAGATTGGCTTGGCCATTGCCGCCGGACACGTGGATATTGCCCGTGGGGATGCCCGTAGTGATCGGCGTGCCGAGCACCTCGGTCACCTGCTGGCTGAGCTGCAGCTCGCTAACGGCAAGCTTGTAGGCATCGGAGCCCTTCATGGTCGATACGACGCTCCAGAAAATTCCACCGAACAGCAGTGGCACGAAGAGCACCGGTACAACGATGCCCCACCGTGCCCACGTGCGTTGGGTCCGCTGGAAATCCTCCACGCTGTTCCAGCGCTTGTTCTGCCACGCCCATGCGCTGCCCTTGGCGCCCAGCACAAACCACATCGGGATATTGACCAGGGGAATGAACATGAGAAGCGCGATCAACGTACCGTTGCCTATGCCCCATATCCACGTGAGCAGAAACGCGCCCCAATTCCAGCGATCGATCTCAGGCGGAACGACCGCCCCGGCTCCGCCACCCGATGTGTTTTCCATGCGCTCTCCCCAAGCTAGAGTGGCCACCTTGCCCCAAGGCAGATGTGCTCGATTGCCCGACTTCGCGGGCAATGCACACCATCCCTGGTATCGAGCGGCGCTACGGCGCCGCGAGGTCACATCTTCCATGCTGTGAACCTATTCTGCAAAGTGAAGGCCGGCGATCCGACTTGCGGACGCCTTATGCAGCGTCCGCGTAAAATGCACCCTTGCCCCGCAAGGAGAAGAAAGGTGTCAGTCGAACCGCAGGTGCTGCTGTTTTCGTATGGGACGCTTCAGCTTGAAAGTGTCCAGCTTGAGTCCTTCGGGCGTCTTCTGGATGGAGACGAGGACGCCATGCCCGGCTATCGCCAGCAGATGGTCGAGATCACCGATCCCGAGGTACTTCGCAAGAGCGGCCAGAAGTTCCATCCCATCGTTGTTCCAAGTGACAACCCTGCCGACGAGGTATCTGGCAAGGTGTTCCGAGTGACCGACGCTGAACTGGCCGCCGCCGACCGCTATGAAGTCTCCGATTACAAGCGTGTGGCGGTAAGGCTCAAATCAGGCAAACAGGCGTGGGTCTATATCCAGGCGTGATGTGGCATCGATCCGCCACGGCACAGCCACCGCTCAACCCTTGCTGCCGTTCTTCAAAAAATCAATGAAAGCGCGCACCGCACGCGGCACGTGCCGGGTGTTGGGATAAACGGCGTACACGCCCTGCTCGGCAAAGTGATAGCGGCGAAGCACGCGAACAAGGCTCCCATCGGTGAGCGAGGATTGCACGAGCCAATCGGGCAGAATCGCCGTACCGTGCCCGGCGCGTGCAAACGCGAGCAAGGTCGCGGCGTGATCCGCACTCACGGTTGACCCTGGCGGATCGCTCGCAAACGTCACTTCTCCCCCATCCTCACCACGCGCCACCTGATCCGGCAGGCGCGGATAGCCCACGCGCGGCAACGCAAGCACCGCATCAGGATCATCCAGCCGCTCCAGGCCATGACGCTCCAGAAAACGGGGCGCCGCGACCACCACAAGCTCATGGCGCGACAGCAGCACGGCCCGGTGATCCGAATCGGGAAGCCGGCCCAGCCGTATCGCGAGGTCAAACCGCTCGGGGATCAATGCCGCGGGCGCGGCCGTGGTCGACAGATGGACGTGCAGCCCCGGATGACGCGCCATGAACGTGCTGACCCAGCCGATGACGGCGTGCGCCGCATACTCGGGTGTCGTGGTAATGCGCAACTGTCCGCGAAGTACTGCCTGGCTTCCACGCGCCTCGTCTACTGCCCGCTGCGCGGCATCCAGGGTTTCCTCACAACGTACGTAGAAGCGCTTTCCCGCATCCGTCAGTGTCAAGCCTCGCGTATTGCGGACAAGCAGGGCAACACCCAGGCCTTCCTCCAGCCGCTTCAGGTTGAAGCTGACCACGGCGCGGCTGGTGCCCAATGCTTTTGCCGCCGCGGACAGTGAGCCTGCATCGACGATGGCCTTGAAGATGTCGAATCGTTCCAGGCTGATCATGGCGTCATCGTCAAACGGGGTTTGACACTGTAGCGAGCCATTTGCAGCTGTGTCCACCGCGCGTACCTGGCTACGCTGCCTGCCCGCTTACAGGAAGCAGCCCGTGCTCCGGCGCCACCGAATCACCCTCGTCTATCTGCTCGGCTTCTCGCTCGATCTGGTCAACATGTTTGCGTCGAACGTCGCCATGCCTTCGATCGGTGTGGACCTGCGTGCCTCGACCGGCGCGCTGGCGTGGATCAGCGCCGCTTATACGCTGGGCCTGACGCTGGCCATTCCCTGCGCCGCCCGATGGACCCGTGCGTGGGGCGAGCGAACCACCCTGCTCGCCTCGCTGGGCGGGTTCGCTTTGGCGGCGCTGCTCTCAGGCATCGCGCCCAATGCACCTCTACTGATGGTGTGCCGGTTAGTCCAGGGCCTAGCGGGTGGACTGCTGATTCCGGTGGGTCAGGCCTGGGCCTATCGATTGACGCCCACCAACGAACGCGCAGGACTCACCGCACGCATCATGGCTATTGCCCTGTTCGTTCCCGCGCTCTCACCATGGGCAGGCGGACTGCTCACGCAGTGGATCTCGTGGCGTGCGTTGCTCGCGGCGAGCGCGCCGGCAGCATTTGCCGTGCTTGTCCTTGCAGCCTTGTGGCTTCCATCGGACCGCACTCATTTACCGCACGTACCCTTTCTGCCCAGCGTGCCGCGTCTGTTGCGCATCCCGACGTTACGCCTCCCCATGCTCATCTACCTGTTGGTGCCAGGCGTCTTCGTTGGCGTGAATCTCGTCGCCGCCATCGATCTGGCACGCCTTGGATTCGCCCCGAGCGACGTCGGCGTACTGATGCTTCCCTGGGCTATGGCGTCAGCGGTCGGCATTGGCTTGTCGCGCCGAGGGTTCGCACGACAAGGCCCTCGCCGGTTGTTCTTCATCGGCATGCTCGCCCAGTCGTTGGGCATGGCATGGCTGGCAACGGTACGCGAAGGTGGCCACGCGGCGGCCATGGTGGCGTATATCTTCATGGGCTTCGGCGGGAGCCTCTGCTCCAGCACAGCGCAAACACTCGCCTTTCTCGACATCGCCGGGCATGACATGCTCCCGGCAAGCGCCGTCTGGAACTTGAATCGCCAACTGGCCTTCTTCATCGGACCCGTTGCACTCGGCGGAGTCCTGGCCATCACGGGGCACGCCACCATCACCTATGTCGTGGCCGCATGCCTGTCAGTGTTGCCTATGATCTTCCTGCGACGCCCCATTCCCCCTACCTCACCATCGCACCTGGAAACAGACCATGACCACGCTTGAACAAGCGTCCGCCGAAATCATCCTGCTGCACGAACAGATCGAAACCTGGTTCCGGGGGGATGCCTCTTCAGAAGCACTGAATGCACTTCTCGCATGCTTCGCCGATACCTTCCAGATGGTGACGATCCGCGGCGACCGGTTGGAGCTCGACGGTGTGCGCAGTCTGTTCG
>NZ_JAELTQ010000416.1 GCF_016428905.1 Dyella sp. ASV24 | reverse complement strand
TGTTCGGCGCGCTGCTGCTGACTCTGCTGCTGGGCGTGGGCCGTGGCGTGTCCTGGGGCGAAACCCGTCCCGCCGCGCCGCTGCCACCCACGCACGACCAGGGCCTGCCGCCACCTATTCCGCTGGCGCAGTTCTCCGCCGTGTGGCTGCAACCGCTGTTCAACAACGACCGCAAGCCCACGATGCACGCCGCCTCCGGTGGCGCCAGCCTGGGCGACATGTCGCTCACCGGCATCATCCTCACCCCGCCGTTGCACATGGCCCTGCTGCGCGACAAAGGCGGCGACCACGACGTGCGCGTGCGCGAAGGCGAGACCC
>NZ_JAELTQ010000415.1 GCF_016428905.1 Dyella sp. ASV24 | reverse complement strand
CCCCCCCCCCCCCCCCCCCCCCCCCCCCCCCCCCCCCCCCCCCCCCCCCCCCCCCCCCCCCCCCCCCCCCCCCCCCCCCCCCCCCCCCCCCCCCCCCCCCCCCCCCCCCCCCCCCCCCCCCTTTCCAGCAGAAGACGGCATACGCGATGGCCTGTCCTGTCTCGTGGGCTCGGAGATGTGTATAAGAGACAGGCCTACGCGCTGTTCCATCGCGCCGGTGGCGAGCCATTGGCCGCGCTTGTCCGACTCGGTGAGGTACGACCACACACGTTCGATGGGACCGGGCAGCACGCGCTCGAAGCGAATGGTGTCCTTAGCC
>NZ_JAELTQ010000414.1 GCF_016428905.1 Dyella sp. ASV24 | reverse complement strand
GCGCGCGGCCCAGCTAGACGGCGAAGCACGCCGCCTGCTGGATGCGCGACTGGCCGCCTTGATCGATGCGTATGCCGCCGATCTCGTCCCTTCGGAGGCGAGTGCTGGCGACGATGCGCCTTCAGACCTGTCTCTTATACACATCTGACGCTGCCGACGAAGCTGGAATGGTGGTGGTGTGGGGGGGGGGGGGGGGGTTGGGGGGGGGGGGGGGGGGGGGGGGGGGGGGGGGGGGGGGGGGGGGGGGGGGGGGGGGGGGGGGGGGGGGGGGGGGGGGGGGGGGGGGGGGGGGGGGGGGGGGGGGGGGGGGGGGGGGGGG